>JANNEF010000304.1:0-5417 GCA_031378375.1 Verrucomicrobiota bacterium | reverse complement strand
CCGGGTGTTTTCAGACATGGCCGGAGTGGTGCGCACTTTGGAGGCTGGCCTGCCACGGCTGGCTTCGGATCGAGATCGCGTCCGGAGCATCTGCGCCTGGCCCTGGATAGTTAGTCTCACCTTGAACGCGAACTAGAATCATCCTGCATTAATGAATTGCTGAATCAAACGAGCGTTTCCGCGCTCTCGATGCCAATTGCCACGCTGTTGGTCTCCGTTCCCCGGAAGTAGTCCGCGAGGCTCTGTTTCGACGGCGTCAGTCCCTCTGCTTCAATCGCGTCAAGAATGCGCTCCTCGGTCATGATGAAACGGTCCCGCTTGTACAGCAGGTAATCATTGCGCAGGCCGGATGGAGTCAGGTTGATGGTGGTCAGGTTGGCACCGGTGCGCAGGCCGCGGCGGTAGCCGTTGCCCGGCTCCGCGAGATTGAGCGCGCTGACTGCCGGGATGACCCATTCGGGGTGCAGCAACCGCAGGTGGGCCATGCAATTCAAGGTCGTCTCGATGTCCGCCATCGGCGCGTGGGCCAAGGGCGTGGCTTCGCCGGGGATGAACGGGCTGACGCTACAGCCGATCAAAGGCAGTTGCCCGGCCAGTTCGATGTTTTTCCAGAGTTCCAATTCGGTTTGCGCCGGCAAACCGGCGATGAAACCGGAACTGACATGCCAGCCCGCATTTGCCAGCCATCGGATGTGTTCCAACCTTTCGGCGAGCGAGCCAGGCGCCTCGTGTCGCTGGTAGGCCGGGGCGTTGGCGATTTCAAATTTGATGATGTAGGTGCTCGCGCCGGCCGCCTTCAATTCATCGTAGAGGGCGGCGTTCAACGTGCCGAGGCAGACGCTGATGCCCAGCGACGTTTCCTGGCGGAGCGTTCGAATGAGCGGGAGCACCACTTCGCGCACGGCGATGGGATCTTCGCCCGTCTGGATGTTGACGTCCGTGACGCTTGCCGGACGGTCGTGAATGAGCAATTCGGCCAGGTCGTCGTGCCGCGCGCGGAACCGGTCGAGATTGCGATTGTCGCGGCGCATTCCGCAATAGCCGCAGTTCTCGCGGCAGTAATTGGAGACTTCAACCACGGCGCGCAAGAAGACGCTCCGGCCAAAATGTGCTTTCGCCGCTGCCGCGGCACGGGCGTGCAGGGCGGCCTGGCTTTCGCCGCGCAAGCGCAGCGACGAGGGAATGGCACCGAGGGACTCATCCATCACCGCGCCAGTAAACGGGGAAGCCAACCGGGGCGCAAACCAATTTCCCGGCGGCCGGTCAGCTACATCTTGTGGCGCGCCATTTGCCAGACGATGTGGCTACCGTGGCCCAGGGCGAGTGCCAGCAAGCCGAAGCCAGACCAGTGTTCCATGCGCAACAACGTCTGCTCGCTGAATTTCCTGTGGCCGAGGGAAACGGCCCAACTCAGGCCGACAAACCACAGGCCAGTGCCGGCAGCGACGCCGGCGATGCAGGCCAGTTTGCCCCGGCCGTTCGGTTCAACCCATTCGCGGGAGATGAAGTTCGCCGCCAGAATGATCCAGAACACCAGCACGCCCGGGTTGCCCAGTACGCGCACGAAACCGGTCCAGAACGCCGAGTGCGGGTGGAGTTTTTGTTCGATGCGCGCTTCGATCCGGTTTTCGAGCCGGCTGGTGACTTGCGAGAAGTTCGTGGCCGTGGTGACGGTCTTGGCCAGGATGAATTTGATCCCCAGGTAAAGCATGAACACGAAGCTGAACAACTCCATGGCCGCTTTCACCAAGCCGCGGCTGAAGAAGGATGCGAAACTGGTGAACGCCACCGCGCAGTATATGACTTCCATGAGCGTGGCGCCCAGGCCGATCAGGAACGCCCACTTGAAACCGTTGCGGGAACCTTCGTTCATGATCGTCAGGTTCACTGGCCCGACGGGGATGGAAAGCAGCAGTCCGCTGATGAAGCCGGTCAGACTGGCGAGTAACAGGGGATGGTCGCCCAACATGCGCGTTTACGAAGGTGCGGAGGTGGATTCGTCGCCTTCGTCCTCCTCGTCCTCGATTTCGTGGCGGACCTTGCGCGAGATGCGGGGCCGGATGAATCCGTAAACCAGATAGGACGTGAAGAAGACGGGCATCACGAACGTGAGCAACTTTTCCCGCAGGATGACCACCGCGCCGATGAACAGCACGGCCACGAGCGTCTTGGTGAAGGTCTTCGTCGTTCGCAGGTCGAGTCGCTTGAACGTCGGATACTTCACTTCGCTGACCATCATCCAGGAGAGGAATACCATGAGTATCGGCAGGAGAAAGCGCCACTTGCTCCGGTCGAACTTCTCTTCCATGTAACCGTGTTCATCGAGCCACATCATGAACAACGTGAGCGACGCCACCAGACCGGCGGCGGCGGGGATGGGAAAGCCGAGGAATTCGCGGCCGCCGCCGCTACCGGCCTGCGCCGCCAGGCAGTTGAACCGGGCCAATCGAAACGCCCCGCACAACAGGTAAATCGAGGCGATAAACCAGCCGATCTCTTGATGCACGGTAAACACATCCTTGAGCACGATGCGATAGACGAGGAAGGCCGGGGCCGCGCCGAAGGAAATGATGTCCGCCAGCGAATCGAACTCGCGGCCAAACGGGCTTTCCGCGCCGCCCATCCGCGCCACCCGCCCGTCGAGCAAATCGAAGATGCACGCCAGCAGGATGAAGAACAGGGCGACCTTGATGTCCTTGTAGTCTTCACCGGCTATGTCCCAGTTGACGATCTTGGTCAGCGCCACAAACCCGCAGAACAGGTTTGCCCCGGTCAACAGGTTCGGCAGGAAATAAATTTTCAGCCGCGCATCAGTGTGCGAAGTGTCCTCGACCGGGCGGGACAGTTTTGGCGGGTTGTCTCCCATGCGCGGCTACGGGAACGAGGCGATGATGGTTTCCCCGCCTTTGACTTTGTCGCCCAGCTTGACATGGACTTTGACCGAGCGCGGCAGGTAAACGTCGCAGCGAGAGCCGAATTGGATGAGACTGATGCGCTCGCTGCGCGGGACGGTGTCACCCATTTCAGCCCACGTCACAATGCGGCGCGCGATCAGGCCGGCGATGAGGCGAATGGCCAGATTCTGGCCGGGATAGTCGGTCGGCTCGAAACCCACGAGGACGTTTTCGTTGTATTCGGAGCAATCCGCCCTCGTGGCGCTGAGAAACTTGCCGGGCTTGTGCTTGAGCAAGGCAATCCGTCCGCTCACCGGCGCCTTCTGCACATGGACGTCAATCACGGAGAGGAAAATGGAGATGCGTTGGCAGGGGCCTTCCATGAATTCAGGCTCTGTCGTCTCGTCAATCACGTCCACGGTGCCGTGTGCGGGCGATACGATCGCGTTTGGTATCACAGGCGCGTGCGGATCAGGGTCACGGAAAAAGTAGAGCGTGAACAGAACGAAGAACACCCACAGCCCGATAAGCGTTGAAGCAACTGCCGCGATGAGGCTGCCGACGAGCGTGGCTGCAATGCCGCCGACCACCATCATGAGGAGCAGGCTGAGCGTCCAGAATATCAACCGCATCGCGGCGCCCCGAGCCTTGCCAGAATGTTTCATTCGCGGCATCCTAGAGGCCGCCGAAGCCAATATGAAAGTTCAAACTTTCGGTTGTGCTTTCTTGGACGGCAACTGCACTCAGAATTTCGAGAGCAACCGTGTCGCGCCTGGCTATTTGGCTCGGACGGCGGGCTTTTCTCGGTGACCCACAGCGCCTGTTTGGTCCGAGACGAAGGGCGTGTTCCATGTGTCGCGTTGCCCCGGAAATAAAATGACGAAATTAAGTTGCGGTGAACCAGTGCTCCGCGCACCTTGTATCTCAGTTAGACATCTTGTCGAATTTCAAGACTCGGTAGATCTTCAGGTGAAATTGTTTTCAATGATTGATTTGAAACCCGGCATTCGGGAACGGTTTGGAATATAGCAGTTGATCAAAGCTGCAAATTAGCATGAACACCGAGTTATTCGTGAGCAATCTGCCGCACAGCCTTACTGAAACCGGTCTCCAGAATCTGTTCGCCGCGTACGGCCTCGTCACCGAATTCAAGCCCATGCAAGACCGCGCAAGGGGCTGTCCTCGCGGCTTTAGCTTCGTGCCAAGGGCCACGCCGGAAGTGACGCGCCACCGTCAATGAAACTCGACCGCGCGAAGACCGTGCTGGCGACGCTGGCGGCGGCTACAGCGGCGGTTCCCGTAACAGCTACGGCAGTAAACGCTATTAACTCCGTTCCATCAGGTAGTTGTTGGAAGTGGCGTGAACTGGATTCGACGTGTTTTTGCTGGAACTTTTCGTGCAAACGTCTGGTTGCGATCGTGTGGCCATTTAACTTGGGACAATTTTGACTATTTATACTTTTTTGTGGTGGATGGGTGCCGGGGTGGTGCTGGGAACGGTATTCGATTCTTTTTTTGAGTGGTTCTTGCACCGATATGTCATGCACCGAAAAGTTGGCGGGTTCGATTACGCCTTTGAGCGGCATGCGGTGATCCATCATCGCGTATTTCAGGCAGACAGTTCGTACCATCTTCGCCACGAGGCGGACAAGGAGACTGTTCCGATGGCATGGTGGAATGGCCCTGTGCTGATTGTGATCACGCAAGTGCCCTTTGTGATCGCAGCCTGGGCGATGGGCAACTTCGCCTTGGTTTGCGGCTCGTTTTTAGCCACCTGTCTTTATTACGGTGCCTACGAGTACATGCACTGGTGTATGCACATTCCGCGGCAGCGCCGTGTGGAGCGGAGTGGAATTTTCTTCCGGCTCAATGGTCATCACCTCCTGCATCACCGGTATATGCACAAGAATTTCAACGTGGTGCTGCCACTGGCGGACTTATGTTTGCGCACTTTGGTGGTGAGGTCGCCCGTTCATTTCTCCCAGGCGCGTGGGGTGTCGGTTCCGGATGTTCAACCGCTGGTGAAATAAGTTTCTGGCCTTGAGTTCATGCCTCGCGCGGATGAGGCGACGTGAGTTTCAGTTGGTGTTTCCAATTTGTGACAAGCGAAGGCCGCCAGTCCGAGGGCCTTTGTCCTCACCAAAGCGATTGTGAACGCGCGCCGTCAGAGCCTCTGGCTCACTCCACTTCCCAATGCATCCCGTCCTCGTCCTCATTCTGTGCGTTGATGCCAAGATAGGATTTCGCCTCGCGGATGGCCTTTTCGTAGGTGGCCGCGTCGAGGCGCATCATGTTCTTTGTGCCCCTGGCATTATCGTATTCGAGTCCGAAGACTCCGTGTTCCTGGTCCGTAATTCTGGCTGTTTTCATCGGTTGGTGACGTTCATAGCAGATGTCGGGCCGCCCTGATGATTGCGAAACAAATGCTGTAGAACCATGTAACCCACCGACACTGACCACAAGTCATTACATTGACGGCTTCGGAGTTGGGCACAGCCGAGAAGAGATTTGAGATGGAGAAAG
>JANNEF010000184.1:0-2297 GCA_031378375.1 Verrucomicrobiota bacterium | reverse complement strand
GGTGTAGGTGGTGATGCTGTAGGCGTCGGTCTGCGCGGCCGCTCGCTTGTCGATGGGCTTGGTGAAGGTGACGAGGAAGCCGTCCTTCTTGATGTTGATTTCTTTGACCTCGAAGGGGACGACGCCGTTCCAATCAATCCGCTGGAGGGCAAACGGCTCCGTCCCGCGCACGGGCCACTGGCTGCTCGTGGTGAACCCTCCGGCGACGAGCTGGCCCTTGGGCGAAAATTCCACGTTCATGATCCCGGTGGCCAACCCTTCGCGGAATGGATAACACGCGCCCTGCCACACGCCATTCACCTGCTCGGTCGTCGCGCGCATGATGATGCTCTGCGTGTAGTCGCCGAGGAAAAGCTGGCCGTCGAAGGGGCCGAATTTGCCGCCAGTCTTGTTGAGCCGGAAACCGGAAATCGAGCGACCCATCTTGATGTAGGGAAACTTCACCGCCGGCGGCACGAGTTCCTTCACGCGCTTCTTTTCCACGCCCATGCGCGAATTGCTATTCGGTTCCAGCGCGGGTGCTTTCATGCCGGGGACGAAGGGATACCAGTTGTAGCTCGCGGGATGTCCGAGGAACGCGCCCTCCTTGAGATGCTTCAGCGAACAGCATCCATTCCACGGACCCTGGCTCTCGATGACAAACATCGCGCCTTCCGCGTTCGCGCCCACGCCGCCGGGGCTGCGCAGTCCGCTGCACACGGGAATCATCTTTCCCTGCGGCGTCACTTTCACCGCCCAACCGCGGAAAAGATTGTGCGATTCATACGAACCGCTCAGGCCCAGCGCGACCCAGATGTTGCCTTCGGGATCGGGCTTCGAGCCAAACGCAAACTCGTGCCCTTCGGCGTAGCCCCAGTTGCTCGTGAGCGTGTCGTAGCGGTCGGCGACTTCATCGCCGTCGGTGTCGGAGATGCGCGTGGCTTCGCCCCAGGTGATGGCGGTCATCGCGCCGTCGCGCCACGAGAGGGTGAAGATTTCGTCCTGCCCGCTGGCGAAGAGGTGAAACTCGGGCTTCGGCGGCGAATCGAACGCGCCCTTCACGAAATAGATGTCGCCGCGCCGGGTGCCAACGGCGAGGCGTCCGTCCGGCAAGCTCTCCAACCCGCCCGGCCGCATGGGCACGGTGGACGGGATGGGGATATTCACGATGGGATAATACTTCGCCTCCTCGGCAGCGGTGCCCCACATGGCCCCGAGGTCTTCGGCGGCGCGGAGATGCGGTGCCACGACGAGAGCGGCGAGTGCGATGATGCAGTGTGTCCTTACCATTGGTATTCGAGAGTGAGAGTGGAGCGGCCTTTCGGCAGCGTTAGCGGGATCAACACGTCGCCGTTTTCGCCTTCGCGGATGATGCCCTTATGGTCGCTGGTGATGCGGACTTGGAGTTTGTCCACGGTGAAGGTGCGGTCGGCGGAAGCGGTGATTTTCTTCCCGGCAGCGGCGCGGAAATAGAACGGTGTTTGCTCTGCGGGCGTGTCGAAGCGGAGCGTGCGTTTGAAGTAGGCTTTGCCGTCCTTGTCGCGCGCATCCTCGAAGAAGTCCTCCACCGCAATGTCGCCGTAGTGGTAGAGGAGCGTCGGTCTGCGCGCGGCATCCAGATGATAGCCGCGAAACTGGTAGCCATGATCCTGAGGGAAGGCATGGTTGGCCTTCCCCTTGTAGGGCCAATTGTCCTCCAGTGATTCCAACCGGTGGAAGGGAATGCCCGGTGGAAAAGGAATGGAGTCAGTTCCTCGCGGGCGAAAATGGCCCGAGTCCACGGTGGCGAAGTCGCCTTTCCAAAGCTGGCGCAGCGCCATTTCGCCGGAGTCGAAGGCGAGGTTGATGCGCTCGGGATAGCCGACGCCAATGCCGCGATAGCCAACCGGACTCTGGCCGCGGCAAATCTCGGTGGTGTCGCCCACGCGCAGTTCGTTGGACTGCCGGGAAAGGCCGGCCGGTTTCTTCGCGCGAGTGCCGTCCTCCAAATAAGTCCAGAGCGCTCCGATCTGCTGCCCAGCGTCGCCGCCGAGAATCTTGGGAAGCGGGGACTGACCGTCGGGCCAGTAGATGGGCATGATCACCGTGGGGTGGAAGCGCGAGGGCTGCCGCATGTAGAGGTGGAACCAGTTTTCCTTGAGTCGCTCGGATACACGCGCAAGGTCGAGCGCGCTCATTTCGCCGGATTTCTGTCCGTTAAACTCGTGGCACACGATGCAGCTCAGTCCGCTGGTGCCAATCATTTCGTAGCCGGCATTTTTGGACTCCTGAACATTCGCCACTTTAGGAATGGTCGCCGCTTCCAGCGCATCGACCTT
>JANNEF010000183.1:0-28209 GCA_031378375.1 Verrucomicrobiota bacterium | reverse complement strand
GGAGGTGGCGACCGGTCGCGAGCCGTGGCCGATTTGCAGCCCGGTCGGCAGTTGATTGCCCGCGCCTTGGTCCGCACCGGCAGCGCGCGTGGTCTGGTAGAGCAAATCCTGGAATTCGACTTTGCTTTTCTTGAAACCGGTCGTGTTGACGTTCGCCAGGTTGTTCGAGATCACATCGAGGTTGAGTTGCTGGGATTGCATCCCGGCGGCGGCGGAGTAAAGGGCGCGTAGCATAAGGTTTAACTGGGATTGCCGATTTCACTGATGGCGCGACCCATGCGCTCGTCATGGGTCTGAATGACTTTCTGATTCGCTTCGTACATCCGCATCGCGGCGATGAGGTGGGCCATTTCGGAAACTGCGGAAGTGTTGGCGGATTCGAGAAAGCCCTGACGAAACACGGCGATCTCGGCATCGCGGGGTGTTTGTCCGGCGTTGCTGGCTATAAAATAGCCCGCGTTGATTGGCGTGAGCACTTGTGGATCGTCGAATTCCACGGCGCGAAGTTTCCCTTTGACGTCCGCGCCCTGGCTGACGTCGCCACCCGAAGCAATGGAGACAGGCGCGGGATTGCTCAAGTCAAGTTGGATTGGGCCGCTGTCGCCCAAGACAGGGAATCCTTGTTTGGTGACCAGCAGGCCGGCGGCGTTGATTTGCAATTCACCATCGCGCGTGTAGGCCGTGTTGCCGTCAGGCATCTGCACTGCCAGAAAACCACGACCTTCGAGCGCCACGTCGGTCTTGACGCCGGTAAATTTCAACTCGCCTGCCGAAAAGTTTGTGACCGCGCTGGCGTGGGGCAGAGCGTAATGTTGCGAACCGCTGGCGGACGCGGGCATCACGCCCGCGGCGACCGCGCTGAAAGACATCTCCTGCTTTTTGAAGCCCGGAATGGCGCTGGCCGCAAGGTTCTCAGTGATTAACTCCTGCCAGCGGGCGTTGGCGTTCAGTGCGGCGGCAGCTTGATAGAGACTGACATTCATCCAGACCAGTTCAGCACCGCTCATGCCATGAGGTAATTTATTCGAATCAACGGGAGTTTGTGTCCAAATACTCGGTGAAAAAGGAAAATGTTGCTCGGTGAATCTCCTTCGACACCGTTTTTTGCCGATGGGTAACTGTAGTTGTCCAATTCTGCAACGCTAAGTGCATCCACGAACGGGGAGACTGGGTGTGATTAAAAGTGGGTGAGGCGAAAGGGAATTCAAGACTGCGCGCGGAGCGCCGCAATCCTTGCGGCGCGAACCGTCCAGCCGCCGCGTCGCAAGGATTGCGGCGCTCCGGCCCTCACCCACTCTTAATCACACCCCGAGACACGCCGGAGACACGCCGGCGACTGCACGCCTTTCCGGTTGGAAATCGGTTTGTAAATTCGACTCCGCCTCTTGATTCCGATAGCGACGTCTGTTGTGGGCGAGAACTACGGACCAAATGGAACCGGGGACTCGTCGCGTCTTTCAGCCCGGCTCTTGGGAATAATCGCACGCCAAATCAATCTGCTCACCGCAGGAGCACACAATTGAAACCCTGGTGATCCGGCCCCCATCACGCTGGAAAGAAACGGTGGGGGCGGCTTTGGAAGCTGCCTCGGATTGGGCGACGGGGGAAGGGGGCACGGGCGCAAGAGTGGAGTCAATCGGGCGGAAGCCAACTTCGGCATTAGGCACGACCTTCAAAGATGAGACGGACGCGTGCATGTGTGCATCGCCTCCGGGTGACGGCATCAGGGGAATAAACTTGTGAGTCATGCGAGAAATTCTGGGGTTAATCCTTATCTGTCCGCACACGCAACATCAGCGTGATGCGTCGGTTAATGGCATCCTCTGCGTCGGTGCTGGGCAACGGAAGCGTGTCCGCGAATCCGGCGACCTTCCTGATTTGCCCCGCGTTGACGCCGGCTTCAATCAGTTTGCGGCGTCCGGCGTTGGCTCGATCCGCCGATAATTCCCAACTGCCGTATTGTTTGCTGACCGCCGTGCGTCCACGCTCGGTATGACCTTCGAGTTCGATCAAGAAGGTTTTGTAGCGTGAAATCTCCCACGCCAGCGTGCTCAGGATCCACGCGCCGTAGTCGGTGAGTTTTTCGCTGTCCGGTTCGAAGACGGGTTTGCGTGCGCGATCGAATATGTTTATCCGCAATCCCTCGGGAGTGAGGGTGATTTTTACCGACTCGTCCTGCTCCTGTTCATCCTTTTTGGCCAGGGATTTTACCAGTTCGTGCTGTAGCCGACGCAGCATGGCTACCTCGACCGCCGAGGCCGTGGCATTGTCGAACTTGCCAGAACTGCCACGACCAGAGTCTTTGTTCTTGGAGGGGATGAGGCCGGAGCCTTCTTTTGTGAGAGACATGAACGGGTTGCGGAACGCGCGCTCCACCGCCTCCTTGATCTTCTGATCCTGCGCGGCCAACCACAACACCATGAACAGCGCCATCATCGCGGTGACAAAATCCGCGTAGGCCACTTTCCACGCGCCGCCGTGATGACCGCCCTTTTTGCTCATCGGTCAGGTTTTCCCGGGACTATTGAGCGCTTTCAGCATGGCCTCAAGATCGTCGGCAGTCGGGCGCACGTCGCTGCTCAAACTCCGACGGGCAACTTCGATGGCCATGATGGGCGCCATGCCGTTGGCGAAGCCGACGACCGACGTGGCAATACACTTGGTGAACGCCATCTCCGCAGCGCAGATGAACTCCATATTCACCGCCAACGGATTCATGAAGCCATAGGAGACGAAGATGCCCAAAAAAGTTCCGACGAGCGCAGCGGCGACCTTGTGCCCGATCTCTTCAATCGGCCCGGAAATCGCGGCCATCGTGATGACGATGCCAAGCACGGCGGCAACGATGCCAAAGCCCGGCATCGCGTCCGCCGCCTTCGTGAGGACGCTGATGGGCGCGTGGTGCTCGTCCTCCATGCTTTGCATTTCCGCGTCCATGAGCGCCTTGAGCTGGTCGGGCTTGATCTTGCCGTCAATGATCGGCCGCAGACCGTTGCAAAGAAAGCTGACCGCGTGATGGTTCTTGGTGAACGCCGGATACTTCTGAAGAATGGTGCTCGCGTCGGGATTCATGACGTGCTCCTCCAGCGCAATCATCCCGTTGCGCCGGCCCAGCAGGAAAAGCTCGTACAGCGCCTTGAGCAAATCCTCGTAGGAAGCCTTGTTGAACGGCGCGCCCTTGAGCGCGAGGATGATCAATTTGACCATGTCAATCAGCACCTTCTTGGGTGCCATGATCACCATCGCACCGATTGCCGCACCGCCGATTACGATGAATTCCGACACATGGATGAGCGCTCCGACATGACCGCCGGCCATCATGAAGCCGCCCAGCACCGAGCCGATAACGATGAAACAGCCGATGAGAATAATCATGCCGCAACTCCCCGGTTCCGGCTGGTAGCAGCCTGTTCGAACTGCTCCACATGGGCACGGATCGCGAGAATGGCCTGCGTGTGCAACTGACTGACACGCGAGGCACTCAAGCCACAGGCCTCCGCAATTTCCCGAACTCGCAAATCCTCGAAGTAATAAAGCGCGATAACTCTCCGGTGCAGATCCGGGAGTGCTTCCATTCGTTCAGCGATCAATCGGGCCAAATCGTTCTGGGAAGTCATCTCCGTGGGATCCGGCTGGCTTTCGTCCACAATTGCTTCGCCGTTGATCGACAGTGCGTCACCGCTGCCGCTACCCACGGTGTCCAGACAGATGAACGTGGCCGGCCGGATTTCCTCCAGAAGTTCCTCGTAGTCGCGGGCCGACAGTTTCAGCGCCAATGCCATCTCCGAGTCATCTGGCAGCCGTCCCTTTCGTTGTTCCAGTTCCGCAAGCACAAGCTGCACTTTCCGGGCCTTGACGTGAACCGTACGTGGCACCCAGTCCATGCGCCGCATCTCGTCCAGGATGGCGCCGCGGATGCGGATGCGCGCGTAAGCCTCGAAAGGCGCGCCGCAATCGGACTTGTAGTTGCGCACGGCGTTGAGCAGGCCGAGCAACCCGGCACTGGAGATGTCATCCGTGTCCACGTATGAGGGCAGGCTCATCGCCAGGCGACCAACGACGGTTTTCACCAGCGGCAAAAAGCGTTTAACCAATTCCTCCTCACTGACGTCACCCGGTCCGGTCGCATGGTAGCGCTGCCAGAGTTCCGCCGGTGTTGGCGTGGAGTCGCGGGGCATCGGTGCCAGGCTGCCGGGTGTTGGCGGTATAGACATCATACGACGGCTTTCCCGGCTGTGGAGGCGACGGGGGGTGTCTCCGGCTCGGCTGCGCGTTCGCGCCGCGCCTCGGCCAGACTATCCAGCCACACGCGCCCCCACCAACGCAGAACCACCCCCGCCAGCAATGCGGCGACACTCGCGCGCCACAACACGTTCGGCCACGCGCTGCCCTGCGCCACGCCAAACGCAATGCCGATGGCGAATCCGACAAACCCGCCCAAAATCATCAGGTGCTTCATAGTTACACTTTGCCCGCACCTATTTAGCAGAAGCTTTGCCAGCAACTTCATCTGCCACGCGCCGAACCGTAAACGCTGGCAATTACTTGATTACTCCCCGGCGAAATATTTTCTGGAGTCGCTCGCAGGAATTCTCCCGGAACACTTTGCCCAGCGCTCAGATGGCCAAGCGCGCAGTTTGTGCCGAACACAAAATTCCACAGTTTGCCCCAGCGCGGCTCCTCGTCCAAATGGGTGAACAGCAAATCGGTGACAGGCAGTTCAGCAAACGCCTCCGCCTGCGCGAGGAGCAAGCGGGTTTCGTAGGCAGCGTTGAGCACAAGATGAAGCTGCGCCGGCCCCGCAGCGGACACCCTTTCTCCCAATTCACGCACGGCTCCAGAGTCACGCCAGTTCACGCCCGGCAAATCGACAAATTGAAGTTCCTCCGCCGGCGCCGGTGCCTTGGGCCAGGATCGCTCTACGGGCACGCCGAGAACCTCGCCATACAGGTTCAAGGCTTCGGCCATGTTTGCCGTTCGTCCATCGAGTCGCCAGACGCGAGCGGCGTGCCCTCCCAACAAAACTGCTTGCGCCAGCCATTTGCACAGGCAGGTGGTTTTGCCCACACCCGGCCCACCGATGAAAACATGCGTGCCCGCCGCGGCGGTTGATATTGGAGCCGGATGGTTCCAGTGCGACCGCAGCACATCGGTGGCGAGAGCGAGGGCTTCCGCGTCGGTTTCCCGCGCGTGGCGTTGCGATCCGGGCAACTGGTCCGCCACGTACTGCGCGTGCACGGGCAACAGCCCGAAGGATTGCAGCGCGTCCACAAGCGGACGCGCGACTCTTAAACGCGATTCATCGACCGCACTGCGAATATCTGGTTGCGCCGTTGGTGGTGGGACCGTATGGGCGGATGAACCTGTCGGCAGTTGGCGGTTCAATTCACCGATTCGCTGGAGCAAGCTCTCCCGTAATTCATCAGCGGATGCCGTTGGAATCACGTCCCGGCCTCCAAACCGGGAATCACTCCGGCATTTTGTATCTCCACACGTGGCGGTATCTCCGAGTACGCCAGCACCGCCAGATCCGCGAACGTCGTTTCAAAGAATCGGCGAAACCCCAGGCGGATCTGCGGCGCGCACAGCACCACTGGCGGCTGCCCGGCCGCAAGCATCTGTTGAATCGCTTTGGAAAGGCAATCCACCAGGTGTCGCGCCAGTTTGGGTTCCATCGTCAATGTCACTTCCGTCGGTGTCTGGCGGATGCCCTGGGCGATCTGATGTTCCAGACGCGGGTCCAGAGTCAGGGCACGGAGGGTGCCGTTTTCGGCTTGATACGGTTTGGCGAGTTGTGGACCAAGGGCCTTGCGGGCCTGCTCGGAAAGTTCATCCGGGTTCTTCGTGACGCCGGCGAAGTCGCTGACTTTTTCGAGAATGCCCGCGAGGTTGCGGATGGCGATGCCTTCGGCGAGCAGGTTTTGCAGGATGCGCTGCACCTGGCCGACGTTCAACTGCGCCGGGATCAACTCGTTCACCACCGTTGGGTGCGTTTGCTTGAGGTTATCGAGCAACACCTGCACATCCTGCCGGCTAAGTATTTCCGAGCAGTGGCGTTTGATGGATTCTGAGAGATGCGTGACCAGCACTGAAGCGGCGTCCACGAGCGTGTAGCCGGCGGCTTCCGCATTTTTTCGTTCCACTTCGCTGATCCACGTGGCGGGCAACTGGAACACTGGCTCCGTGGTTGGCACGCCTTTGAGCGTGACGCGGCTGTTGGTCGCGTTCATGGCCAGCCAATAGCCGGGCATCAGTTCGCCACGCGCCATCGGACTGCCTTTGAGCACAAAGCGGTATTGATTGGCGGCGAGTTGCAGATTGTCGCGCAGCCGGATCGGCGGAATGATCAATCCCATGTCCTGCGCGAAGGTGCGGCGCACGCCCGTGACGCGCTCCAGCAAATCGCCGCCCTTGCGCGTATCCGCCAGGCTCACCAAACCGTAGCCCAATTCAATTTGCAGCGCATCGAGTTGCAGCAGGCTTTCCAGTTTGTCAGGGGTTGGCGCAGCGGCGGGGGCACCTGGTGTGGATTTGCCATCCTTCGCAGCGGGTACGCCGGTGGCAGCGGCAGCGGCATCGCTGGCGGCAGCAGCAGCCGGCCCTTGATGACGCAACGAATAGGCCAGCGCGCCGCTGATGCCCGCCAGCGTGAGGAACGGCACCGTGGGCAAACCGGGCACGATCGCCATCACGCCAAGCATCCCGGCGAGGGCCGTCAGCGCGCGCGGGTAGAACAACAATTGGCGGCCCAAATCCTGGCCGAGATCGTTCTTCGAGGCCGCGCGCGTGACTAAAATGCCCGCCGCAGTGGAGGTGATGAGTGCCGGAATCTGGGAGACCAGACCGTCCCCGATGGAGAGCAGGGTGAAGCGTTGGAGAGATTCGGTCATGCTCATGCCCTTTTGCATGATGCCGATGGCAAAGCCGCCGAGCACATTGATGACGGTGATCAGAATGGCCGCGATGGCGTCTCCGCGCACGAACTTGCTCGCTCCGTCCATGGCTCCGTAGAAATCCGCCTCCTCCTCGATCTTGCGGCGGCGGGTGCGAGCTTCGACCTCATTGATTACGCCGGCGTTGAGCTCGGCATCAATGGCCATTTGCTTGCCGGGCATCGCGTCGAGAGTGAAGCGGGCCGCGACTTCCGCAATGCGTCCCGCGCCCTTGGTGATGACGACGAAGTTGATCAGCACGAGGATAAGGAAGATGACGAGTCCGACGACGTAGTTGCCACGTACAACGAAATTGCCGAACGCCTCGATGATGTGACCGGCATAGCCGTCGAGCAGGATAAGCCGTGTGGATGCGACATTCAGCGCGAGCCGGAAGAGCGTGATAAACAGCAGCAGGGTCGGGAACCCGGTGAAGTCCGATGGCTCACGGATGTAAAGAATGACCAGCACGACAAGCATCGACATGGCGATGCTCATGGCCAGCAATGCGTCCAGAAGGAACGGCGGCACCGGCAGGATCAGCAGCAAGATCGTGCCGAACAGCCCAATGACCAGCCACAGATCACCCTGGCGAAGCAGTTTGACGATATTGGAGGAAGGTGAAGGCATGGGAGATACGTTCAAAGCCCAAAGCTCAAGGGAAACTTCCAGTTCCAAACACCAGATTCCCACCGTGCCAGTTCACGCTCCGCTCTCTTTGGTTTGGGACATTTGTTCTTCTGGAAATGCGTTTTTCGTTGGCTCACTTGTCGTGCTTTCTTGTGTTCAGGACGTCGGATTCAACTGGTTGTCTTGCGTGTAATACCGGAACCGGTTGACGCGATAGACCCAGGCGAGAATCTCCGCGACCGCGGCGTAGAGTTGGGCGGGGATTTCCGCACCGACCTTGCCGTATTTGAACATGAGCCGGGCCAGCGGTTTGTTTTCCACCACCGGGACTTGATGTTGGCGGGCGAGTTCCCGGATGCGCAGCGCGTTGAGGCGCGACCCTTTGGCGACGATGCGCGGCGCTTTCATCGTGCGCCGGTCGTATCGCAAAGCGATGGCCAGATGGGTCGGATTGGTGACAACCACGTCGGCCTTGAGCACTTCCTGGAGCATCTTGCGCTGGGTGTAGCGCTGCGCGCGTCGGCGGAGGCGGTTGCGGACTTGCGGGTTGCCCTCGGAGCCTTTGCTTTCCTCTTTGACCTCGTCTTTGGTCATCATCAGGTCACGACTGGTGCGCCAGAACTGATAGGTGTAATCGGCCGCAGCAATGACCATCATCGCCAGCGTGACGCGCAGGATGACACCCAAAGCCGTGTCCGCGAGAAATTCCCCAATGCGTCCGACGCTGACGCTGGAACTGAAAATCGGATCGTTCAAGATGGCGATGACCTGGCTGTAGGTGAGCGCAAAGACGGTCGCCAGCTTGACAATGCCGACCGCGGTCGGGGTGGCCGAACGCAAGGAGAAAACGCGTTTGAAACCCGCTATGGGATTGAGTCGATCCCAGTTCACGGTCAGCACCTCGCTGGCAGTCTGAAACCGGCTTTGCATGCCGCCGGCCAGCAGGCCGCCGAGCATCGCCGCGATAACCACCGGTCCGACACATTTTGCCACGACCGTCGCTCCTACGATGGCGTGACCTTGCATCGAGGCGAACGTCATCGGCACATCATGCAAATGTCCCAGTGTGCCAGTGAAGGCCGCGACTAGCTGCCGCCAGATTTCATGTCCGGAAAACATCAACGCCAGCAACGCGGCGAGCATGACGAAGACGGTCTGAACTTCGGCGCTGTGTGCGACCTGGCCACGCTTGACTGCCTCGTCCAGCTTGCGCTGTGTCGGTAGTTCTGTTTTTTCGCCGGCGAAGTCCATTAGTCGTCAGACTGGCGCATGGTCATCCCGCCCCCAATAGTTGCGCGACGCGCAGCAGGTCTTCGGGCAGTCGCCTGAGGTAGTTCACGATATGCTGGCCCATCAAGTTCAACGTCACCGCGAATACCGTCAGTCCGGCGAGTGTGCGAAAGGCGAAACTCTCGGCGAAAATGTTCATCTGCGGCACCGCGCGACCAACGACCGAGAACACGATGTTGATGAGGAACGTTACCGCGATGACCGGTGCAGCCATCAGGAGTCCCACCACGAACAACTGGCTGGTGCGTCCCACAATGTCGTTGAAGAGCGCCGGACCAAGCCGGGCGGCACCAATGGGAAGCAGTTGGTAGGTGCGCTGCAGGGCCACCAGCAGCCAGTGATGGAGATCGAGCGTGAGGAAGATGATGGCGCCAAGATGGAACAACGCCAGACCGGGAGCCTCGCTGCGGGTATTGCTGAACGGACTCAGCGTGGCGCCCATGTTCAGGCCCATCTCCGTGGCTATCAGGGTGCCGGCAAATTCCAGCGCGTAAAACAGGAGTCGGCTGACGAAGCCCAGCAACAATCCGATGGCCGCCTCCTTGAATATCAATGCGATCAGTCCGGTGAAACCAGCCGGTGGCTCTGACAAAGCCGGGACCAGCGGAACGAGCAAAAACGCCACCAAGGCGGACAGCGCGGCACGCACCGGTCGGGGAATGTTGCTCATGGAGAAGAGCGGGAAGACCGCCAGCAGGGAACTGACACGCACAAACACCAGCAGCCAGTTGGTTGGGTCGAGGGACATGGTTATTCATTTCTGGCTTCCAGTTTCCCATTCGGCAGCGCGAGTCATTTGAAAAGTGGAAGCGAGCAGAGGGTCGCTAGTTCACCATTTGCGGCATCTTCTCAATCACCAGAGTTGTGAATTCGATGACCGTCCGCAGCATCCACGGCAGCAAGAGCACGAGCAAACCGACTATGCCCAGTGCTTTCGGCACAAAGGTGAGCGTCTGCTCGTGGATGGTGGTGACCGCCTGAAACAAACTAATCGCCAAACCGATGATCATTGCCGTCAGCAAAATCGGCGCGGCCAGGGTTACCGCCTGAAACATTGTTTGTTTGAGCAGTTCGACGGCGAATTCAGGATTCATATTAATTCATAGAGAAGACACGCGGCCTGCGGATCAACCGCGAGCTGCTGGCTCTCCATCACAGGTGGTGTTTAGCAGCGGATGTACCACGGCGGCAATTCCAGTCATTTGAGGGGCAGAAAGTGTGCAAACGGGCCACCGCACCGGAAAATTTGTCCTTGGATGTTGACGGACTGATCATAGTTGCCGTTTGAAGTGAAGATTTTTTGAACGAGCCTTTAGCTAGCGGCTCCGTTAGAAGCCGAAGCTCAACACAAGAGAGCGGACGACCAGACTCCAGCCATCCACCAGCACGAAGAGCAGAATTTTGAGAGGCAACGAGATCGACATCGGCGGCATCATCATCATGCCCAAACTCATGAGCACCGTGGCCACCACGAGATCGATCAAGATAAACGGCACGAACAACAGAAATCCCATCTGAAATGCGGTGCGCAGCTCGCTGATGATGAAGCCGGGGATGACAACTTTGAGGGGGAGTTCATCCGGCGCGGTGGGGCCAAGCTTGGCCATGGCCACAAAGAGTTCCACGTCCTTGGGTCGCGCCTGTTTCAGCATGAACGTGCGGATATGGCCGGCCGCGCTATCCAGCGCCACCTGCCCCGGAATTTGCCCGGCCTGGTACGGCGCCAGCGCGTCCCGATCAATTTTTTCCCACACGGGCTGCATGATGAAGAGGGTGATGAACAGCGACAGTCCGATGATGATTTGGTTGGCGGGCGTGCCTTGCAGCGAGAGCGCGGTGCGGACGAATGACAGCACGATCACGATGCGAGTGAAGCACGTCATCAGGAGGATGATGGACGGCGCGAGCGTCAACAGCGTAATCGCAAACAGCACCTTGATGCCAACATCCACGTCTTTTGGCTGGCTGGCCGCCTCGACACCGAGGTTGAACTTAAACGGAGCGAGGTTGAAAGCGTTGGTGGCGAACGTCGCTGGACTGGGGACAGCAGGGACAGCGTTGCTCTGGGCGACTAGGTTGGGCGCGCCGGAAGCAAGCATCAGCAGAAGAACCAAACAGTGGAAGAGATTCCGATGCGTGGTGCGCCGTGCGTGGTACGGAGTAAGACGCGGGCGCATCAGGCCTTGGGTGCGAGCGCACGGTGAAGGACCTGAACAAAAGTGGGCGCGGGAACGGCAACTTCATCCTCGCCGGCTTCCGGCAGGTGCGTGACGAGCGAGAGTCCGGCGGGCGATGAGGCCAACAGCAGGCGCTGCTGTTCGTAAGCAACCAGATACAGCGCGTGCCGGCTGCCGAGCGATTTTACTTCAAGGATGTTCAGTCGCGGCACCTGGCCTTTGTGGAGTGCGAGGCGCTGCCAGTGTTTGAACACCCAGATGCCGGCGAAGAACAGCGCCAGCACCAGCGCCAGCGCACCCAACAACCGAAGCACGGAAAAACCGAGTTCGGGAAGCGGAGGGGTCGTGGAAAGCTGGTTCGTGACTTGGCCGAATGAAGTCGCGGCGGTAGCGAAAAGGGTGAGGAGGATGGCGGTGCCGCGACGGGGAAGGCGGGGAGCCTCAAAGCTCAAAGCACAAAGCTCAAGGAAAGCCGCAAATCCAAAGCTCCAACGCGTTGCGCGATCCTCCCGGTGTTTGGTGCTTGAGGCATGATGCTTCTCTTGGGCTTTGAACTTTGAATTTTGAACTTGGACATTCATCAGCCCTCTCACGCCGCTTGGGCCGGTTTGCCGAGAATCTCGGTCACTTTGATGCCGAACCGATCGTCCACCACGACCACTTCGCCGCGGGCGACAAGTTTTTGGTTCACAAAGAGGTCCACGGGCGCGTCGGACAGGCGGTCCAATTGCACGATGGAGCCGCTGCCCAATTGCAGCACTTCGCGCATGGGCAAATGACAGGTGCCCAGTTCCACCGAGAGCCGCACCGGTATGTCGAGCAGCACGGCGAGGTTGGGAGGAAAGTCAGGGGTTGGTGGGAGGGCGGGGTTGTCCATTAACTTCTGATTGATTCGGTCAGTTCGACGGCCCAGGTGTGGTCCCGGGTGCCGAGACGGCCGATAAATTTGGGAACATTCGCCAGGCGTACCTGGACGTGGTTGACGTGATATGGGCGGACCGGCAAAACATCGCCGATTTTCAGTTGAGCCAGTTCGCGAGCGGTGATTTCAAGGCCTTCCCATTGCGCGTGCAAGGGAACTTGCACGTCGTCCAGCGCAGGATTCCAGGTTGCGACGGGCGTCGACGGGTGCACAGCTTTTCCGGGACTCCCCCCCGAGTTGCCGAACTGCCGGATGAGCGGATCGAGCATTGAAAAGGGAATGCCGAGCGTGAGTTTGTCGGTTGCGTCCAGCATGCGTGCCTCCAGCGTGAGCAGCAATGTGGGCGTGTCGTTGGTGGAGGATTGCAGAAACCGTCCGTGAGTTTCATGCCCGATGATTTCCGGGCGCGCCTCGCCCAGTTGCAGAACATTCTGACACCACTCCTTGGCCAGCAGATGCACGGACTGATCCAGTAATTCCGATTCAATCTCGCTCAAGTCGCGGTTGAGCGAAACACCTTTGCCCGGACCACCCAGTAACCGGTCCACGATGCTCAAGCCGAACTTTGGAGGAATTTCCAGCAGGCCGATGCCGTTGAGCGTTTCGACTTTGAACAGCGTTAGATGCGTGGGGCTGGGCAAGCTCTCGATAACCTTCCAGTACGGCAAAGTCTGAATCTTACTCACCGCCAGCCCGAACTCCAGCCGCAGGTAGATGGACAACCGCGTTGCCAGCGAACGCGCAAACTCGTCATGCCGCATCCGCACTTTCCGCAGTTCCCCGGCCGAGAATAGTGACGGCGGCTGGAAATCGTAACGCTGCGACCGCCCAGGCGTGGCCTGATCGAGTGGTGTCCCCGTGACGAGCGCGGCGACCGGCTGGCTTGGCGTGTCGTCCGACAGCCCGGCCGCTGAAGCCGGGAGAGCTGGCTGGGCTTCGATTGATTTGTCGCCGTCTGGCATGGTGAGGCCGGGTTCTGTCGCGTTACTGAATGGCGAACTCGGTGATGTAAAGCTCCTGCACCGTGCCGGCACCAAGCACGGTATTAAACTGGGAAAGCAGTTCTGCCCGGAGCAGGTTGCGCGCTTCGGGTTTCTCCAGATCCGCAAGCGTCTTGCTGGCGAGAATACTGGAGGCAACGTCCCTGAGTTGGTCGTTTTCATCCTCAATGCGGGATTTGAGGTCGCCGTTGTTGCCCGCAAGCGTGAGGCTCACGAGCAACATTCGGGAACCGAGGCTGCCGGAAACATTGACGATCAACTTGGTCAGCGGGACCTTCACCTTCGTCTTTCCGCCGGACTTGCCGCCACCGGAGGAAGTGGACGCGCCGTGGGCATCGGGGGTCCCGTGGGCACCGCCACCGCCGTGGGCCTTGTCCCCATCCTCGGATTCGCGCGCGTGAACCGTGTCGCCACCAAGTGACTTCTGAAGTTTGGGCAACAGCACGAACATGGTCATCGTGTAAGCCAGTGCCGGCATGAGCACGACGGTGAGGATCAACGGCAGCATCGCCTTGATGCCGCCGGACGCGGGCGGGGGCGCGGCGGCCCCGGAGTCGGCCTTTTCTGGGGATGGGTTCGACATGGGAGTGGGTCAGTTTACCGTTTGAGATTCACCAGTTCCTGAAGCATTTCGTCGCTGGTGGTGATGATGCGGGCGCTCGCTTGAAAAGCGCGCTGCGTCGTGATCATGCTGGTGAATTCGTTCGCGAGGTCCACGTTGGATAATTCCAGCGCGCCAGATTCTATGCGGCCCAGGCCGTTGGTGCCCGGCGCTTCCGCTTGCGGCGCGGTACCGCCGCCCAACGGGCCGGCCGAACCAATGCCGGAATAGAGATTCAAGCCCTCCTTTTGCAACGCCTGGGGATCGCTGAACCGCTGCAGCAGCACCTGGCCGCGCGTGTACTCCGAACCGTCGGACAGCCGGACCTTTACCAATCCTTCCGTGTCGATGCTGAACGACGTGAAGGTCGCGGTGGTACTTGCGGTTGTGGGGCGCTGTGTGCCGTCAATCTGCACGTCGCCCCGGGTGGTCAACGCGCTATCCGAAAAGCCCTGCACATGCAGACCGGTGTTGTTGGTCAGAAATCCGTTGGCGTCCAGGCGGAAATCGCCGGCGCGCGTGACAAACTGCACGGTACTGACGGGATCGCGCACGACGAAAAACCCGTCACCCGAAATGGCCAGATCGGTTTGAAAACCGGTGCTGGCCACCGATCCCTGTGTATAGATGCTCTTGATTGCCTCGGTCACCACGCCCGAGCCTATCTGAATAGCTGACGTGCCGCTGGAGCTGCCACTGGCGGGACTGGAACTGCGCAGCGTTTGGCTGAACGAATCAGCGAAATCCACCCGCCCGGATTTGAAGCCGGTGGTGTTGACGTTGGCGATGTTGTTACTGATGACATCCATCCGTTGTTGGAACTGCTGGATGCCGCTGATGCCGGAGTTTAAGGAACGAATCATAAGTGTGTTTGGAGTTACAAGTTTGTGGCCGGCTCGATGGAGAGCAGGGCGCTCATCGCATAGGGCTGGCCGTTGACGATTAGTTGTGGCGTCCCTGCCTCCATGTGAATGGCGCTGACCGTACCACGGATCAGCGCACCCTGTTCATCTTCCAGCGCGACGACCCGTCCGAGAACGGAGTTCGCCTGTAAAAACTGTTGTTCGACACGCAGTTTGGCGATGTCGCCCTGCATGGTCTTGGACTGTTCGAGCGCGGTGAACTGCGTCATCTGACCGATGAATTCCGTGTCCGCTTTCGGATTAAGCGGATCCTGGTTGGTCATCTGTGCGACGACGAGTTTAAGAAAATCATCCTGGTTCAACGTGCGCACCGGCAACCGGCTGGAGCCCGGTATGTACGTCTGGTTGGTCAGGAATGAACTGGCGGCGGAGTTGATGGCATCGGTTGGCATAATCGTAAAAGTTTCAGGCCCACGATTCCCACGCGCGCGGTGTGGTGAGTGCCGGCACGGAAGTTTTCAGCGGCGTGGTGACGGAAGCCCGTGAGAAGATCGGCCCTCTGGCATGGTGCTCCAACGGTTCTGGCCGGGCCGGTGGGTCGTGGCGCGGTTGGCTGAACCCCTGGCTCAAGGCACTGCCCAGCGAGTTGTTCGAGACCGGTTCCTGTAACCCCCCGAGGCGGACCCCCTGAGCAGAGAGGGTTTGTTGCAGTTGTCCCCACATCGCATTCAGCCCCGAAAAATCTCCTCGCTTGAACTGCGCTGCGATTTCCACGACGCCGTCTTTTAGAGACAATTGCAGCGCCACTTCCGTGTGCCTGTCCGGTTTGAGGACCACCAACATCTCGTCGGCTTGCAAACGCTTCAACTCGACCGCGCAGTTCGAAAGCTTGTGCTGAATCTGCTCCAGTGTCCCGGCGTGAGTGGTAACGATTGTCTCCGTGCCGGAATCGGCAACTGCGATGTCCGCGCGTCCCGTCCGTTCCGGAGTAATGTAAACGCCTTCGGAAATCTGAATCGGCCCCGCCACCGAATCGTGATGATTGGAGGATGCAGTCGCCTGACTGGTCAAAACGGGGCGCGCAGAATCTGCCGCCGCAGGCAAAGTTGCCGGGGTTTGTGGCAACGATTGCTTGGCAATCGCCTCGTTTGTGTCGGTTTGTTCCACGTTGCTCATCCGAGTAACGTATTTAGCACTGACTGTGCCAGCGGCTGCGCGCGTTTCCTGTCCATGCAGTAATCGCGGGCCAAAGAACGGCGGGCGGGCACTGTCAGAAATCTCGCGGCTTGTCGCTTCCGACAGATGTGCGGGGGCAGTAGATGTGGCCGGAGCCATCGCTTCCTGTTCAGTTCCTGACTGTGGGACGGCCTGGGATGCCTCGCTTACGGCGAGCGGAGTGGTTCCGAGATCTGCCATTGCAAGCCTTGGTAGCTGCCCTGTATGCGCGAGCGTCGCCGAACTAACTGGAGCCGCTTCGTCTTGTTCCAACACAACCGGCGGCTCGCCACTGAGTATGGCTCTTACGTCGGGTTGAGCGGGTCGTTGCTCTGGCGTCAGGGGATACGGCGGCTGGGCAGAATTCGCGGGCGATGGAGTTGGAGTTGGAGTGCCATCATCCTGCCTGCTAGTCACCGGAAGCGCATCCTGTGGCATTGGCGTTCCATCAAGCGGAACCGATCCGCGGCCAGGCTGTTGGATGATTGGTGGCGGGGTCGAATCCGGCCTCGCTTGAAGTGGAACCAGAGGCACAGATTGGCTGCCCAGATCATTGGCTGCTTGACTGCGAAGAGGATCCACGGCGCTTACCGGTTGCTCCGCGTCTCGCGCGATAATTAGTCCGGGGCTGGCGGAACCCGTTTCCGGCAAGATCATTGATGGGATGATTGTTGGCGCTACGACCAGCGCCAGATTCGGAGCAGCCACGGCGATTGATACCGACTCGTTTGATTCGGTTGGAATGGTCCCCAATTTCTGCTGCGATGCGGTGGAATCATCACTCGCGACCGTGGTGATTTCGTTGTCGAGTTTGCTCTTCGGCGTGGAAACCTTCCCTGCGAAAGCTTGAGTGACTGCTTGCGTGAGCCGTTTCGGGGATGGGCTTTCGCCCGCTCCGAGCTGACTCGCCTGCACTTTTGGCAATGATTTCGTTTCCGGGCCAATCATCGTCGAACCCTTCACCTGACCCCGCTCCGAACCGACCGCTGTAGTGCAGTCCGAGAGAGTCCGCTCCATGATCCGATCAAAAGAATCGGCCGTTGTAGCCGGGACGGACGGGAGTGGCATCGTGCCAGGCGCCAGGGCCACGGTTGCATCAGGGCTGCCAGACGCGGGCAAGAGTGGGGATGGGATCATGGTTTGGCCGTTTGATTGCGGTAAAGAATGGTCCGCAGCCGATCCGTCAGCACCGCCGCGCGTTTGGTGTCGGCTTCGCCGAGTTTGCCGAGATTTTCCAACAAGGGACCGGACTCATTATCCTTCATGAACACGATGAACTTCAAAATCTGTTCGTCCTCCAATTGTTTGATAATGGGAGCGGCCCCTTCGGGCGACATGGCGGCGTACATCTTGGCCATCTTCTTCAAGTTAGCCGTCTCCTCCTCGCGCACGCGCACGGTCTTCTTGTCAAACTCCAGTTGCAACTGATGCACCGCCTGGGTGACCTGGTTCAGTTCGGCGCGCTCTGCCTGGAGGCGGGTGGCCAGTTCGTTCAACTGCTGGTTGCGCGTCGTGAGAGTCTCCTTCTCCTTTTTTAGTTCGCCGATTAGCCGGTCCACCTCGGGGTTGAAAAAATCCCACGACGGGCCGGGAACGGGCATGTGTTCGGCGGTTTCACCGATTTGAACGTTTTGCAAAACCTTGCCGGGCGACAGGAACGCCGCCGTGGTGCCCAGATAAAGCAGTGTGCCCAGCAACGGAACGAGCCAGCCGGCCTGAAGGATCGCACTCATGTCAGTTCCAAAGCGGTTCGCGGTTGAGTTGGAGCAAAGCCGTCAGCGGGTTTTCCCGCTGCGCCAAATCGTCAAGTTGCTTCTGTTCCCGCCGGCGTTGTTCGCGTTGATGACGGCGTTTTTCCGCCTCGAACAACTTGTCCACCACGCCGCGCGCCTGGCGAGCCGCGAGGAGTTTAATAAACGCCTGCTTCGCGCTGTTGGCAGCAACTTTGGCGGCGTGCTCGCACTCTTTGCGCCGCTTTTCGACAGCGTGGCTGTGCGCCGTAAGGTGCGAGAGCTCGGCGGCCGAGCATTTGTCGGCGACTTTCTTGCGCATCCCGGCCCAGCAGACTTCGAGCTCTTGCTGCGCTGACTCCAGTTTGCGACGGGCTTGCTCGCTGGCCTGGAGCGCTTTGCCGTAGTCCTGCAACGCGGTTTGCTCCTGCCGTTCACGCAGCGTGCGCAAGGCTTGAAGGGAGAACTTGAATACTTTCATGTCGGTTGGTGTGGGAGGTTCATGTCAGTGATTGAATCAATTCTGAATTGTCTGCGACTTCACCGTTCCCGGCGGCATCATCGCGTGCCCCAGGAGTTGCCAGCTCTCCGCGGGAGTTTTGCCTTCGAGAACGGGTTGACGCAAAAATGTCTGCAAGCGCGCCTGCCAGTGAATCGCCATGTCAATCGCCGGACTGCTACCCGCCGGATAGGCGCCGATGTTGATCAAGTCCTGGTTCTTCCGGTAAATCGCCATCGCCTCGCGTGCGCGTCCGGCAAGTTCGAGTTGGGATGGATTCAACAGATCGCGGTCTAGCCGGCTCACGCTCGCCAGCACATCAATGGCGGGATAGTGGTTTTGCATCGCCAACTCCCGGGTGAGAATGATGTGGCCGTCCAGAATCGAACGCACCGCGTCGGCGATCGGATCATCCATGTCGTCCGCCTCCACCAACACCGTGAACAAGCCGGTGATCGAACCTTGCTCGGCCGTGCCGGCCCGTTCCAGCAACTGCGGCAGCAGCGAAAACACCGATGGGGTGTAGCCACGCGTCGTGGGTGGCTCCCCCACTGCCAGCCCGATCTCGCGCTGCGCGGTGGCGAAGCGCGTGACTGAGTCCATCATCAGGAGCACGTTCTGACCGGCGTCGCGGAAGTGCTCCGCAATCGCCATCGCCAGGAACGCGCCCTTCAGCCGGACCAGCGCCGGCTGATCGGACGTGGCGACCACCACCACCGACTTACGCCGCCCCGCCTCGTCGAGATCTTTCTCCAGGAATTCCCGCACCTCGCGGCCACGCTCGCCGATGAGAGCGATGACGTTCACATCCGCTTCGGCCTTGCTGGCAATCATTCCGATCAATGTGGATTTCCCGACACCGCTGCCGGAGAAGATGCCGAGGCGCTGACCGCGTCCACAGGGCGTGAACGTGTCGATGGCCTTGATGCCAGTTTTGAACACGTCACGGATGCGTTGGCGCTTGAGCGGATGTGGCGGAAGGAGGTTGAGCGACCGCCGATGCTCGGTGGCCAGCGGCCCGTGCGTGTCGAGCGGATGACCGAGGCCATCAATAACGCGGCCCTTCATGGCATCCCCCACCGGCACTTGCAACGGAGCGCCCAGCGCGGTGACCTCGCTGCCGGGATGGATGCCGTGGATTTCACCTAATGGCATCAGCAACAGGTGATGGTTGCGAAAGCCCACCACCTCCGCGAGCGTCGTATCGTCGTGGCGCGCGGACTCGATGCGGCAGACTTCGCCGACCGACGCCAACGGGCCTTCCGATTCGATTACGAGCCCGGTCAGTTGCACGACCCGACCGCGCGTGGCCAGCACGGACGTATGCCGCGCGCGATGGAGCAGCGTGCCCAGGCGACCGGCTGAAGTGTCTGGCGCGGTTTGAATCATGGGAGCAGAGATTGTTTCAAAAGCTCCAGCTTGGTTTCACGCTGGCCGTCAATGATGCCAAAGTGGGTCTTCACCAAACAGCCGCCCCGACTGACCTCAGTCGCACGATGAAAGTGCATCCGCTTGGCAGCAGTCTGGGAGGCGAGCAGGTTGGAGTTGACCCGTTCGAGCAATTCCAGGTCAGCGGGGTGGATGTAAATATGATATTCGGCGCTCTCCTCCACTTGCGCCAGCGCTTCCCGGACAGACGCCTGAACCATCTCGGCGGAAATGGGCAGACCGGCCACCAGTTTCTGCGCGACCTCCAACGCGAGGGCGGTGACGGCATTTTCCGTGTCGCGAATGATCTGCGGCACGGTCTGGCGGAGCGCGGCGAGCACGCCATCTTGCAGTTCCACCAACTCACGCCGCTGCTGAACCAGTTGCTCGCTTAACTCCCGTTCGCCCTCGATCCGGCCGTGCTCGTAGGCGGCGTGCTCGCGGTCACGCATCAACTGTTCGGTGGCTTCATCGCCATCCGGCGGCACGACCAGGCGCACGTCACGGAGGATTTGGGAAAGTGTGAGAGTATGGAATCGGGCACTCATGCGGCGGCGGGTTCTTGGGGGGCTTCGAGTTCAATTTCACCGTCGTTTTCGAGACGGCGCACTACTTCGATGATGCGGAGCTGGGCGGCGTCCACTTCCTTGAGCTTGACGGCACCCATGAAGGAAATCTCTTCGTTCACGGTTTCGGCAGCACGCTTGGAAATCGCGCCAAGCATCTTGGCCTTGATGGCGTCGTCCGCCTTTTTCAACGCGACGGCCAGGTCGCGCATGTCCACTTCGCGCAGCACTTTTTGGAGCGCCGTGTTGTCGAGCTTGATGAGGTCGGCAAACGTGAACATCTTCTGCCGGATGGCGGCGCCCAGCTCGGCGTTGCGCTCTTCCAGCGAGGTGAGAATGCTCTTGCTGAGGGTTTTGTTCAGCGCGTTGAGCAAGCCGGCGGCGGATTTCACCCCACCGGTCTGGTTGAGGCCGCGGGTGGTTTTTCCGCTGAGCCGCCGCTGCAACACTTCGGCGACCTTTTCCACCACCTCAACGGGCGTCGGCTCCAGCATGGCCAGGCGCTCGATGATCTGGTCGCGCAACTCCGGTTTGATCAGGCAGAGCAGTTCGGAAGCTTTGTCGGGGCGCAGGTAGCTGGTGATGAGCGCAATCGTTTGCGTGTGCTCGTCCTTGATCAAATTGAACAGCGGACGCACCTCCATTTCCGTGATGCGTTGAACGGCACTGGACGAGGAACTGGGAGAGACACGGTTAATTATGTCCGTGGCTTTGTAGGAGCCGACGGCCTTCTCGAGCGCGGCCTGGGTGAACTCGACCCCGCCGCGCAGGGAAGTGCCGGCCGCCATCGCCACCTCGGACATCTCCCCCAGAATCTGAACGCGCAACTCCTGCGTGATCATCGGAAGCTTCGCCATCTGCTCGGAAACGATTTCGAGATCCTGCTGCGGGAGCGATCTCAATATCTGCGCGGCGCTTTCCGGCCCGAGGATGATGAGCAAGCCAGCCAGCTTCTGGACTTTGGTCATCTGCGCGAAGTCCGGGGCTGGCGGGGCGCTGAGATCGGCGAGGGCGAGCATGGGGGTTGGCTAGTTGTTGGGCGGAGCGCCGCGGGTGAGCCAGTTTTGGATCGCGTGGGTGACGTTCGCCGGATTGTCGCGCACCAACTGGTTGAAGACATCGGCAGTCACCAAACCCTGTGCGACCGCCGGCTTCTGTGCACGGCCCCGGCCGTTGGCCTGGCCACCGGCCCGGGAGTGAGCATTGGGTGCCGGGCTGGTGTCTTCCATGGACATGTCGGCGGGAATCTCTCCGACCGGAGTTTTTTTGAGTGCACGCCAAAAAATGATCAACACCCCCAGAGCCAGAGTGGGATAGATGATATTCTGGAGTTGTGTCCACCAGAACTGCTTCTTCTCCTGCTGGCCAAGATCCTTGCTCACTTCACCGATGGAGTCGGTGAACGGCATTTCCTCGAGCGTGATCTCGTCCTTGCCGTCGCCAGTGGACTGGATGCCGATGGCGTTCTGTACGATGCGGCGGAGCTTGGTGAGTTCTTCCGGCGTGCGCACCATGATCTTGCGATCCGTATTGGTGCCCTCGTAACGCGCGGCGACAAATACGGCGGCGCTGACCCGCTTGATGCCGCCAGCGATCTGCGTGGAGTTGCTGGTGATCTTGTTGATTTCGTACTGGCTGTTGATGACCTTCTTTTTGTTTTTGCTACTGCTGGCCGGCGAGCCGGCGGCGCTGTTGGTGTCAGCACCGCTGTTCGCGGCCACGCCGGGAGCGCCGCCGCCGCCGGCGTTGGCCGAAGTGGTGTCAGTACTCTCGTCATTAACGGTGGAGATGCGCACGACCTGGCTTTCGGGATCAAATTTCTCCTCCGTCCTGGTGGAGCTGTCCAGATTGACTTCGGCGGACACACGCACTACGGCCTGACCAGGGCCAAGCACCGCTTCCAACATGCCCTCGGCCTTTTGGGCGAGATACTGTTCCAGATTGCGGCGCGCGGTGAGCTGACTGGCGGTAAGCCCGACGATCGAATCGTTCTCGGCGTTTTCGGAGAGCACGTTGCCGCGGTTATCCACGATGGTGACGTGGCCGGCCTGCAAGCCTTCAACCGCATTGGCGACCAGAAAGCGAATGGAGTTCACTGCCGACGGTGGCAGCACGGCGTGGCCTTTGGTGCGGACGAACACGGACGCGGTGGGCTTCTTCTGGTTGTCCACGAGCAGTCGGTTTTCGGGCAGCACGATCATCACACGGGCGGCTTCCACTTCGTCGAGTTGGCCGATGGTGCGCGCGAGTTCGCCCTGCAGAGCGCGGAGGTAATTGGCGCGTTGCACAAAGTCGGAGATGCCGAAATTGGGTTTGTCGAAGATTTCAAAGCCGACACCGTCGCCCCGCGGAATGCCCCGCGCGGCCAGTTGCATTCGCAGGAGATGGACCTTGTCCCGGGGCACGTAGATCGCGCCGCCGCCCTGCCCGATCTTGTGGGGAACCTTTGAGTCATCAAGGTGGGCGACCACTTTGGCAGCCTCGGCGTCGTCAAGTTTTCCGTAGAGCAGCGCGTAGTCAACCCGGCTGGACCAAAAGGCCAGGCTGGACAGTGCGACGGCGACAACGATGGCGGCCAGCGCCACACTGATGCGCTGGTTCAACCCAAGCTGTTTCCAGATGCCGAGGAGCTGTTGACCGAGGTGAACGACAGTTCGGTTCATGTAATATTTTTTCTCTTGTCCGCCATCCTAGCTCATACCTGCATCCTCATCAGTTCCTGGTACGACTCCAGGAGTTTGTTGCGCACCTCCACCATCAGTTGAAAAGACACGCTGGCTTCCTCCATGGCGATCATCGCCTGGTGTAATGAAACGTTCTGTCCGCTTAAGAGCGCGCCCACCGCGTCTCCGGCGGCCGATTGCTTGGCGCTGACCTCGCTGACCAGATGGCCCAGCACGTTGTCGAAAGACGACGCGGACACGGAGCCGGACGCGGCGGGCTGGGGCGTAAAGGCGGAAGGGATTTCCTGTAATTCATTGAGCGGAATCGGCGAGACTCCACCGGAGCGAGGCAACGGCAGGGGTTGCATCTCGGGGGTGACAATCTGCCGGATGGATGAAAGTGCGTTCATCGAAATTCAGAGGGTTAACCGCGCTTGCCGATTTGCAGGGTTTGGACGGTCATGGCCTTCGCATTTTTCATGACTGCGAGATTGGCCTCGAAGGCGCGCGAGGCGGCGATCAGGTCCACCATCTCCTCGTGCATGTTGATGTCGGGCATCGCCACCATGCCGTCGTTGTTGGCATCCGGATGGCCCGGGTCGAATACCAGACGCGGCGGGCGGGGATCTTTGACAATCCGGCTGACCTGCACGGCACTGGGTGGTGCGCCGAGTTCTCCGCTCATCTGCTGCTGGAGGACAGATTCGAAAATCACCTGCTGACGCTGATACGGTTTGCCGTCCAGTCCGCGCGTCGTATTCAAATTGGCGATGTTCTGGCTAATCACGTCCATGCGCATCCGCTCCGCGGTCAAAGCCGATGAGGTGCTGAAGAGTCCGGGGAGGAGATCAATCATAAATCAGTATTTCAAGACGGCCGGCCCGAGATGGCCAGACGCAGACGGAGCAAATTGCCGGTGATCAACTGGGTTTCCAGGGCGTGCGCGAGAAAGTTCTTGTTGAGTTGCGCCAGTTCATTTTCCAACTGGACGGTGTTGCCGTCGCGGTTGACGGCCACGGCAGCGGCATCCTCGGCGATCTGGGGCTGGACGCCGGCCATCTGGGCAGTGTCCTTCGTGGCGAGTGACCGGCTCAGTTCAGATTGGAAAGTGGGCGATACATCGAGGCGTTTGTAATTCGGTGTTTCAAGATTCGCCAGATTGCTGGCGATTGCCTCGTGACGGAGCACCGTGGCTTCCAGCATTTTCTTTGCAGCGAAGTAGTTCGGTTGGTTGAACAACGCATTTATCATGGCCAAGACCCGACTTAGCAGCCGAGATGCCAGTAGGAAGGATCGGCAATCTTTCGGGCAATTGCGGTCATCCCGGGCAAGAAAAGTGGAAATTGTTACCGTCGTCGGGTGTTTGTCGGCAAGTTTGGCTGGGGATAAACTTCCGGCTGATCAATTTCGTCTCCGCAATTTCGAGCTAACGGTTGGAACCTTCCGGCAACGATCTCCGAGAAACGTCCGTCACGCTCCGACGATTGAACATTGAACAACAGGCTTTGAACTCAGTAGTTTCATCCCCATGCGAATTCATGTCCGGCTCCTGAACATCACCGCCCTGCTCATGCTGGCCGCCTGCTCCTCGGTCAATCACCTCCAAACGCAGCGCACCGATATCGCCGTGCCTGGGCCGCAGGCGGATGGCGCGGTGCGGTTGCCCAATCAGTGGTTCCTCCGGCCCGTCGGCAAGCAAATCTTGCTCGGTGACTTCCCCGTGAACCTCGCGGTGCATCCAGGCGGGAAGTTCGCGGCGGCGCTGCATTGCGGCTACGGACGGCATGAGATCATCGTCGTGGAACTCGCAGGGGAACGGGTGATCTCGCGAGCGGTGGTGGAGGAAGCGTTTTACGGGGTGACCTTTTCGGCGGATGGGAAGCGACTGTATTGCAGTGGCGCCGGGAGCGAGGTGGTTCACCAGTTCGCGTTCAACGAGGGTTACCTGCTGGACCATCAGGAAATCCGGCTGCGCGACGCAGCGCAGCGTGGCATTCCCGGCGGACTGGCGGTGAGCGCCGACGGGCGGACATTGTTCGCCGCCAACGTGTGGGGGCATCGGGTGACGCAGGTGGACGTGGCGGCGCAGTCGGTGACTCGCGAAATCGCGCTCGGCACAAATGCGCCGGCTGTAGGGACGACGGCGAAGCCCGCCGCCAGCGAGGACGAGGCGGCGATTACCAAGCGCGCAGAGGCGTTGCTCGACTCCACGCAGTCGGCGGACCCGTTCCCGTACGCGTGTGTACTGGACGAAAAGCGCGGACGACTCTACGTGAGCCTATGGGCACAGGCGGCGGTGGCGGTGGTGGACACGGCCACGCATACGGTCATTGCTCGCTGGAACACGGAAGAACATCCAAACGAGATGATATTGACCAAATCGGGCAAACATCTGTTCGTGGCCAACGCGAACCGCAATTCGGTGACGGTGCTGGACACGGCAACGGGCCGGACGGTGGAAACGCTGACTGCGGAGTTGACGGCGCATTCACCGCCGGGCAACACACCGAACAGTCTGGCGTTGTCGCCGGACGAAAAAATGTTGTTCGTCGCCAACGCGAACATCAACACGCTGGCGGTCTTCGACGTGGCGGAGTTGGGTCGCAGCCGTTCGCTGGGTTTCATTCCCGTGGGCTGGTATCCGACGAGTGTGCGCGTCACGCCGGACGGCAAGAAGCTTCTGGTGGCGAACGGCAAAGGTTTGATTTCGAAAGCGAATCGGCACGGACCGCAGCCCGGCAAAGAACCGCCGCTGACAATACGCGAATACATCGGCGGATTGATGCAGGGGACGTTGAGCGTCATCGAGCTACCGGGGCGCGCGCGCTTCGAAGAGCAGATGAAGATTTACACCGCGCAGGCGTATCGGTGCCTGCCGGAAACCGCGCCGGCCGCCGGGTTGGAGAATAATCCCATCCCGCGACGGGTTGGCGACGTGTCGCCCATCAAATATGTGTTTTATGTCATCAAGGAGAACCGCACTTACGATCAAATCCTCGGCGACATGCCGGAGGGCAACGGTGATCCAGCGTTGTGCCTGTTCCCGGAGCGCGTCACGCCCAATCATCATCAACTCGCGCGCGACTTCGTGCTGCTGGACAATTTCTACGTGGACGGCGAGGTGAGCGCCGATGGCCACGAGTGGACAATGGGCGCGTATGCGACTGACTTTGTGGAGAAAACGTGGCCGCTGAGTTACGGCCACAACAAGCACAAGAAGTATCCGTATCCGGCGGAGGGCAGTTTTCCCATCGCGACCCCGGCGGGCGGTTACCTCTGGGACCGCGCGCGGGAGGCGGGGGTGAGTTACCGCAGCTACGGGGAGTTCATCGGCAATGGCAAAACAACCAACGATCCGGGGGTGTCTCGCGTGGCAGCGCTCAAGGGGCACTTCGATCCATGGTATCGCGGATTCGACATGGACTACCCCGACGTGAAACGCGTGGAGCGATTTGCCACCGAGTTAAAACGGTTTGAGATGGCAGGCGACATGCCGCGCCTGCAAATCGTCCGCCTGCCCAACGATCACACCTCCGGCACGACCGCCGGCAAACCCACTCCCACCGCGCACGTCGGGGACAACGATCTGGCGTTGGGGATGTTCGTCGAAGCGGTGAGCAAATCAAAGTTCTGGTCGCAGACGGCCATCTTTGTAATCGAAGACGACGCGCAAAACGGCCCGGACCACGTGGACGCGCACCGCACCGTTGCCTATGTAATCAGCCCCTACGCGAAGCGGGGCACGGTGGACTCGATGATGTATTCGACGAGCAGCATGTTGCGGACGATGGAGTTGATCCTGGGGCTGAAGCCGATGTCGCAGTTCGACGCCGCCGCGCTGCCGATGTTCAACTCGTTCCAAAACAAACCCGACGTTCGCCCGTATCAGGCGCGGCCCGTGACGGTAAACTTGAACGAGCGCAACACGCGCAAATCGCCGGGCGCGGATCTGTCCGCCAAGATGGATTTCACGAAGGAAGACGCGGCGGACGACTTGGCCCTGAACGAAGTGATCTGGCGCTCCGTGCGCGGGGCGAACAGTCCGATGCCCGCGCCGCGCCGCGCCGGCTTCGTCTTCACGCATCCGAAGGCCGATGACGATGACTAAACGGCGTTGACGTGCCTTCCCGTCTCAACCGGGATATTGACCAGAGATATACTTCTCCAGTTCGTCAATGGTCGCGCTTTGAGCGGAGATGGTCCAGTTCACGAGGTCCCCAATGGAGACGATGCCGAGGACCCTGTCGCCTGCGAGCACCGGCAGGTGGCGGACGCGGTGAGTAGTCATCAGCCTCATGCACGCCTCGACCGTATGGTCGGGCGTGGCGGCGATAATCGGCGTGGAAAGGATGTCGCGCACCGGAGTGTCACGAGAGGATTTGCCCAGGAGCGCAACTTTGCGGGTGTAATCGCGTTCCGAGACAACGCCGACCAGGCGGTCGGCCGTCATCACGAGCAGAGCGCCGATATTTTTGTCGGCCATCAACTGAATGGCCTCAAAGACGGTGGCCTCCGGCGGGACGGACCAAAGGCCGGCAGTTTTGTTCCTGAGAATCGCGCTGATGGTGCCAATGACTTCCATAATGTTTCTGTGCGGCCAAGTCAGCGCCTTTACCGCCCCGGCGGTCAAGTGCGGAATCGCAGGCGAAAAAGCTGCAATTAGAGCTTGCGCACTGGTGTCGGGTTGCTATTTTCTCCGCTCCTTAAACCGGAAGAATAATTGTTATGGCACGAATTTGTGAATTGACAGGCAAAGGCCCAATAAAAGGCAGCATCATCTGGCGCAGCGGCAAAGCCAAGAAACTGGGCGGTATCGGCACACACGTAACGGCAATCACCAAGCGCCGGTTCATGCCTAACTTGCAGCGCGTCAAGGCCGTGGTGAACGGCGAGGTGCGCTACATCCGCGTGACCGCCAATGCCATCAAACAGGGGTTGGTGGTCAAGGCACCCAAGCGGGTCTGGAAAAAAGCGACAGCAAAAGTGCCAGTCGCTTAAAATTCATTCTGTTCGGTCGAAGATTTCCTCCAAGAACACGGGCTGGAACTTCCCATCTGAGTGGGTTTCAACCCGGTGGGATCGCTTCTGGCGGCTTAGGGATCACCTTGTGGCTCATGCCGATTTTGCGTTGGCAGTTGATGATGCAGTTCATCACTTCGATCAACTCGCCATCTTCAACATGCGCCTTGTCGGTATTGATGGCCAGATCAGCGGGTCAAGATTTCGAAACCTTGGACATCAATTCCATCGCGCCGATTACGGCCACCGCTTACACCAGTTTTTTGAGCACGTGACGCTAATCAGTTCTCCAGGATGAGCAGATTCAGCGGCTCCGGTGTTTGTACAGCCGCTGCAAAATATGGAACTCCCGTTGTTTTCGAGCAACTGGTAATCAACCCGGCGTAGTTGGCGATACATGCGCGTTTACCCTGACAAAGGCGGCGAAGCACAACCTGGCTGGCTTTCAGCAATTCTCATTTTGCAGGATGAGGTTGGGGAACGGTTGGTTGGGGCGGGGTGAAAAGGGAGGACCGAACTGCCGTGGCTGAAGTCATCCCGCGTGCCGCGCGCCGGAGCCGGGCATGGCTGCGCGCACACGCCTGGCGGCGTGTGTTGCTGCGTCCGCCCGGGGCTCAGCTTTTGGCGATGGCGTGCGGGCCGATCTCCAGGCCGCGCCTCATGAAATCCATCA
>JANNEF010000294.1:0-8939 GCA_031378375.1 Verrucomicrobiota bacterium | reverse complement strand
GATGAGCCGGGTTTCCTGCGGGGTGAGCTGGGGACTGCTGAGGCGTTGCTTCATCCCGACTTTATTGGGGCAAGTGGCTATATTTGCACATTTTATTCCGCAGAAATCTTTCCTGTCCTCACCCACTTTTAATCACACCCGGCATTATCATGCTGGCGCTTCAATGATTGATAAACCGACGACGCCATTTGAACCGGCACATTTCCTCAACCGCGAGTTGAGCTGGTTGGAATTCAACCAACGGGTGCTGGAGGAGGCGCTCGACCCGCAGACGCCCCTGCTGGAACGCGTCAAATTCTTTTGCATCGTCAGTTCCAATCTCGATGAGTTCTTCGAGGTGCGCGTGGCCGGTCTCAAACAACAGATTGAGAGCGAGGTGGCGGATCGGAGTGTCGATGGATTGACCGCCAGCGAAACCTTCCGGGCCATTCACCGGCGGGTGCGGCGGATGGTGGAGGAGCAATACCGCTGCTGGCGCGAGCAGTTGGAACCGGCCCTGATCAAGCACGGCATCCGCTTCCATGCGTTTGACGCGCTGGATGCGGCGGATCTGGCCTGGGTGGAGCAATACTATCGGGCGGAGGTCCGTCCGGTGCTCACGCCGCTGGCGATTGACCCGGCGCACCCTTTTCCGCAACTGCTCAACAAGTCCTTGAACATGATCGTGCAATTGGAAATGGCGCTTTCCGGCCAGCCGTTGCGTCATCTGGCCGTGGTGCAGGTGCCGCGGGTGTTGCCGCGCCTGGTCCGCCTGCCGCGCGAGGATTCCCGGCAGGATTACGTTTTCCTGGGCCACTTGATCGGTCATTACCTGGCCGATTTGTTTCCCGGCACAAAAATACTTGGCTACTGGCATTTTCACATCACCCGCAACAGCGAGCTGTATATTGACGAGGAAGAGGTGGCCAACCTGCTCCACGCGGTGGAGAACGAACTCCAGAACCGCCGGAAAGGCGACGCGGTTCGACTGGAGATTGCGCGCGATTGCCCGATGGAGATCCGGCGCGCGTTGCTGGGCACGTTCCGGCTGGGTGAGGACGATCTCTACCTGATTGACGGCCCGATCAATCCGATTCGCCTGATGGCCATCTGTGAAGGCGACCATTCGCCTGAACTGCGCTATCCGCCGTTCGTGGCGTCGCCGCCCGCCGCGCTGGCTGGGAAGACCGATTTGTTTGGGGCGATTCGGGAGCGGGACATTCTTTTGCACCACCCGTATGAAAACTTTCGCACGGTGATTGATTTCCTAGAGCAGGCCGCCGCCGATCCCAATGTGCTGGCGATCAAACAGACTCTGTATCGCACCGGCGGCGATCAGCGCATCGTGGGCGCGTTGATGAACGCGGTGAAAAATGGCAAACAGGCCACCGCCGTCGTCGAGTTACGGGCGCGGTTCGACGAAGCCAACAACATCCAGTGGGCGCGGCGGCTCGAAGAAGCCGGTGTGCATGTGGTGTACGGCCTGGTCGGTTACAAGATCCACGCCAAGATGTGTCTCGTCGTGCGGCGCGATGAGGACGGCATCCGCCGTTACCTCCATGTCGCCACCGGCAACTACAACCCCGGCACCGCGCGCCTTTACACTGACATCGGATTGCTGACCTGCCAGCCCGATTTTGGCGAGGACGCGACGAATCTGTTCAATTTGCTGACGGGCATCTGCCAGTTTCAAACCATGAAGAAGCTGCTGGTGGCGCCGTTTGATCTTCACCAGCGGCTGTTGGCGCTGATTGACCGCGAAGCCGAACATGCCCGGAACGGCCTGCCGGCGCGGATTATCGCCAAGGTGAACTCGTTGGTGGACCCAGTGATCATCACCGCGCTGTATCGCGCATCCCAGGCCGGCGTGAAGATCGATCTGATCGTGCGGGGGGTGTGCTGTCTGCGGCCCGGCCGGCCGGGCATCAGCAAGAACATCACGGTGCGCAGCATCGTGGACCGGTTTCTGGAGCATCCCCGGATTTTTTGTTTTGAAAATGCCTGTCAGCCCGAAGTCTTCATCAGCAGCGCGGATTGGATGCCGCGCAACTTTTACCGCCGGATCGAGATTGCGTTTCCCATCGTGGACGGCAACTTGCAGGATCGTTTAATCCATGAGGTGCTCGCCATTTCGTTGGCCGACGATGTCAAAGCGCGCTTCCTCCAACCGGATGGAAGCTATCGGCGTCTCGCGCCCAAAGGCCGGGATGAGCACCGCCGCAGTCAATGGGAATTCATGAATCTCGCATTGGCGGGCGGAAAAACCCGGCCCAAGCGCGGCCGCAGCAAGGCCGGTTTTCCACCGGTGAAGGTGGCGCCCCGTCCGGACGGGGCAACGTGAGGGGCGTTACTTGGTCCGCCGGCGGGCCAGCACCGCGCCGCCGACGATCCCGGCGTCATCACCGAGCTTGGACGCGCGAATCTCAATGCCCTTGGCGGTGCCCGGCATGGCGTGGCTGCGGGCGGTCTCGACGATGATCTTCATCATCTCGTCCTCCAGCGCCTCGATGATGCCGCCGCCCAGCACGATGAGTTCCGGGTTGAGCAGGTTAATCACATTGCCCACGGCGATGCCGGCGTAACGCGCCGCCTCCGCCACGAGTTTTTCGACGAACTTGTCGCCACGGCGGATCGCTTTCCGCAAGTCGCCGCTGCGCATGTCTTCCAAATCCTTGCCAAGCATCTCGGTGAGGACGGTTTTCTGACCCGCCTTCACTCCCGCCTCGATCTGGCGGAAGAGGGCGGTGCGGCTGGCCAGCGCCTCGAAGCATCCCTGGTTGCCGCAACCGCACTTGGGGCCGTCCACTTGCAGCACCATGTGACCGATCTCACCGGCGGTATGGTTGAAACCGGAGTAAAGCTGTCCGTCAATGACGAGTCCGGCCCCGATGCCGGTGCCCAGAAAAATCCCGACCGCATGGCGCGGCTTGGCGTCCAATTCCGTCTCGTAAACGCCCAACATACAGAGGTTGCAATCGTTCTCGACGAACACGGCCACGCCCAAAATCCGTTCCAACTCTTTCTTCAGCGGGACATCCTTCCATTCCAGGTTCGGCGCGAAGATCACCCGTCCGCTATCCGGGTCCACCGCGCCGGGTGCGCCGATGCCGATGCCGCGAATGGATTTCAGGTCGAGGTCGCATTCGTCCACGGCGTCTTGAATGCAGCGCGCGATCCGTTCGATCACGGTGTCGGCCCCGCGTTGCGCCTTGGTGCTGGTCTTGGCGGTGCCGATGCAGTGCATGTTCGCGCCGAAAACGCCCGTGTAAATCTTGGTGCCGCCAAAATCCACGCCGACGACGTGTTGCGATTGTGCGGGATCGGGCATGGTTCAGCGGGCGGGCGGACTGGCACCGGACTGGCCCAGTACCGCCGCGATTTTGCCTTGTAGTTCCGCGTAGGTTTCCTCCACCGAACAGTGGCCGTCCACGATGGTGAAGCCGTAGGTCGTTTGCATCCGTTGGAACTGCTCGGCCATCAGAGTTTGGTATTTGAGGAAACTGTCGAAGATGTCGCGCGACAGGCCCAGGTCCATGCCGCTCTCCCAGTAATCGAGCGAGGCGTTCTTCGTGAAACAACGCTGCACCAATTCCTCCGGCGACACGTTCAGATAGAACACCGCGTCGGGCACGAGCGCGATACCATAAAGATTCTTCAACCACGCCTCGTCCATTCCGCGCACCATGTCGCGCGCCATCAGCGTGTAGATGTAACGGTCGGCCAGCACCATGAAACCCGCCTTCAGCGCCGGCATGATGATGTTCTCCAACTGGTCGGCGAAATCCGTCGCGTAAAACAAACTGAGCGTGGTGTGGCTCAGGATGTTTCCATTCTGGGCCTGCTCCAGTTCCTCGCTCACCAGGGTCGAGCGTTTCAGGCCCACCTGCACTGTGGCGTGGCCGCAGCCTTCAAGCCACTGCACGAGCCGCGCGGTCTGCGTCGAGCGGCCCGAACTGTCCGCGCCCTCGACGACGATGAGCCGGCCGGCCAGCTTGTGGGTGTCCACGCCGGGAATGCCGTGCCCGTACCAGCGGCGGGTCGCGGGGCTGGGGACCACGATTTGGTTGATGATCTCGGTGCTCATTCTTCCAACGGCTCCTGTTTGAATTTCCGTGCGCGCGTGGCCGGCGGCGCGCTGGGGACCGGATGGCCGCGTTTGTAATCCGCGAGATTGATCCGCTTGGCGACCAGATTGCGCACCACGGACTGCTGGGTTTCCACCTGCTGGTTGGCGTCAATCATCATGAACCCGAACTCCTTGGTCATCGCCAGGTACTGCTCGAGGATGCGCCCCTGGAAGATGCGGAAGCTCTCGTAGGGATCATTCGACAGCCCCAGATCCATGCCCGCCTCGAAGTATTTCAACTGCGGTCGTCCGTCCAGGATGCGGTTCAACGACACTTCCAGATCCGCCTTGAAGAAAAACGTCAGGTCCGGCAGCGCGGCGAAGTTGTAAATCCTCCGCACCCATTCCATCGGACACCCGCGCACGGAGTCGCGCGCGAATGCGGTGAAGATGTAGCGGTCGCACAACACCACGTAACCCGCGCGCACCAGCGGCAGCAGATGCCGCTCGTAACGATCCGCAAAATCCGTCGCGTGAATGAGGCTGAACGTGGTGGGCGAAAGCAGTTCGCGCTTCTTACCCTTGCTGGTGGCGGCCTTGACCAGTTCGGAGGAATTCCATTCGCTGAAATAAACCTTCACTCCCAGCAGTTCCAGCCACCGCTTGAGCAGGTAGATCTGCGTGGACTTGCCGGAGCCATCCAGCCCCTCCACGGCGATGAGCCGCCCCGGAAATTTCAGTTCGCCAAACGTCTTCAACATCGTCCCGCGCAGACTACGGACAGGCCGGTGGAAGACAATATTTTTCCCGCTCCTGAATGGCGGCGAGTTGTCTAGTGGCGCTGGCGCCCCCGCCAGCGAACGTCCTGCGGGCGCCCCGCCCGCAGACTTCGCCGGGCGAGGCGCCCGCCGGACTCAGGCAGGCGGGGCGCCTGCCCCACTCGGCCTGGCTTACGAATTATCCCCGTCCAACATTCGTCCCAGCCCGCCGAGGACGGAGCCTTCCTCGCGCCCGCCGCTGCCGGTCTTCGGCGCGGCCTTCACGATGCGATCCGCCAGTCGGCTCAACGGCAGCGATTGCAGCCAGACATGACCGGGACCGCGCAGCGTGGCGAAGAACAGCCCTTCGCCGCCGAAGATCGCCGATTTGATCTTGCCGACGTATTGGATGTCGAACTGGACGGTCGGCTGGAACGCCACGATGCAGCCGGTGTCCACGCGCAGCGTTTCGCCCACGCCGAGTTCCTTTTGCAGGATCGTGCCGCCCGCGTGAACGAACGCCCAGCCGTCGCCCTGGAGCCGTTGCATGATGAACCCTTCGCCGCCGAACAGCCCCGCGCCAATCTTCCTGTTGAACGCGATGCCGACGCTCACGCCCTTGGCCGCGCACAGGAAGGAATCCTTCTGGCAGATCAGTTCCCCGCCGATGGTGGAAAGTTTGACGGGAATAATCTTGCCCGGATACGGCGCTCCGAACGCGACCTTCTTTTTGCCCGCGCCGCGATTTTGGAACACCGTCATGAACAGCGATTCGCCGGTGAGCAGGCGCTTGCCCGCGCCCATGAGCGCGCCGAGGAAGCCGGTGTTCTGCTGCGAGCCGTCGCCGAAGATGGTTTCCATCTCGATGCCGTCCTCCATGTACATCATGCCGCCGGCTTCGGCGACGGTGGCTTCCATCGGGTCCAGTTCCACTTCGACGAACTGCATGTCGTCGCCATAAATCTTGTAGTCAATCTCGTGCATCGCGTTCATAGGCTGGTTTGGTTGGCGGTCAAATGTTTGGTATCAACTGCGGCAAGAGCTTGGAAAAAAATCTGGTGGAGTCAATCGGATTGCGGATTGGCTCCCGGCGGATTGGCGATGGGCGTCGGTCGGTTGGATGTTGGAAGCAATCGCATCGCGAATGCCACCGACACCGTCACCACCGCGCCGATGAGTGTGAACCACGGCCAATAGACATCGCCGCCGAACGTGGCCTGCCACCAGGGTTTTGTGGCGGCGAGCCGCGGGGGCCAGTAGAGGAGGTTCATCACCACCAGCGCCGACGCCATGCCGGCCACGGCGCCGCGTGCGCCCACCTGCCGCCAGAACACCGCCAGCAACAGCCCGCCGAGCAGCGCGCCGCTGGTCAGCCCGCGCACTTCCATCGCTGCGTTGAGCACGAAGGGCACCTGCCGCGTCAGCCACGCCACACCCGCCAGTGCCGCCGCCCAAAAGATCGTCGAGTTCTTGCTGAAGCGCAGGAAGAACTCCTCATCCCGGCCCGGCAGGAGGCGCTTCACAAAATCCATCGTGGACACCGATGACAGCGCCGTGAGCGCGGAACTGATGCTCGACATGGCCGCCGAGAGAATCGCGACGATCAGGAATCCCCGCAGCACATGCGGCACCTCGGTCATCATGAAGATGGGGAAGATGAAATCGTTGGCCTTGATGCCGGGCCGCGCCTCGGGCAGCGGAATCTGGAACGGATGCGATTGGTAAAAGACCCACAGCAACGCGCCGACGAGCAGAAAGACGAGGAACAACGGAAGGATCACCACCGCGCTCAGAACGAGCGCCTTGCGGCCGTCGGCCACGTTACGGCAGGCGAGTACGCGCTGCACGATGAGTTGTTCCGCGCCATGCGTGGACATCACCAGCGCCGTTCCGCCGATGACGCCCATCCAGATGTTGAACGGCGCGGAGAAGGTGAACTTCGTGTTCAGCCAATGCAGCTTGCCCGCCTCGGCCGCCTTGGCGAACGCGCCATTCCATCCGCCGTCTATCAGCGTGGGGAGGTAGCACAGCGCGAAAATTCCCCCGGCGAGAAACAGCCCGAACTGCACCGCGTCCGTCCAGATGACCGCCTTCACCCCGCCGATGTAGGTGTAAATCAGCGACAGTCCGACGAAGATGATGATGGCACCCAGCGTCGGATCCATGATGCCGCCAAAGCTCAAAACGTTTTCGCCGAGGATCAGCCGGAGGGGGATGCAGGCCACGTACACGCGCACCCCGGCGGCCATCGTCTCCATCAGCAGAAAAATCCCGCCTGCGAACCGGCGCGTGCCCAGACCGAGGTTCTGTTCGAAGAGTTGATACGGCGAGTAAATTTCCCGGCGGAAATAATGCGGCACCATCACGACCGCGAGGTTGATGCGGGCGATGACTTAGCCCACGATCATCTGGATGTAGGCAATGTTGCCGCCGTACGCCATCGCCGGCACGCCGATGATGGTCAGCGCGCTGGTCTCCGCCGCGACGATGGACAGGCCGATGCCCCACCACGGGATGTTTTTGCTGCCGAGGAAATAGTCGCGCGTGTTGCGCTGGTCCTTCCCGAACCAGACGCCCAGCCCGATGATGCCGAGGAGGTAAATGGCGATGACCGCCCAGTCCGCAAACGCGAGGTGGTTCATGCGTGGCAATTCATCTGGCGGCTATTTCTGAAGGGCGCGCGCGCGGTTGACCAGAGAAAAGTGGACACCGGCGAACCACCGTCCGCCTTCCGTTCTCCGATGGCTGTAGAGAAACCGCGCCGCGATGTCCCCGCCCCCGTAATGCGGGCGGAACGATTCGGTGCGGAGGGGCGCGCGACCCAGATTGGGGCGCTGAACGCGGAGCGTCCGCGCGGCGTTTGATCACCGCGCGGACGCGTGACTGGAATATCGGACTTCCGAAGACGGGCCACCCACCGGTGCCTACGCCGCCGCTTCCGCCGGCACGGTCGCCTCCACCGCCTCGCTCGGCACCGCCGGGCCGGTGCTGTTACGTGCGATGACGCGCACCTTTACGCGCCGTCCGGGCGGCAGGGTCAGGTTCGCCACCGGGTCCTGCACCGTGGCCACCGAACGGAATTCCGCGTCCTGCCCGGTCACCTGCGCCTCCACTTCGTAGGACTCGGCGCGCTCGCTCGGTTCCCACCGCACGATCACGCGGCCCGGCAACCCCGCCTCCACCTCCACGTCCTCGGCCACTTCCGGCCGCTCCAGGTCCGCTGGCACCTGGTTGATGAAATCCAGCCAGCGCGGGTCCTCCGGTTTCATCTCGATGGCGAGCACCGCGCGTCCGGCCTGCCACTTCTCCGCCAGCGCCGTGTCCGCCAGTTCGCGCGCGTCGCGGCAGGCGCGCTGTTGGCTCTTGGCCTGGCTCACGTCGGTCACGCATTTGCCGAGCGCCGTGTGATACGCCTTGGCCTGCGCCGCCGTCACCTTCACGTCGGGTTCGGCATTCTGGTAACGCGGGTTCTTCGTCAGGAACCCTTCCAGCCGTTCCAACAAATCCAGGATTTGCGGCAGCGAATCCGGCACGGCGATGGACCCAGGCGCGATCCAGCCCGCCTGTGCCCAGCGCTCGTTCCAGGTGCGGGACAGGAACGGCACCAGCGCATCGCGGGCGGTGCCGATCCATCTTTGCGACGGCAGCTTGCAGTTGGCCTGCTCGGCGAACGCCGTGCGCCGCGCCGCCTTGCAGTCCTGGAACAACTGGTCTTGTTTCTTGGACTTGCCCAGGAGCGTGGACAAGTCGTCCGGGACGGTGATGAGGATGGCGGTCAATGCCGGGAAACTGGCCCCGTGCTGCGCCGCGCCGGCGGCGAACTTGATGACATCCGCACTGAACTGGGATCGATTCGTGATTTTCATAAACAATCTTTCTGTGCGGGCGGGCCAAACCGGCTCCGCGACGTTCGCCGCGGAAGCGCAGTCAACCGACTGCTGGGGTTCAAGACCGGCTGAACCTCGCCTACAATATTATTAGCGACTGTTTTCGCTGGTTGATTAGCAACTTTTTCATTTTTTTATTCCGGTGGTTGGGTGCCGCAGAAAACAAAGGACAGTTAACCACGGATGCACGCGGATGAATACGGATGGGAGCACGAGGGAGAGACACGAATTTCACGAATTTGCACGAAA
>JANNEF010000162.1:0-9417 GCA_031378375.1 Verrucomicrobiota bacterium | reverse complement strand
CCGGCCCGCTTTGTGTATCCGAACAGGCAGACGCATCTAATTTTGTGGTAGGGTCGGCGCGCCGCGCCGACCGCGCCGCGTCCAGCGGCGCAATGCGCCCGCCCGATGCGCTGCTTTCTCGCCAGCTCGTTCCGCCCGCTGGACGCGGGCGGGGACATCGCAGCGCGATGTCCCTACCTCATTGGCTCGTCTTCAGGGAATATATTGATACGTCTGCCCTGGTGTATCCGAACAGGCGAGTGCATGGCTTGAACCACACCGGCGGTCGTAAGCGGGCCGGAGGCCTGCGCGCCCAAGCGACAGAAGCTGGGCAGCGATTGGATTACTTCCCCAGCGGCTGCATCGTGAGCGGATCGCGCAGCGGCAGTTCGGTGAGCCGGTCGCCGCCCAGCGATTTCAACGCGACGGGATGGTCCGGATGGCCGAGCAGCAACTCGCTCTTCTGCCCGACGGCGAGGATGACGAGCTTCGCGGGGTCGAGGTATTTCTTCGCCACGCGCTGCGCGTCGGCGATGGTCACGGCGTCAACGCGGGCGCGGTATTTTTTCCAGTAGTCGGGTTCCTTCGCGTAGCGGCCGGTGAATTCATCCTGGGCAAAGGTGTTCGCCACCTGCGTCTTGGTGGCGAAGGTGCGCGGGAAGGTGTCAATGAAGGAGCGTTTGGCGGTGTTGAGTTCGTCCGCGCTCACCGGCGCGGCGGCGACGCGTTTGAGTTCCTCCAGGATGATGGACACGGCGTAGGCCACGGTGCGGGACTTGGACTGGAAATACGCGATGAACGGCGCGGGATAATAAATGCCGCCGCGAAAGGACGACCCGGCGCTGTAGGCCAGTCCCTCGTCGGAGCGCACGCGGTTCATGATGCGCGAGGTGAAGCCGCCGCCGCCGAGGATGTGGTTCATCACCGCGATGGCCGGCGCGTCCGGGTTGTCGCGCAGGATGCCGGGCAGCAGGATGCTCACGCGGCCCTGGTTCACGTCCTTGTCCACCACGTAAACGCCGGGCGGGGCGAACTGGATGTCCGTCGGGATCGGCGGCGCGGTGTCGCCGGTGAAGGGCCAGTCGGCGAAAAGTTTTTCCAGCTTCGCCACCATCGCCGCGCGGTCAAAGTCGCCGCTGGCCGCGACGACGAAGTTGCCGGGGTGAAACCATTTCTTGTGGAACGCCTCCAGGTCGGCGCGTGTGATCGAGTTGAGCGACGCCTCGGTGGTGTGGCGGTTGTTCCAGAACTTTTCGCCGTAAGCCAGGAACTCGCGCTCGCGGCCTTCGATGTCGGCGGAGTCGTCGTTGCGCTTCTTCATGCTTTGCAGGATTTGCTGCTTGCGGAGCGCGAACTTGTTTTCCTGGAAGCGCGGCGCGGTAAGCGCCTCGCGCAGGATGGCCAGCCCCTCGTCGAGGTCCTTGGAAAGCAGGTTCAGACTGACGCTGCCCTGCGTGTCGCCGACGGCGGAACCGAGGCCGGCGGCGAGGAAGGCCAGGCGCTCCTCCAATTCCTCCGCGGTGCGCGTCGCGGTGCCGCCGCGCGCGAGCAGGTAACCGGTGAGTTCGGCGAGCGATTCCTTGCCCGCCGGCTCCACGTAGTCACCCGTGCGGACGTAGATGGCGATGTTGATGAGCGGCAGTTCGCGGTCAGCCGCCACGTAGGCGAGCGGGCCGCTCTTGAGTTGCACGCGGAAGTCCGCCGGATTGGGCGGCTCGTAGGCGAGCGGGGGAAATTTGAGTTGTTCCGGGCGGCTGGCGATGCCCGCGCTCGCGGCGGATGCGACGCCGGGCGATTGAGTGGACTTGGATTTTTCCGGCGCGGAACAGGCCGTCAAGGCCAGCGCGGCCAGACTGCAACCGACAAATGAGGAAATGCTTTTCATGGTTTGCCCTTCGACTCCGCCGGCTTGCCCGGCTTGCGCGTGTAGGTGGCGACGTTGCGATTCTCTTTCGTGAAGTAAGTGTTCGCCACGCGCTTCACGTCCGCCGCGGTCACGGCCTGATGCTTCGGCCCGGCGGCGTTGATCTCGCGCCAGTCGCCCAGGCCGTCGTTGAAGATGAGTTGCATCAGGATGGACATGTTCGACGTGAGCCGGCGGTATTCGGAGGCGGCGAAGTTATTCTTCACCTTCTGCAATTCCTCCGGCGGCACTTCGTCCTTCTTCAACTTCTCCAGTTCGGCGTAGATGCCCTGCTCGACTTCCTCCGGCGTGTGGCCGTCCTTGGCTTCGCCGCTGATGTTGAAGATGCCGGCCCATTTCTGGTGGCCCGGCGCGGCGGAGGTTTCGGTCGCCACTTGCGAACCGACCACCAGCCCCTTGTATAGCCGCCCGGTGCGCGTCGAGAGCAGTTGCGCGAGAATGTTCAGCGGGGATGTGTCGCGGTGGCCGAACGGCACCGTGTGCCACACGATGTCCACCTGCGGGTTCGCCTCGGCTTCGGCGTTCATGCGTTTCTCGGCGGTCTGTTTGACTTCCAGCGTCACCACGTCGGGCGGTTCGGCCTTCCCGCGCGGGATGCGGGCGAAATATTTTTCCGCGAACTTCATCACCGCGTCGGATTTGAAATCGCCCACCAGCACCAGCGAAATGTTCTGCGGCGCGTAGTAGAGCGCGTAAAACTCGTCCGCCTGCGCCTTGGTGATCGCCGGGATGTCGCTGGGCCAGCCGACCGTCGGCCAGCCGTAGGGATGCGACTCCCAGATCATCGCCTCGAAGCTCTCCTCGAATTTGCCCAGCGGCGTGGACTCCGTGCGCATCCGGCGTTCCTCGAACACCACGTCGCGCTCGGCGTAGAATTCGCGGAAGACCGGGCGCAACAGCCGCTCGCTCTCCATCCACATCCACAGCTCCAGCTTGTTCGCCGGCACGGTGATGAAGTAACCCGTCAGGTCCGCCGTGGTGAAGGCGTTCATCCCCGACGCGCCCGCCGACGTGTAAACCTTGTCGAATTCATTCTTCACCAGGATGGCGCGCTGCTGTTGAATCAACTCGTTGAACTGCTTGTCCAGTTCCTTGAGCCGCGCGGTTTTGTTTTCCGGCTTCTGCAAATCATCCACCTCGCCGCGCCGGAACGCCGCGCGCATCTTCGCCTCTTCCTCGCGGATTTGCCCGCGCACCTTTTCCTGCGCGGCGATGATCTCGAGGTCCTTCGCGTAATTCGTCGTGCCGAGTGTGGGCGTGCCCTTGAACATCATGTGCTCGAAGAGGTGCGCGATGCCCGTGATGCCCGGCCGCTCGTTGGAACTGCCGACATGCGCCACCCAGCCGCCGGCGATCGTCGGGTCATCGTGCCGCTCCACCAGCAGCACGCGCATGCCGTTGGGCAGGGTTTTTTCCGTGACGGGCACCTTCTGCGCCAGCAGCGACGGCAGCCAGGCCAGGAGAATCTGCGCCAGGCAGAACACTATTCGCGCGCGGATCGCGACGAAGCCGAAAGCACAGATCCGCAAAGGAGTCGAAGTTTTCACGGGCACAAGGACTACAGCAACGCCCCGGCGCGTCAACGGCGAAACCGAATGCAACGATGTGCGTGTTCGCGGGTCGCGCGAGAGTTTGACGCGCGGACCCGCTCAAATATAGTCACCGCCATGTTTAGCTTTTGGCCGCGCGTGGCCGTCGTCGTTTCGTTGCTTGCGTTTGTTTTCCCGAGGTTCTCACCAGCAGCGGACAGCGCCTCCGCTTCGTCCGCCGCCGTGGCAAACCCCGGCCAGCTCACTCGCGGCAAGTTGAGCTATCTCCAGCATTGCGTCATCTGCCACCAGTCCGGTGGCCAGGGATCGCCGGGTGCGTTTCCGCCGCTGGCGAAGTCGGACTACCTCATGGGCGACAAGCAGCGCGTCATCCTCGCGCTGGTGCAGGGCTTGTCCGGCCCCATCACGGTCAACGGTGTGAAATTCAACGGCACGATGCCGCCGGCGACGCTGGACGATCAAAAGGTCGCCGACGTGCTGACCTACGTGCGCAACAGCTTCGGCAACGCCGGCGAACCCGTGACCGCGGAGGAAGTGAAGACGGTGCGCGCCCGGTCGCGGTTCCCCACATACGAGGCGTTGATGAAAGCCAGCGCCTACCCGCCGCTGCCGCCGCCGCCCGCCGGTTTCACCCTGCGCGAAGTCGCGCGCCTTACCGACCACGGCACTCGCCTGGCCAGTGACGGGCGGGGCAAAGCCCTTTACGTGCTCGGCCAGGGCGGCGATGTATGGCGCGTCGAGGTGGCGACGGGCAAGGTGAAACAAATCCTGCGCGGCGACGAATACATTGACCGGCGGCGCGGTGGACCCAGCACGGTCGGCTTCACGCTCGACGCGCAGAAGCGGCTTTACATCGTCGCCGACCAGCGGCACGAGACGCGGCCGTTCGTGACGAACGAAGTGACGATCTTCCGCACCACGACGACCGTGGACGGTGAGCCGGCGAAACCGGTGGCGTGGTTTCAAACCGCGTATCCATGGGGCGTCGGGCCGTTCAATCACGGCGTCGGGCATTGCGCCATCGGGCCGGACGGGTTCCTCTACGTCAACAGCGGCTCGCGCACGGACGGCAACGAGGCGGGACCGGGCGGGCGCTATTTTGAGGGTGGCGAGACCGCGGACACCGCCTGCCTGTGGCGTCTCGATCCGCGCGCGGAGAAACCGGAGCGGGAAATTTTCGCGCGCGGCCTGCGCAACGCCTACGGCTTTTGCTGGAACGATCGCGGCGAGATGTTCGCCACGGACAACGGCCCGGATGCCGACGCGCCGGAAGAGTTGAATCTCATCGAGCGCGGACGGCATTACGGTTTTCCATTTCAATTCGCCGACTGGACGAACCAGCCCTACGCCTACACGCCCGACGCGCCGCCGGGAATGGAGTTCACCCGGCCCGTCGCCAATCTTGGACCCGACGGCGGCTTCGACGGACGGTCGCATTTCACCTTTCACGCGCACTCGTCCCCGGCGGGGATGGTGTTCCTCGGCGACGATTTCCCCCCGGCGCACCGGGGCACGCTGCTGATCGCGCGCTTCGGCAACCTGCTGAAGAAGCCGCGCGACGCCGGTTTCGACGTGCTGCAAGCGCGGCTGCAACAGAACGCGGCGGGCCGCTACGAGGCGCGGATGACGACTTTGCTCGCGCCGCTGGGCCGCCCGCTCGATGTTCACCTGGGCGGCAAAGGCCGGGTGTTCATCCTCGAATACTCCCGGCAGACGAACAACGCCTCGGAGACGGCGACATTGCCGGGGCGGATTCTGGAACTGGCGGTGAAGCCGTGAGTCGTCATGCGTTTTGCGCCCGTTCCGCGCGCGGCCGGGCGCGATGAAAACCTGCGTCATCTTTAATCCGACGGCGCGCGGCGAGAAGGCACGACACTTTCGCGAACAGATCGCGGCGCTCTCGACCGAATGCTCCCTGAAGCCCACTTGCGCCGCCGGCGCCGGTCGCACGCTGGCAGCAGAGGCGGTGCGGGAAGGGTTTGAAGTCATCGTGGCCGCTGGCGGCGATGGCACGGTGAACGAGGTGATCAACGGTATCGGCGACGAGCCGGACGGCCTGGCCCGCGTCCGGTTGGGCGTGCTGCCGCTGGGGACGGTGAATGTGTTCGCCCAGGAACTGAATCTGCCTGCTCGATTTGAGCCGGCGTGGCAGGTGATTCGCCAGGGACGCGAACTGGCGATTGATCTCGCGGAGGTGGAGTTCAGTGTGGACGGTCAACCGCGCCGCCGTTGCTTCGCGCAAATGGCCGGGGCCGGACTGGACGCGCGCGCCGTACAGTTGGTGGACTGGGAGCAGAAGAAACGATTCGGCAGGTGGGCGTACGTTCTCGCCATGCTCAAGGCGCTGAACCGTCCCCAGCCGCAAATCGCCGTGACCGACGGCACAGTGACGCTGGTTGGCCAGGCGGTGCTGCTGGGCAACGGGCGATACTACGGTGGAAAGTATCGCGTGTTCCCGCTCGCCGACTGGCGGGACGGGTTGCTGGAGGTCGCGGTGCTGCCCCGTTCGGACTGGTTCGCCCTGCTGCGCGTCGGCTGGGGTTTGCTGACGGACCAACTCCACTCGGCGGGCGGCGTCCGGCACGTTCGCGCGGCGTCCGTCCATCTCTACAGTGCCACGCCGGTGCCGTTCCACGTCGAGGGCGAGCACGTCGGCCAGTTGCCGGTGAAGTTCTCGGTGCGCCCGCGGGCGCTGCGCGTGGTGGTGCCGTGAAGTGGAAACCGGGCGACGCCTAGCGGCGGGGCAGGGTGAAGGCGAACACCGCGCCACCGTCCGGCTGGTTGTGCGCGGAAATTTTTCCTCCGTGTTCCTGCACGATGCGCTCGCAAATGGAGAGTCCCAGGCCGGTGCCCTTGGTCTTGCCGTAGGTGGCGAAGGCCTCGAACAGGTGCTCCATGATTTGAGGTGGAATGCCCGTGCCGGAGTCTTCGATTTCGGTGATGACTTCGTTGTCGGTCAGTTGAAATCGCAGTTTGATCCGGCCGCCCTCGGGCATGGCATCCACGGCGTTGTGGATGAGGTTGTAAAAAACGCGGGCCAGCCGCTTGGGATTGAGGGGCAGCTTGACCGCTGGCGGCGGGTTCGCGAATTCGATGGTGACGGACTTGAGCGCGACTTCCGGTCGAAATTCCGCGATGAGCGGCTGGACGAACTCGGCGTAATCGCTCACGGCCAGGGTCTGGCTGGTCTGTGAGCCGCGGGTAAATTCCAAAATATCGTTCACCATGCTGGTGATCCGATCCACCTGGCTGGCGATGCGTTCGCGGGCGCTGGTGCGCGCCTGGGAGGTGGCTTCGTCCGTGCAGGCCATTTCGGTGGCGATGCTGATGATGGTGAGCGGGTTCTTCAGGTCGTGGACGATGGAACTGGCGAAGCGGCCCACCAGCGCCATGCGCTCGGCCTGGAGGACTTCGCGGATGTACTGGCGGTTGGATTCGCGAAGGCGGGTGCTGACTTCCTGCACCAGCGAGAGGGACAGATCGGGTGAACCGCGGAGCAGGTTCAGCATCTCTTCGCGCGGCACGAAGTAAACGACGGTGTCGCCGTCGGCGGAGGCAAAGGCCGAGCGGGGCTGGTTGTCCAGCAGGGTCATTTCGCCGAAGACATCGCCGGGCAGCACGCGCGAGAAGACGCGCCGCTCGCCGGTGCCGATGATGGCCGAGATTTGCACCTGGCCGGTCTTGACGACGTACACGCCGTCGCCGGGATCGCCTTCCTTGAAAATTTCCTGGCCGGCCTGGAAATGTTGCTCGCGGGTGACGGCGCGGAGCTTTTTAAGTTCCGTGGCCGGCAGTTGGCTGAAGAGTTTGCTGGATTCCAGCGTGACCATGCCGGGAGTGTAGGCCGTATTGTCCGCGCGTAAAGCAAACAGATGCCGGGGCGGACGGGACGATTATCCAGCCGGCGGGTGAGTGCGTTTTTCCGGTGCCGTGAACCAGAGGGCAGTTGCGTGCGCGACTGAAAAGCCCTGCGGCGAGACCCACTCACGCCGTCGCGAGGACGGGCCGGGGCAACTCTGCAAGTACGCGACGATCCAAAACAAAAACGCCGGACGGGCCACAGCTCGTCCGGCGTGTGCGTGAAGCAACCGGCTTACGCCGCCTTGTCCAGCGACGTCACATTCTTCGCCTTGCGGGGACGGCGAACGATGGTGGATTTGCGGGTGCCGCCGGCCTTTTCATATTCCTCACTGTCCGGGCCGAACTTGGACGACACGCCCTTGAGCATACGATCACTCATATCGCCCAACTGCGTCTCGGCCTTTTCCAGAGCCGTGAGCGAGCTGTCCACGAGGGAGAGCTGCGTGTTGTAGGTGTCGAGCTTTGCCTGGGTGTCCGCGATCTTGGCTTTGTAGGCCACGATGGTGAGGGAGCTGCCCAGATCCAACGCCGGATCAATGGAGCAGCACGCCGCCGCGCGTTGGCCGGCCTTCTTGATGACAACTGAACTTCGTTTTGGTCTTCGCATATTTTGCTTTTCTATCGGCCCTGGTTTTATGGACCGTAAGAACTGTTCAGCAGCGCATGTGCCATGGCCTGGCGCAGCCCGGCTGATCCGAAGGAAACAACTCGCCAACATTCTCAAAACCGTTGAAAACCCAATAAATAAAGGGAAACCGGACGAATCGAATGCCCGTGGCCATCCGCCCACCGAGGCCGACCGGGCAATATTTGACCAGCATTAGCAGGAAATGCCCGGGCATTTGCTGCTAACGCTCGCACCTTAGCTGATAACCCGCGCGTCTTATCTCCTAATGGACGCGTCGAATCAGTCAAGTTCCGTCCCGAATCTCCTAACGTGCGGGCCTTGGCTGCTACGACGCGAGCCTTTGCTCCCAAGCGGCGCAGCGTAGGAGCAAACGCCCGCGTCCAAGCAGCTACCGCCAGCACATTTCGGCATCGTGGCTTTGGCTGTGGATCGGAACGATGCAGTAGGAAACCACGAATGGACACCAATGGACACGAATTCATTCGGTGCCGGGTCTTCACCTTGCGAGTGAAGCGGACAAGCGCGGCATTTCCCTGGCCTTCGTGTGGATTCGTGTCCATTCGTGGTTTCAACTGCTTTTTCCAGGTGGATGAAGGACCGACCGGACCATTCGTGAAAATTCGTTAAATTCGTGTCTCCTTCGCCGAATTGAGACGGAGCCTCCTCACGTCGGCTGCTACGAGATGGAATGAAACCACGGATGACGCGGATGACGCGGATAAATCCATCCCCACCCGTGCCATCCGCGTCATCCGCGGTCAAAACAATCAGTACACCAGCACCAGCACGGCGGCTTGTTCGGCGGACTTCACCACCACCTCGAACTTCCGCTCCTGGGTGTTCGGCTCCTTGAGCCGGGCGGACACTTCCGGCACGGATTCCAGGAAACCCAGCAGGAAACTGCTCTTCACCGCGTAATTCACGTTCTCCGGCAGCGCCCCGCTCGCGGCCAGCGCCGCCCGCGCGCTCAACTTGGCCGACACCACGCCCACCACGTTGCCCCGCTCGTCCACCAGCGCCCCGCCCGAACGGTGGCCGTCTGCTAAGACCCCGGCTGCACCGGCACGCTGATCTGGAAATACCGCGCGTCTTCCCCCGCGCCGGACAGCGACGCGATCTCGCCCTTGGCCAGCTTGGGCGCGAACCCTTGCAACCCGATGTTGGGAAAACCCACCGTGGCCACGATCACTGTCACACCCAGATTAACTACAAGACAGATGATTGACTCTGCGAGAATGGTTTCGGTAAAAATGCTTGAACGCGAATGTTTCAAGCATAGTCTTCAGACGCTAATTCCTGATGAATGTGTTGAGGATAGTCGAGAAGCAGATGACTGATACCAACTACGTTAATAGAGTAGTATAACGGCTCTGGAAGAAGTGTTTGCTTGAAGCAGCAGCCAATCGAAGACGAGGGAGTGCACGCGGCGGGCGTCTCGCCAGAAGCGTTGCAGTTCGGCCTGCAACACCGCTTCG
>JANNEF010000160.1:0-1654 GCA_031378375.1 Verrucomicrobiota bacterium | reverse complement strand
CCCATGCAGGGAAACCCGTTCAAGGTGAACCCGCTGTTCATCTGAAACGTGGCCGGCGTGTGGTTGTTGCTCTTGGCATACATCGAGTGGATGAAGCAGACGTCATCCACGCAGCCCGCGAGGTGGGGCAGGAGGCTGCTCACCCACGCGCCGCTCTCCCCGTGCTTGCGGAAGTCATAGACGCTCTTCATCACCTTCCCCGGCTGGCCGAAGAAGCCGAGGTTCTCCCCCTTGCCTTCGAGGGTCTTTCCGTGCAGCGCCTCCAGCTCGGGCTTGTAATCGAACGTGTCCAGATGGCTGACGCCACCGCAGCAAAAAATCTGCACCACGCGCTTCGCCTTGGGGGCAAAGTGCGGACGCTTCGCCGCCGAGGCCACCTCCGGTATCGCCCCACGTCCCTGCTCCCGGCTGAGCAACCACGCCAGCGCGACTCCGCCAAGGCCGTGGGCGGTGTTGGAAAGAAAGTGACGCCGCGAGAGCACGGGCGGCAGTCCGTGGGGAGGATGGGAAGACTTTATGAGGTCACCGGACATAAACAAACTCCGTGGAGTTGAGCAGCGCCCAGCAGACATGGGACAAACCGCGTTCTTTTGCCACCGTGCTGGCGCGAGTGGATTCCTCCGGGGTGGCCGGGCGTCCGAGCGCGAGCCGGTAGGCCGACTGAACGGCACCGGCAAGATTCTGGTCCGCCTCCTTCAGTGCGCGTTCCGCGAGATGCCCGGCCTGGCGCTGCACGAACGAGTTGTTCATCAATCCCAACGCCTGCAACGGCGTGGTGGTGACGCCGCGCCGGGGTGTCTTCACGGAAGGGTCGGGGCAGTCGAACGCATCCAGCAGCGGCTCTTTGCCGGAATTCACATTCATGCGATAGACCGTGCGACGGTTGAACTCCGGGCCGATCATATCTTTCAGTTCGTAGAAATCTGAGCCGTGGCTTGACACCGTGAAGGGACGAAAGCCCGGCCCGCCCATCTGCAAGTTGATCTGTCCGCTCACCGCCAGCATCGCATCGCGCACGGCCTCCGCTTCCAACCGTCGCGGCGGGAAGCGCCAGAGCAGGGTGTTGTCAGCATCGCGCGCGGAAGCGCGGTGGAAGTAATCAGTAATCAGCAGGTCAGTATGCAGTGAAGCGGTGGTCGCATTCTTCGCCGACTGATGACTGATTACTGGTTTACTGATTACTGAACTCCCCTGCCGGTAGGTCGCCGAATTTACCATCAGCCGGTGCAGTGCCTTCACGCTCCAGCCGCTTTCAATGAACTTCGCCGCCAGCCAGTCGAGCAATTCAGGATGCGTGGGGCGCGTACCGCTCACGCCGAAGTCGTTCGGTGTCGCCACCAGGCCCTGGCCAAAATGGTGGTGCCAGATGCGATTGGCCATCACGCGGGCGGGGAGTGGATGACGCGCGTCGGCCACCCACGCGGCGAATTTCAGCCGCCGCTGCGCCTCGGGCGCGTCCGCCGCCAGACCGAAGTCGGGATTCAAATCGACCATGGCCGAGAGCGCGCCGGGAGTGACGATTTCATCCGGCGAGTTCACATCACCGCGCTTGAGCCGCTGCGTGGGCTGGGGTTGCACGCGCGTACCGACATACGAAACGGACGACTTTGATTTCGTGGCGTCGAGAGCCTGCTGGGCGCTCTGGCTGCGGGCC
>JANNEF010000157.1:0-12204 GCA_031378375.1 Verrucomicrobiota bacterium | reverse complement strand
TCGCATCTCTGGCATCTCATGCTCGCGCAGCAGGGCTACCTCGTGATGAGCATCGACAATCGCGGCACCGACACGCCGCGCGGTCGCGCCTGGCGCAAGTCCATCTACCGTCAGATCGGGATTCTCGCGTCGCAAGATCAGGCGGCGGCGTTGAAGAAAGTGATCGCCACGCGGCCCTACGTGGACGCGGAGCGCATCGGCATCTGGGGCTGGAGCGGCGGCGGCTCCATGACGCTCAACGCCCTGCTGCGGCATCCGGACTTATATCACACGGGCATCTCCATCGCGTCCGTCCCGAACATGCGCTTCTACGACACGATTTATCAGGAGCGATACATGGGCCTGCCCGCCGACAACGCGGACGGCTACCGGAACGGTTCACCCCTGACCTTCGCCAGCCAGTTGAAGGGCAACCTGCTCCTCATTCACGGCACCGGCGACGACAACTGCCATTACCAGGGCGTCGAGACGCTGGTGAATGAGTTCATCCGGCACAACAAGCAGTTCCGGATGATGTCGTATCCCAACCGCTCCCACAGCATCAGCGAAGGCGCGAACACCACTCTGCATCTGCGCGAGTTGATGACATCCTTCCTCCACGAGAAGCTCCCGGCTGGCGCGCGGTGAAGACGCGCTGGTAAAGCTGCCAGCATCAGTTTAGAAACATCGCAATCTCAACATCAGCGAAGCAATGCGAACATCCTTACTCCTGACTTCTGCGACGATTTTCCTGGCCGCGTCGGTCTTCGCGGAGGTGCCTGCTCCCTACAATTCCGACAAGTCCACCAATCGCCCGCTCGCGCCCGAGGCCGCCGCTGCGCAGTGGAAACTTCCTGATGGCTTGACGGCCACGGTCTTCGCCGCCGAGCCGGACGTGCGCCAGCCCATCGCGATGGCGATGGACGGTCGCGGCCGGCTCTGGGTCGCGGAGTGTTATACCTACGCCGAGGTGCGGAAGAAGTTCGACAGCGAACTGCGAGACCGCATCGTGATCTTCGAGGACGCGGATGGCGACGGGCGGTTCGACAAGCGAACGGTGTTTTGCGAAGACCTGCAACGCCTCAGCAGCGTCGAGGTCGGCTTCGGCGGCGTGTGGGCCATCACCAGCCCGACAATGGTTTTCATTCCCGACCGTGACGGCGACGACCGTCCCGACGGCCCGGCGCAAGTGATCCTCGATGGCTTCGAGTGGGAGCGGAATCATCACACGATGGCGAACGGATTGCGCTGGGGACCGGATGGCTGGCTCTACGGTCGGCAAGGTATTCAGGCAGTTTCTGCCATCGGCAAACCGGGCGCGCCGGAAACCAGACGCGTGAAGACCAACGGGGGCATCTGGCGTTATCATCCGCAGCGCCAGACGGTGGAGATCGTCTGTGACGGCACGACGAATCCGTGGGGCATGGACTGGAACGAATACGGCGAAACGTTCTTCATCAACACCGTCATCGGCCATCTCTGGCATGTCACCGCTGGCGCGCACTACCGCCGGATGCACGGCAGCGATCTGAATCCACACGTTTACGAAATCATCGAGCAATACGCCGATCACGTTCACTGGGCGGCGGGCGAACGGTGGAACGACTGGCAGAAGCTCGGCACCACCGACGCGACCTCGGCGGCAGGCGGCGGTCACGCGCACACCGGCCTGATGTTCTACGGCGGCGACAACTGGCCGGACTCCTGGCGCGGAAAACTTTTCACGATCAACTTCAACGGACGCCGGTTGAACGTCGAGAACGTCACACGCGACGGCTCCGGCTACGTCGGCAAACATGCGCCGGACATCGGCTTCTCCGCCGACCCGTGGTTTCGCGGCATCGATTTGATCTACGGACCGGACGGCGGCGTGTTCATCGCCGACTGGTCGGACTCCGGCGAATGCCACGACAACGACGGCGTGTTCCGCCAGTCCGGCCGCATCTACAAAATCACCCACGGCCAGCCGACGCGCCCGGCCATCGCGGACATTGCGAAGCTGTCGCCGCAGGAGTTGTTGCCGCTGCTCGATCACAAGAACGAGTTCTTCGCGCGCCACGCCCGGCGGCGTTTGCAGGAACTCGCCGCGACTGGCGCAGACCTCACGAGCCTCTGCGCGGCGTTGCGCGAGAAGTTTGCGAAGGAGTCCGATGTCGTGAGGAAGCTTCGTGCGCTGTGGTCGCTGCGTGCGAGCGGCGGGGCGGATGCCGCGTTTCTTCGCGCGCAATTGAGCCACGCCAACGAGCACGTCCGGACGTGGGCCATCCGCTTCCTCGTGGATGACACTTTGGCCATCGCCAGCGACAACGCGTCCACTGAATCGCTCACCCGACTGGCCACGACCGAGCCTTCGTCCTTTGTCCGCCTCGCGCTCGCCTCCGCGCTGCAACGGCTGCCGCTGGCCCAACGCGCCGCACTGGCCCGCCCGTTGATGAGCCGCGCTGAAGATGCCTCCGACCATAATCTCCCGCAGATGCTCTGGTATGGCGTCGAACCGCTCGGCGATTCTGATCCCGCTGCGCTTGCGTCGCTCGGAGCTGGATGCGAACTCCCGCTCACGCGCCGCTGCATCGCGCGGCGTCTCACGGGGAGCCGTGAGAAGTCCGATGCGCCGCTCAATGCTCTGCTCACTAAAGCCGCCGCCGATGAACGCTGGCAGGCCGATGTTCTCGCCGGAATGCGCGACGCTCTGAAAGGCGAACGTCAGGTGACGCCGCCCGGTGCGTGGAAAACCGTTGCGCCTGTATTCGCCAGGAACGCCGACGCGAAAGTGCAGGAATCCTTCCGCGCTCTCGGCGCGGTGTTCGCTGATCCGCTCGCGCTCGAAGCCACCCGTGCCGTTGTGCTGAATCCATCCACGAGCATTGAGATTCGCCGGACCGCGCTGCGTTCGTTGATCGACAGCCGCGCTGCTGGTTTGCGCGCCGTCTGCGAAACGGTTCTGAGCGAGCCCGGACTTTCGGCCACCGCCGCGGATGGCCTGGCTCTGGAGAAAGACCCAGCCGTGGCGGATGCGATTCTCGTGAGGTTTGCCGCCATCGCGCCCGCCGAGAAGGGCGCCGTGCTCAGCGTGCTTGTCTCGCGTTCTACGTGGGCGGGTCGCGTGCTCGATGCCGTTGTTTCGGGCAAATTGCCGCGCGCGGAACTCACCTCGTTTCATGCGCGGCAGATTCGCGGCTTCAACGACGCTGTGTTGACGAAGCGTCTCGGTGAAGTCTGGGGAGTGTCCCGCGATTCCGACGCGGAGAAGGTGGCGCAGATGGCGCGCTGGAAAACCCGGATCACTCCCGACGTGCTCAAGCAAGCCGACAATACGAAAGGCCGCGCGCTCTACAATCAAGTGTGTGCCTCATGCCATATCCTCAACGGCGAAGGTGGAAAGATTGGACCAGAGCTGACCGGCAGCGGACGCGACAATTTAGATTACCTGCTGCAAAACATTCTCGATCCCAGCGCCGCCGTCGCGCACGAGTTTCAGCTCGTCACGCTGAACATGAAGGATGGACGCGCCCTCAGCGGCTTCATCCGCTCGCGCACCGATCGCATCGTCGTGCTCCAGACGCTGGCCGAAGCCGTCTCGCTCTCCGCCGCCGACATCGCTGAAACGGAAGGCTCTACTTTGTCGCTCATGCCTGAAGGCTTGCTCGAACCTCTCGGCGAGAATGACGTCCGCGATCTCATCGGCTATCTCATGCAGAAGTAGGCGCGGGCCAAGTGATCTATTGCTGAACGTGAAGGCGTCTGATTTCGTCAATTGACCCATGCGCAAGCCAGTCAGTAACCAACGTCGGGCGGCATCGCGTGCAGTTCTCTGCACGGCGGGCCTGTTTGTTGTCTTGCTGGTCGCGCTGGTTTCCACGGCTGGGGCCGCTGCAAAATCTCGGATCGAGGTGCCGCAGCGCGCGATGGGGTTGCTCCATGACCAGTGTCTCTCGTGCCATAACGAGGAGAAGAAAAAGGGCGGGCTGTCCATGCACTCGCGCACCGCGCTGCTCAGGGGTGGCGACAGCGGCAAGGTCATCTCCAGCGGCAAGCCGGGCGCGAGTCTTCTGTACAATGCGCTGCTGCCGGACGCCGATCCGCACATGCCGCCGAAGAAACAGCTCTCGACGAATCAAATCGAAATTGTCCGGCGCTGGATCGCGGAGGGTTTGAAGTGGGACGAAGCGGCGATGCGCGGCGAGAAACCCGTGCGCGAAGTGAAGCTGGAGGTCTTGCCTTCGGGCCACGTTCCTTCGCTGGCGGTGGCGCTGGCGCCGGATGGACGATGGCTGGCGATTGGGCGCGGGCAGCGCATCGTGGTTCACGACACGCTGGCGACGAACTTCCCGGTCATTGCAGACTTCGAGGCGCATCGCGATGCCGTGCGGGCGCTGGCGTGGAGTCCGGACGGGCGCACGCTGGCGAGCGGAGCGTTTCGCGAGCTGGCCTTGTGGGAGACGAACGGTTTCAAAGCGAGCTGGTCGGTGCGCACGGGTTTGGTCGGGCGCGTAACGGCGCTGCGTTTCAGTTCCTACGGCGGCGCGCTGGTCGCAGCGGACAGCGTCCCGGCTGAGGGCGGTTGGATAAAACTCCTGGCCGCTGATTCGGGCAAACCGATGGCGACCTGGCCAGCACACGCCGATTCCATCTACGACCTCGCGGTCAGTCCGGACGGCGGGATGCTGGCCACTGCGGGTGGCGACAAGGTGATCAAACTCTGGGAGATGATTTCGCAGCGCGAGATTGCGCGGCTCGAAGGCCACATCGGCGCGGTCACGGGAGTTGGCTTCAATACCAACGGCACGGAACTGGTCAGCGTGAGTTTGGACAAGCAGCTCAAGATCTGGGACGTGAAGACACGCGAGAGCACGCTGACCATTGGTGGACGCAAGCAGGGCTTTAACGCGGCTGCGTGGTCGGCGAATGGCGGCGCGGTGGTGACCGTGGACGACGGCGGGCAGTTGGATTCGTTCAAGAACTTCAAACGACATACCGGCGAGCAGAGTTCCGCCACGGCGGATGAGAAGCAGTTGGGCCGGTGGCTGGAGCCGCTGCATACGGTCGTGGTCAGCGCCGATGGCAAGCGTGCCTTCACCGGCGGTCAGGACGGCGTGGTCTATGCGGTGAGCAGCGAAGGCAAAACACTGGCGACGCTGCGGCCAGCGGAGATTGCGGTCGCCGATTCTTCATCCAGTAGCACTCGAGGTAACGAGGCTCCAATCGTCGGAAAGAAGTCCAAGTCCAAGAAAGATCAGAGCCTCCTGACGTTGGCTGCTACGAATGGTAATCCGCGCTTGGAGTCCGATGCATCGTCGCCGTCCTTCGTCCGCGACGTGATGCCACTGTTGGCCAAGGCGGGTTGCGCCGCTGGCTCCTGCCACGCCAAGGCCGATGGGCAGAACGGTTTCAAACTGTCGGTCTTCAACTACGACCTGAAGTCCGACTTCGCGGAGATTGTGAAGGAAGGTCGTGGGCGGCGCGTGTTCCCGGCTGCACCGGAGGAAAGCCTGTTGTTGCTCAAGTCCACGCTCGCGGTCGAACACGGCGGTGGTCAGCGCATCGAACCCGGCTCGCCAACGCACGAGACGTTGCTGCGCTGGATTCGCGGCGGGATGATTTATCAACACACAAACGAGCCGGCGCTGGTCCGCGTCGATGTCGAGCCGCGCGAGCAACGCTACAAGAAAGGTGCGAAGCAGCCGTTGCGGGTCACGGCTCATTACTCGGATGACACGACTCGCGACGTGACCGCGCTGGCGGACTACTCGGCGAGCGACAAGGAGATCGCTGCCGTGGACGAAACGGGAATCGTGCGCGTCGGCCAGCTCAGTGGCGAAAGTGCGGTGGTCGCGCGCTACATGGGATTCGTCGATGCGGCACGCATTACCATTCCGGCGGATCGATTGCTGCCGGAGGAACGTTACGCCGCGCTGCCGCGAAATAATTTCATCGACGACCTTGCGTGGACGCAGTTCCGCAAACTCGGTTTGTTCCCGAGCGAGCCTTGCACGGACGCCGAGTTTCTCCGGCGTTCGACGCTCGACACCATTGGCGTGCTGCCGACGGCGGCGGAGGCACGCGCGTTCCTCGCGGACAGCAACTCGCTCAAGCGAGAGCGGTGGGTTGACCGCTTGCTCGCGCATCCTGCCTACGCCGATTTCTGGGCGAACAAATGGGCTGACCTGCTGCGACCGAATCCTGATCGCGTCGGCGTGAAGAGCGTCTTCACTCTCGACCAATGGCTGCGGGAAAGTTTCCGCGCGAACAAACCTTACGGTCAGTTCGCGCGAGAGATTCTGCTCGCGGAAGGGAACAATCATCGCGACGGCCCGGCGGTCATCTATCGCGACCGCCGTGAGCCATCGGACCTCACGACGATGTTCAGCCAGCTTTTCCTCGGCGTGCGGATGGAGTGCGCGAAGTGTCATCATCATCCGAACGAGAAATGGAGCCAGGACGACTTCTATCAGTTCGCGGCCTTCTTCGGAACCGTGAAACACAAGGGTGCGGGACTCTCACCGCCGATCTCCGCCGGCAACGAGACCTTTTACTTCGCTCCCGGCGGAACGGTGAAACATCCGCTTACCGACGAGGTGATGAAGCCGCGTCCGCCCGACGGCGCGTTCGCCGACGACACGAAGACCGATCCGCGCCGCGCCCTCGTGGAGTGGCTGACGGCGGAGAAGAATCCGTTCTTCGCTCGCGCCGCAGTGAACCGCGTGTGGGCTGGATTCTTCGGTCGCGGGTTTGTTGATCCGGTGGATGATTTCCGCGTGTCGAATCCGGTGGTGAACGAGCCGCTGCTCGATGCGGTGGCCGCAGACTTCGCCAAGCACGGCTACGATTTGAAGCATCTCGTGCGAACGATCCTTCAGTCGCGCCTCTATCAACTCAGTTCCGAACCGAACGAATGGAACCTGACGGACACGAAAAACTTCTCGCGCTCGCTGCGCCGCCGTCTGCCGGCGGAGGCGTTGCTCGATGCGGTGGTCGATGTGACGGGCGTGCCGGAAGAATTCAATGGCGTGGCGCCCGGTGCGCGCGCGATGCAGACCTGGAGCTACAAGATCGGATCACACTTCCTCGATGCTTTCGGCCGTCCGAACTCCAGCAGCGATTGCCCGTGCGAACGAGACTTGCGCACGAGCGTCGTGCAATCGCTCCACATGATGAACTCGAAGGCGCTCCAGACGAAGCTCACCCAAAGCACCGGGCGCGCGGCGAAACTGGCGGCGAGCACGCGTTCGCCGGAGGACATCGTGACGGAGCTGTATTTCACGCTGTTCAACCGTCCGCCCACGGAGACGGAATTGAAGACGGCCATCGCCACCTTCGCCGCCAAGGACGCGACGCGCCAGACCGCGACCGAGGACGTCTTCTGGGCGCTGCTGAACTCGGCGGAATTTGTGTTCAACCATTGAAGGCCATGGCGCAAACACTTGTTTTCAATTCGATGATTCAACAACCTCATTCCGTCAAAAGCCCATGAACCGCATCACGCGAAATTGCGCCGGCTTCTCGCGCCGGGACTTCATTCAGCTCGGACTCGGCGGCACGCTGGGGCTGGGGTTCAGCGATCTGTTGCGGTTGCGCGCGGGCGCGGGAACTCCCGCCATTCAGCCGAAGGTGGGCGGCAAGAACATCAATTGCATTCTCGTTTGGCTCGATGGCGGGCCGTCGCATTACGAGACGTTTGATCCGAAGCCGGACGCGCCCTCGGAGATTCGCGGCGAGTTCAAGGCCATTCCCACCAAGGTTCCCGGCATCCAGTTCAGTGAGTGTGTGCCGCATCTGGCCGGCGTCGCGGACAAGCTCACCATCGTGCGTTCCATCTGGCACAAGGATCCGAATCACGGCGGCGGCAATCACTACATGATGACCGGCATGCCCACGCCAACACCCGTGGCCTGCGGCGCATTCGTGACCTTTCATCCGTCCTTCGGCTCGATGGTGTCGCACGACCGCGGCCTGCGCAACGGGATGCCTGCCTACATGTCGATGCCGCAGGTGTCGCGCTCGGGTGGGCCGAATTTTCTCGGCGGCCAGCACGCGCCGTTCGTCATCGATGGCAATCCGAACGGCGACGGCTTCAAGGTGCGCGACGTCGTCCTGCCGCCGGCCATCAGCGAAGGCCGCGCCGACAACCGGCAGGCGTTGCGCAAGGCGCTCGACCAGATGCAGCGTCATACGGAGAAGCTCGCGGACGATCCGGCGGTGACCTTCGACAAGTTTTACGAGCAAGGCATCGACCTCGTGGCTTCGCCGCAGGCGCAGCAGGCGTTCGACATCGCGCGTGAGACGGCGAAGGTGCGCGATGCCTACGGTCGCAACGATCTCGGCCAGCGGATGCTGATGGCGCGGCGGCTGGTGGAGGTGGGCGTGAGTTTCGTGACGGTCTATTACGGCGGCTGGGACAATCACACGAAGATCTTCGAGACGTACCGCGGCGATTTCATGAAAAGGTTCGATCAAGGAATGGCCGCGTTGATCACCGACCTCGATGAACGCGGGCTGCTCGACAACACGATGGTCATCGCGCTCGGTGAATTTGGCCGCACGCCGAAGGTGAACAAAGATGCCGGCCGCGATCATTGGCCGGGCGCGATGTCGGTGCTGATGGCTGGGGCGGGCATTCCGCGCGGGCAGGTCGTGGGTGCGACGGATGCGCGCGGATACTACGCTTCGGAGAATGTTCATTCACCCGAGGATTTCGCCGCGTCGCTCTACACGAAGATGGGCATCGACCCACAACAAGTGCTGCATACGAACACCGGTCGCCCGATCCAACTCGTCAACGGCGGACGCTTGATCAAGGAGCTGTTCGCGTGATGGGCGGACGGCTGGGTCGGAGCGAACTTCTTTTCATCCTCGGACTGGTCGTCGCCTCGGCCATCGGCGCGAAGGCTGATGCGCCGACGGTCGAACACCTTTTCCCCGCTGGCTTGACGCGTGGTTCGACGAATGTCGTTACCATCGCTGGGAAATTTGATCCCTGGCCGCCGAAAGTCTGGTTGAGTTGCACGGGTGTTGTCTTCACCGCCGAAACGAACAAGGGCAAGTTCCGGGTGGAGACGGCGGCGGATGCTCCGGTCGGCGCGCACTGGCTTCGGGTGTTCAATGCCGATGGGGCAAGCCTGCCGCGCATCTTTGTCATCGCGGGCGGGGTGGAGCTTCTCGAAGCCGAGCCGAACGATCATTTCACCAACGCGCAGCCTGTCGCTCCGCTGCCGATGACGGTGAACGGTCGGCTTGATAAATCCGGCGACGTGGATTCCTTCGCCGTCACGCTCGCTGCCGGGCAGTGGATCGATGCGCGGCTCGATGCCTACACTCTCGCTTCCAAGGTGGACGCGCTGTTGCGTCTCGTGACGCCCGATGGCGTACAACAAATGTGGAACCATGATTTCGACACGCTCGATCCGCGCCTCCTCGGGCAGGCTCCGTCCAATGGCAGCTACGTGGTGCAGGTGATGGGCTTCAAGCATCCCGCCGACGCGGAGGTGCGGCTGACCGGCGGCGACGGCTGTGCTTACCGGCTGCATCTCGCCGTTGGATCGGAGCGTCCAGATGTATTCGGCGGCAAGGGAGACGCCACGGAACAGGAGCCGAACAACTCGGTGACCAACGCGATGGCCGTGGCTTTGCCCGCGAGCATTCGCGGTCTGATCGGCGGCGCGGAGGACGAGGATTGCTTCGCCTTCGAGGTGAAGAAAGGCGAGTTCATCGAAGCGTCCATTGATGCTGCCTCCGCCGGCTCCGCGCTCGATGCATTGCTGCGCATCACCGACGCGACCGGCAAGGAACTCGCCCGCAACGACGATGCCAGCGGCTCGCGCGATCCGCGTCTTGAATGGAAGGCAACGACGAACGGGACGTTCTGCGGCGTCGTGGGCAACCTGCTGCACAGCGGCGGAACGAATCACTTCTACCGGCTCTCGCTGCAACGCGCCCTACCGGATTACAAGGCGAGCCTGGGGGCGAACTTCATCACCGTGACTGCCGGCGAAAGCAACGAGGTGAAGTTCACGGTGACGCGGCTGCGCGGTTTCGAGCGCAAGCTCAAGGCGCGGTTGAAGGGGTTGCCGGATGGTCTGCGCGCGGAACCGGTAAATGTGTCGGAGAAGAGCGGTGAGAACGTGCTGAAACTGGTCGCGACCGCTGAAGCGAAAGTCGCGCAGGTGCCGCTCCGCCTCGTGATCACGGACGTGGAGTCGGGGGAGGAACGGGTCGCGTTGTTTGCCCTGACGAGTACGAGCGAAGACAACGGCGTCCCCGGTGGCTACACGAAATTGCTCGTCGATTCGGTCGGCCAGCTCTGGCTCACGGTCAAGGCGAAGCCCGCCGCCAAGTAATGCAAATGGATTCGCGCTTCATCTTCGCGAGGTCAAATCGGACACGCCTGGCACCGGGGTTACTCCGGCGGAGCTGTCGGGGATTGAACGAACCGAACGCGGCAGATCGGTGCGCGGACAATGAAATCAGGAGGGACTATTGCCTTGCATGGCTGAACGTGGAAGGATTTGTGTTCGTCTATTGACCCATGCGCACGATGTTTCAAGCAACTCATCCTTGCGGGCGATTCCTAGATCGTCCGCTGACCCGGCGCGCGATGTTGCGGCAGGCGGCCTGCGGCTTCGGCGGCGTCGCGCTGCTTTCGCTGCTTGCGCTGCTGGGGGACAAGGCGAACGGCGGCGATCGCTGGGACCAACACGTCAAACTCAAGACCGGCCACGAGAACAACGCGCGCGCCGTCGATCAACCCATCTCCGGTCTGCTGCGCGACCTCAAGGCACGCGGACCCCTCGATCACACGCTGGTGGTGTGGGCCGGTGAGTTCGGGCGCACGCCTTTCGCACAGGGCGTGGACGGACGCGACCACAATCCTTTTGGCTTCTCGATCTGGATGGCCGGCAGCGGAGTGAAGGGCGGAATGACTTACGGTGCGACTGACGATTACGGCTACAAAGCAATCGAGAACAAAGTTCACATCCATGATTTCCACGCGACCATGCTACACCTGCTCGGCATCGATCACGAGAAGCTGACTGTGCGCTACTCCGGTCGCGACATGCGCCTGACTGACGTGTTCGGCGAAGTGGTGAAAGGGATTCTGGCATGAGAATGATCAATTATAGGAGGAACGGAGCCTCACAGCCGATGACACGCAAAATGCAGGCAACCAGGACTCTCGGTATCGGCTCTTCCGCAGGCGCGGAGGGCCGGACGCGCCCTTTAACGCTCCTCTTGTTGCTCACGCTGCTCGCCGGCACCGGGGGCAAAACCTGCGCTGCCCCAGCCAGCAACGCGGTCGACTTCAATGACGTGCGGCGCATCCTTTCCGAGAACTGCTTCACTTGCCATGGACCGGATGCCAAGGAACGGAAGAGCGGCAGGAAGTCGCTGCGCCTCGACCAGCCGGAAAGCGCGCGGGCCGATCTGGGGAATGGCAGTCACGCGATCGTCCCGGGTCACCCGGAGAAGAGTGAATTGGTCAGCCGCATCACGACGGCGGATTTGGATGACAAGATGCCGCCGCCGGACTCTGGAAAGAAACTCACCCTCCAGGAAGTCGACCTGCTCAAGAGATGGATCAAGCAAGGGGGCGAATACTCCCGTCATTGGTCCTACATGAAACCGCGTCGTCCGGCTCTGCCCAAGGTGAGTGATGCCGGATGGCCCAGGAATGCCATCGATCAATTCATCCTCGCCCGCCTGCAGCGCGAAACGATGAAGCCAGCTCCCGAGGCCGAGCGGGCAGCCTTGATTCGCCGGGTCTCGCTCGACCTCACGGGACTCCCGCCGACGCCGGCGGAGGTGGAGCAGTTTGTCGCCGATCGCGAGCCGGGCGCCTACGAGCGGGTGGTGGACCGGCTGTTGAAGAAGGAAGCCTATGGCGAACACTGGGCGCAGCTCTGGCTCGATCAGGCGCGCTACGCGGATTCCAGCGGTTACGCCGATGATCCGGGCCGGACAATTTGGGCCTATCGCGATTACGTCGTTCGCGCGCTGAACTCCAACAAGCCATTCGATCAGTTCACCCTTGAGCAGATCGCCGGCGATCTGCTGGACGACCCCACCGATGAGCAACTGGCCGCGACTGCATTTCATCGCAATACGATGACTAACAACGAAGGCGGCACGAGCGACGAGGAATACCGCAACGTCGCCATCGTGGATCGCGTGAACACCACCATGGCCGTCTGGATGGGCACGACGATGGCCTGCGCTCAATGTCATACCCAC
>JANNEF010000092.1:0-37262 GCA_031378375.1 Verrucomicrobiota bacterium | reverse complement strand
CAACCAAGATGGAAACCAACGATGACAACAACGACAGCAGCACTGCTAGCTACTATAGCAACACTGAAACAAGCAACAAAGAGAATGAAATGGGTAGAACGAGTCAATCACGTCAAAAAGCAACACGACGTAAGAAACATCGTTCCAAAAATATATAGTCAGACGATGCAGCTGGATGTAGTATCCAGACTGCGAGAAATTTACAAACTCGAGTTCACTTTCCATCAGTATTTCTGTCCAAATAAGAAGACCATCAATGCAACCAACACAATTGTTGAATTTAGCTGTACTTTTGATCAGAAATTGAGATGCAATACGTTTCTGATCCTCGTAATTAGTTGGAAAAATAACTTTTAATTCAATACATTTGTTTGTTGCTGACACCACTCGCCAAACCGAAACAAAAAGTGTGGTATGACTCAATCCATGGGAGATGATCAAATTGTACTTTGATGCTCCAGCAAAATAATCTAACGCTGCACTTATTTCTAGCTCCACTGGAATCTTTCCGTTGGGTCCATTACCGTCTTTCCTTGTCATGTGAGGTGCTATAAGGGTAACCAGGTACTCAAACTTAACCAACGACATACGATATGCACGTTGGAAGTAGTGATCACCAAGAAGTGCCTTAAAACAAGTATACTACTACAATCTCTAATTATCATTGAAGGACGAGGATTCGACAGTTCTCGTAGTAATGAGTTGGTAATATGTTGCTTTGTTTGTACAGATGCCGCTATAATCGGAATTAAACAGATTGATTTTACCTTGTGTTTCTTTCTTTTTTGTTGGAGGTGCTCACCGACGTGCGCTCCTTCAACCGCGCGCTCATGCACGTCCTGCGCCAGGACCCGGATGTGATCGTCGTCGGTGAGATGCGCGACCACGAGGCCATCGCCACCGCGCTCACCGCCGCCGAGACCGGCCATCTGGTGCTGGCCACGCTGCATTCGCCCAACGTGTCGCACGCGCTCGAGCGCATCATCGGCGTGTTCGAGGGCAACGCGCAGCGGCAAATCGTTTTGCAACTGTCCAATTCGCTGCAAGGCATCATCGCGCAGGACTTGCTGCCAGCGGCGGATCGCACGCGCCGGGTGCTGGCTTACGAGATGTTGATCGCCAACGGCGCGATCCGAAACCTCATCCGCGAAAACCAGATGCACCAGTTGGAAAACACCATCCAGACCGGCGGCAAGGAGGGCATGGTGCTCATGGACAACTGCCTTTACGACCTCTACTGCAAGTGCCTCATCAGCTACGACACCGCCATGAGCCGCGCGCGCATCCCCGACCGCATCAGCCAGCGCAACGGCCCGCGCGATGGGCGGAGGGAGTAGCGTGGTGACTGCGGACTGGCCAGCCGTTTCGTTCGCCGCCTTTTCGGTCACACGAGCATTGTGGATCCTCCTCAGCATCGTCATCGCGCTCGTGTGCTTCACGGTGGCGGGCTGGCTGATGTATCGCTGGCTCAAGCGCAGCGAGGACGATCCCGGCCGGCTGATTTCCAAATGGGTCATCAGCGCGGTCATCATTGGCGGCACGGTTTACGTGGTGCGCGGCACGGGCGGCGGGATGGAAGCGGCGTTCATCATTCCCGTCGCCGGCGCCGTGTGCGGCGTGGTGCTGGCCATCGTCTGGGGGCAGAACATCGGCGCGTGGGTGGCGAAGCCGTTTGAAGGATTCTTCACCGGCGGCGGCACTCCGCCGGAACCGACGCCGTTCTATTCCATTGCGCAGGCCCGGCGCCAACAGGGGCGGTTTCGCGAGGCGGTTTACGAAATCCAAAACCAGCTCGCACGCTTTCCGCTGGATGTCACCGGCCAAATGTTGCTCGCGGAAATCCAGGCCGAACACCTCAACGATCTGCCTGCCGCCCAGATGACCATCGAACGGTTGTGCCACCAGCCGGGGCACACGCCGCGCAACCTCGCCAATGCGCTGAGCCAGCTCGCCGACTGGCACCTGAAACTTTCGCAGGACACCGAAGCCGCGCGGCAGGCACTGGAAAGAATCATCGCGCTGCTGCCCGACACCGAACAGGCGCAACAAGCCGCCCAGCGCCTGGCCCGCCTCAGCGACGCCGGCAGCGTCGCCGCCGTCCGTGACCGTGCGCCGATCCCGCTGCATGCCGGCGTGGACAACGTGGGGTTGCTCGCCAACTCATCCGCCCTGCTCGAACCGGACGCGGACCCCGCCGTCAAGGCCGCCGAATACGTGAAACACCTGGAGCAACACCCCCTCGACAGCGAGACGCGCGAGAAGCTGGCGTTGATTTACGCGGAGCATTACCAGCGGATGGACCTGGCAACGGCGGAATTGGAGCAACTCATCCAGCAGCCCCACCAGCCGGCCAGGCAAGTGGTGCATGGTTTGAACCTGCTGGCGGATCTTCAGATCAAACACACGCCCGACTACGAACCGGTGCGGGCGACGCTGCAGCGGATCGTTGACCTCGATCCGAATCTCGCCGCCGCCGAGCACGCGCGCCAACGGATCGCGCATTTGAAACTGGAGTTCAAGGCGAAGGAAAAAAGCCAGACGGTTCAGCTCGGCGAATACGAGCAGGACATCGGCTTGAAGCCACGCCGGACAGAAAACGAGGGACTGGCGGACCCCACGCCGACCGACAACGATCAGTAAACGCGCTGCGTCGGCGTGGTCGGGGTCAGGTTGCCGGTGGCCAGGCGTATGGCGATTTGTTTGTCAATGTAGCCAGCCATCTCAACGTCCGCCCCGCCGCCTTTGGTGCGGCACTGCACGATGACGCGGGAAATCTTTGAGTCCACTTCCTCGACCCGCACCCAGACGATACGCTGGTCCACGTTCGCTTCCAGCGTGCTTTTTTGCGAGTCCACGCTGTAGAGGGTGCCGTTGTATTTGAGCACGTCCTGCGCGGCGTCCCAAAGTTCCTTGGGCGTACGCTCGTAGCGGCCTTCCACCCGGTCTTTGGCGAAGGGCAGTCCGGCCTTCTTGCGACCATCCAGCGTGTTGACGCAACCCGCGAGCAAGCCGGCACTGATTCCAACCACCAACAGTAGAAAAATTTTCTTTGTCATGCGGAAGTTATGCCATCACCAAGCCGGGTAGCGTCAAGCCTGCTTTTGTTTTCCCAACTGAAGAAAGTTTTTCATAATCGTGCGCCCACTCTCGGTGAGGATGCTTTCCGGATGGAACTGCACCCCCCAGATCGGGAGCGTCTTATGGCGGATGCCCATGATCTCGCCCTCGTCCGTCTCGGCGGTGACTTCGAGAAAGTCCGGCAGTGTGTCGCGCTGGATGACCAGCGAATGGTAGCGCGTGGCGGCGAAGGGATTGGGCATGTCCTGGAACAAATCCCGGCCGTTGTGCTTAATCATCGAGGTCTTGCCGTGCATCATGCGGTAGTTCACCACCACCTTCGCGCCGAATGTGTGCCCGATGCACTGGTGGCCCAGGCACACGCCGAAGATCGGCACGCCCGCCTCGCCGAACGCGCGGATGATCTCGTTCGACAGCCCCGACTCCTTGGGCGAGCACGGCCCGGGCGAGATGAGGATGCGCTCCGGCTGGAGCGCGCGAATCTGGTCGAGGGAAATCTGATCGTTGCGATGCACCTGCATCTCCACCCGCAGCTCGCCGAGATACTGCACGAGGTTGTAGGTGAACGAATCGTAGTTGTCTATGATCAGGACCATGCGGGCCGAAGCTAGCGCGCGAGTCAGAAAATGGAAACCCAGAAAATCCGATGCGGGATCTGGCCGCTTGGAAACTGGGAGAGGCCGGAACGACGGCTTCCGTCCGCTCCCCGGTTCACGTTCCCGCCGGCTTGCTTTTCCGCTTCGCTTTGAACAACTCCAGTTGCGGTTCGCGAAACAAACCGTAGTTCTTGAGAATCCGGATGACCTGCAGCAAATCACTCTTCTGGTAGTTGCGGTTGATCTTGATCTGGTCAATCAGGTCAGCGAGCACGGTGTGAAAGGGGATGACCGCATCAACCCCCTTGGCGCGCAGCATCTCAATGCTTTGCTGGCGGCCGGGCTCCACATGCGGCAGCGCAGGCACGACGAGAATCTTGCTGAACGGCGCGTCGCCACCAAAAACCTTCGCCGCCTGCTGGAACGACGCCGGTTCCAAAAAACGAAATATCTCCGGCGCATTGGCCAGCAGGCCGGGGCTGAAGGTGTCCGTGTGCCAGCCTTTCACGACCACCACGGCGCGGGTGATGCCAGCTAGATCGTCCGAAGCCAGCACAAAAGGCAACGTGGTCGCGGTCGTCTGGCCGCGCGGGTTCAAGACAAAGAAATCAATCTCGTCATCCTCCCGGCGTGTTGGGGCTATGAACTTGCGTTGCTGCCGCACGAAGAAGCCGTGCAGCTCGAAGTATTCGCGGACGATGGTTTCGCTGACGGCGGACACGGAATCAGTCGCGGGTTGAGGATTGGGCCTTCAGCGCCCGGCTGACCAACGCCAGCGGGACTTTGCAGTCCCACACCACTTTCCCGATTTCCTCCGCCAGCACGAACCGGATCTCGCCGGCGCTGACCTTCTTGTCGAGCTTCATGGCGGCGAAAAGTTTTCCGCGCTGGGCGGCGTTGAGTTGGATGCCCGTCGGCAGGCTGGCGCGCGCGAACAGATCGCGGATGCGTTCCACGCAGCCGCCACACAGCCCCAGCAAATGATGCGACAACTCCGCCGCCGCGACCTGACCGATGGCAATCGCCTCGCCGTGGAGATACTTGCCGTAGCCGATGGAGTTCTCGATTGCGTGGCCGATGGTGTGGCCGAAGTTCAATATCGCGCGCAACCCGGTCTCCGTCTCGTCCTGGCCCACCACCTCCGCCTTGATCGCGCAGCAGCGCGCGACGACGGCCGCGAGGAGTTTTGGATCCAACTGGATCAACTTGGACAAGTCCCGCTCCAACCGGCCGAACAGCACCGCGTCGTAAATCACGCCATACTTGATCACCTCGGCCAGCCCGGCACGGAACTCGCGCGCCGGCAGCGTGCGCAGCGTGTCGAGGTCGCACAGCACCAGGCGCGGCTGGTAGAACGAGCCAACCAGGTTTTTGCCCGCCTTGAGGTTCACGCCCACCTTGCCGCCGACCGAGCTGTCCACCTGCGCCAGCAACGTCGTCGGCACCTGCACGAAGGCGATGCCGCGCAAATAAGTCGCCGCGACGAAGCCCGCCAGGTCGCCCACCACGCCGCCGCCCAGCGCGACGATGAAGGACCGGCGCTCCAGCCGGTGCTGCGCGAGCGCATCGTAGCAGGCCTGGACGGTCTGCAGGCTCTTGGCGGTTTCGCCGGCGGGAACGCGAATCAACACCGGCGCAAATCCAGCGGCGCGCAAACTCTTCTCCGCCGCCTTCGCGTAACGCGGCGCGACGTTGCGGTCGGTGATGACGGCGCACCGCAGGCCGAGGCGGAGTTTCCGGCACTCACCACCCAGACGGGACAACAACCCCGGCCCAATCAAAATGGAATAACTCCGCCGGCCCAGCGGCACTTTCACGACGCGCATGGGGCGACGATAGAAGCTCGGGGTTCAAAGTTCAAAGTTCAAAGTGCGCCCACGCGCGCATCCGCTTCAACACCGGGTCAGGCCCAGAGACAGCGCAGAGCGATTCCCGCTCGGGTGTCCTTCCCGAAGGAAGGCCGCCGGGAAATCGGCAGCGATGAACTCAATCCGTCCTGCGGTCACTTTTCTTTCTCCGCAGGCGTGATGAGCCTGCCCTCCCAATACCAGACGCCGTTGGTGGTGGTCAGCATGCGGTGCGCGCTGCCCGGCGCGGGCGGCGCGTTCACCGACGGCAGCCAGCGGGCGTGCTCGCGGATGACGGACGCGAACTTGGGATCGCGCGCGAGGTTGGTCCACTCATTCGGGTCGGTGCGGTGATCGTAAAGTTCCTCCGCGCCATCGGCGTAGCGGATGTAGCGCCAGTGTTCGGATCGGACCGTGTGGTTGTTTTGATTGTGGGTGGTGACGGCGGGCCACGGGCGCGGAGTGGTCGCGTCCTTCAATTGTGGCGTGAGGCTGTGGCCTTCCAGGCCGCGCGGCGCGGGCAGACCGCAGAGTTCGGCGAGCGTCGGATAAAGATCGAGCAACTCGACTGGCTGCGCGCACTTCCCACCGCGCAGGACACCGGGGCCGGCGAAGATGAGCGGCACGCGGGTCGAGCGTTCCCAGAGCGTGTTCTTGCCGGTGATGCCCTTCTCGCCGAGGTGCCAGCCGTGATCGCTCCAGAGCACGATGAGCGTGTTCGTCGCGTGACTGCTGGCGTCGAGCGCGTCGAGCACGCGGCCCACTTGGCTGTCCATGAAACTCGTGCTCGCGAGATAGGCACGCACGAGCGCGCGCCACTGGCCGGCCTTTTGCAACCATGACAAGCGCGGCTCCGGCAGCTTCCAATGCAGAAACCACGCGAAGTCCGGCACGTCGTCGCGGTCGTTCGCCTTCACCGGCGGCAAGGCGAGTGCAGCTTCCGGATGGAGGTCGAACCACTTCCGGGACGCGAAGCACGGCACATGCGGCAGCCGGAAGCCGGCGGCAAGGAAGAACGGTTTGCCCGCCGGCGTGGATTGCAACCGGGCGATGGCCGCGTCGGCAATTTTCCAATCGGCCTGCTCTTCGTCCGCCTCGGGGAACACGCCCCAGTCCATCGCCTTGATCAGATCGGGCGTGGCGACAAATTTCTTCGGCGGATAGGGCATCGGCCCCGGCGAACCCCACGCTTGAAATTCGTTCGTGCGGTCACGCGGCGTCAGCGAGCCGTCGTGAAAGATTTTCCCGGCGCAGAACGTGGCGTAGCCGTGCGCGGCGAAATGCTGCGGCAGCGTGACGGTGTCCCGCAGGGCCGCGACCGCGCGAATACCCGGCGCGAGTCCATAGATGCCCGTGGTGGAGGGACGCCGTCCCGTGAGCAGGCTGGCGCGCGAGGGATTGCACAACGGCGCCTGACAGTGAGCGTTGCTGAACAGTGTGCCCCGCGCGGCCAGCCGGTCGAGCTGAGGCGTGCGGGCCTGGGGATGACCACCGAGAACGCCGACCCAATCGTTCAAATCGTCAATGGCGATGAACAGCACGTTGGGCCGGGCGGCGGCGAAGGTGGGAAGTGCGCCCGGCCCGCCGACCAGCAGCAGCGCCAGGAACAGACGCATGGTGACCGAGACAGCAACGAACTGGATTTTCATAAGCCGGATCATGGAGCAGGTTTCGGTTTCAGCCCGGAGAGAAATTGCTCCACGCACAGGGCCGAGCGCAACCCGACACTTTCACCCTCCCGCTCCGGCGCAAGCCACCCCACCCGCCCGTGCGGGACTGCACCGTGGCGCTGCGGCCCGAGTTCCGCTCCATCGGGAGCCCACCCCCGCGCGCTGGGGAGCCGCACCCGCGCCATGAGCCGCTGCGGACCCGGACACTCGAAGTGGGGACCCACCCCCCGCCCCTGCGGACCCGCACCCGGTTTCTGGGGAGCCATCGCCGCGCTGTGGGGCGTCTCAATATGGGACAGGACGCGTCTCCCCACCGGCCGGACGCGCCGCCCCACGGACCCGACGCGTCTCCCCATGGACATTTGGTGCCTCCCCATGAACCCGACGCGCCTCCCCACCGACCAGATGAGCCTCCCCATGGACATTTTGCGTCTCCCCACCGGCTTTTTGCGGGAAAACACCACCACGGTGTCCAAAAACTGGAAAATAGTGTCCCGTTTTTGGACACTGCCCGTGGTCACTGTCGTTTGGTTTTGGGGCGCGCCAGCGCCGCCAATCCACCAAGACTGAGGCTTAATACATCCCACTTCATTTCGACCGCCTAGCTCGCGCTTTGGAGATTTTCGGCAGCAGCGGCGCGGTGAGTTGTTCGTAGAGTTGGAAGAGGTATTCCACGCGGGCGCGGGCGCGGGGGAACAGCTCCTTGCGGTGGAGACGATCCGCGCGGTCGAATCCGGTGTGGGCTTTGGCCAGCGAGGAGCGGGGAAATCCAATTCGGATTGCTTGACTTTTAGGACGATCGAACGAACCTTGCCTGCGGGTAAGCGCAGGACACAGAAGAGGCCGCTCCTCGTGAGTGGCAGCCCGCATAGGGTGGGATCCTCGGTTCCTGGGACCTTTCAGTTTCACAAGCCTCCAAGGTGTTCCGCCTCGGGGGCTTTTGCTTTCACGGCGGCATAATCTTCCGGCCAAAACTTCAGCCCGTAGCCAATGGCCGCGCCCTTGTGCCGGTAGAGCGTCGTTTTCAGATGCGGCAGATAACCGGTCTCGGTTTCCCCGTAGCGATTCTTTTTAACTGCAAAATGAAACCCCGACACCACCGCATCCGCCACCTGCAAGCCCGCCAGCTTCGAGTGCTCCACGGAACGAATCCGTTCCGGATCAATCGCCGTCCGGTCAATCTGCACCTGCTGCGGATTGGCTTCGGATTGCTTCAACAGCAGCCGCAGGTAGGCGCGGATGTCCTCGTAGGACATGTTGCTTCGGTTGGAGAAGATGAACTCGGTGAAGCCGTCACCCTCGCCGGCCTTGCGTTGATCCCGGCAGAGCCACGAGACGCGCTCCACCAGCAACCGCGTGGCGTAGCGGTAGAGGAGATACTTGGTGTTCTGGAACTTCTCCGGCTCGGTAATCAGGGGTTTGTAAACCAGCACGCTGACCGTACGGATGGGCAGCGCACCCACGCGCCGGATGTACGGCACGCGCTGCTCATGCTTCAAATCCACGAAATGCAACGGCGTTTTGGGCGGCCTCTTCAGCACTTCGCGCACAGCCTTCAGGCAGGACACCATTTGCAGGTCGTTGGTTTGCCGGATGATCGCGGCTGACAGGACAAACCAGCGCGAACTGCCGCTCCCATCGGCGTTGAACACAAAACCTTCGTCACCTGATTCATCCACGTAGGCAATGAAGCTGGCTTTCATGGCTCAAGATTACTGAGTTGGCGGAACCGCACCAGCCGTTTTCCGTATGCGCTTCGGTTTCGCAGTGGCGGCGGCGACGAGCGGCGCGGTCAGTTGTTCGTAGAGTTGGAAGAGGTATTCCACGCGGGCGCGGTCGCTGGGGAACGGCTCCTTGCGGTAGCAACGGTCCACGGCGCGGTCGAGTTCGGTGTGGGCTTTGCTCAGCGCGGGCGGCATGGCCACGGGATCGTAGAGGTCGGCCAGCGTGGAGCCGGGGAACTGCGCGCGGGCGTCGAGCACCCACTGGGCCGCAGAGCTAGTCATTGTTCCCACCCTCAGCGTCGCTCACGTCTGGAACTCCGGCAAAATCTTTTAGGCGTTCCGAAGCCAGGCGTTCGAGGCGTTGTGCTTGGGTAACGAGTATCGTCCGGAGTCGTTTTCCCACTTTGCGCACGCTAAATACTCGGGCGAGCGCCGCGATGGTGCTGGCCCCGCGGGCGATGCGGATGTCCGGATGCTTTCGTTGAGGAAAAATATCAGCGGGAATGATGCGCCGCCTGAACGGGGTCGGAAGCGTAATCAGGTCGGTCTTGCTAGGGAGTTGCTCGTTCAGAACGGCCTTGAAAGAAGATTCTTCGACGACTTTAAGATAGAGAGTGTATTCCGCTCGGTTCAATTCCGTCTTCTTCGCTTGTAATTCGGCCTTCTTATCGTCGTTTGAGAGATGGCTGAGATCCATCGGCCAAACGCAAACTTCGGCAACCTCGAAGGGGTCGAGAACATTTTTTGCGACGGCATCGCTGCGGCGCCCGGTAAGATGCCTCCCCAGCCGAATGCCAAATCCTTCATAGGTCTGACCAATGTAAATGGGCTCCCCATCGTAATCGTAGAAAGCATAGACGCCGCATTTAATGCTACCTATGCGGTGCCCGTTCGCATCTACGGTAGCTAGGAACGCTTGGATTTCGCCGCGGATTGCCGCGACATCCAAGGGCTCACCTTCAGGTCTCCGCCGAGCACCGGCGACCTTTTCGAGCTTCACTGTGGCGGGTGGAACTGCGCTCGTTGCTGGTTTCTTTGTCTTTGGCATAAAGGGCTGTCGCGAGCGGGGTGAGGTAATTATCGGCGATCCAACGGATGGCCGGGACACAGACGGCATCACCAAAGCCGAAAAGAGCTTGGTTGAGGGGGACATCGAGAACGAACTCATCGGCACCCATAAGACGGGCGCACTCACGAGCTGTGAGGAGGCGGACCGCGAAACGCCCCTTTCCAGCCACGAATAGAATTTGTCGGCCGCTGCCACCTCGCGGGGTGCGGAGGCACCCAGCGATTCCGTCGGTGCGCAACTCCGCCATTGAACCAGTGTCACGGACCCGACGAAAAACTGTGGCGTAAGAGCGGTGTGGCGCGCGAATCATGGCTTCTGCTTGGGCGCGATGCTTTGGGCTCATTTGGTTCAGCAGGTAGTCGCAGCGCGCTTCGCTCCACCAGGCAGACGAGTTTGGCGAGATGTCTTCGATGATTTCAGGAAGCTTCTTCTCAGTTCGCGGGAGTGCCGGCAATGGCCTTACGCTCCATTGCACGTCCGGGTGCCAGAAAATGAAATCGGTCAGCGCTGACCCACGAACTTCGCTTTGCTGGAGCAGCAGATTTTCCGGAGCGCGGGGGATCGCACTACTGTGCCCAACGACAAACAGGCGCTGGCGGCTCTGCGGGACAAATCTCGACGCGTCGATGATGAATGTGTCCACGCTGTAACCGAGCCCGTTTAAAGCGAGAAGAGCCTCATGAAAATCTTCACCTTCATTCGAACTCAGGAAGCCAGTCACGTTTTCCAAAAGGACGAGCGGCGGACGCCGCCCCTTCATCTGCTCCAAGATACTGATGAACCCCCAAAAAGCAGAAGAGTGTTGACCGGCGAGTCCCCTCCGAGCACCAGCAAGCGAAAGGTCGTTACACGGGAACGACGCCGTGGCGAGAACCGTTGACGGGACTGCTGACACGTCTAACGCGTGGATGTCTCCAAGCACGAACTCGGGTGAAACGCCGAAGTGGTCGAGATACATCTGCTGTTTCTTTTCATCAATGTCGTTGGCGAAGACGGTCTGCCAGCCGCCTTTGTCCAAGCCGAGCCGCATGAGGCCAATGCCTGCGAAGTATTCAGCGACAGTGAGCTTTGTTTGCGACATGCGAGATTTATGGTTGGCAGACACGAACGACGCAAGCGCAAGGTGTGTTGTAGAACCGAAAGGATTTGGTGAGGAAGATGCCGGTGTCCTCGGCAAAGAGGCAGAAGAGGATGCGCACGAGAAACTGGCGAAGCTCGTGGCCGGTGTAGCCGCCGGCTTTGAACGAGGCAATGGTCTTGCGCGGGATGCCGAAGACGTCGAAGAACTCGTTCCAGAAGGTTTGTTTCTCGCCCGCCTCGCTGGCGGCGTGGGAGTTTTCGTTGGCGAATTTAATCGCGCGGTGGCGGATCTCGTTCCAAGCAAGAGGCACGGCGGGAGCGTAGGCATGTCACGGCCCGTTGCAATCGGAATCCGTCTTTACGAGTCAGAGAAATCGATGCGCGGTCTGATGACGCGGAACAGAAAGTATTTGCCGGGCACGGGCAACTTCTGTCGGGTTATTTCCGTCGGCTGGTGCAGGGCAGGGGTGTTTATCAACAAGTTACGGCGTGGCATGATTCGTGGTTCACAGGATGGCGACATGAAAAATGATCTGCCAAATGCGATGCAACGCGGTGCAGGTCTGCGAACTAAATCAACCACGTAAGAAATCGAAAGGAATCCACTCCGTATGTCTATCTTCACAGGAATTTCCGGCAACTCAACCTACCCGGCCGTGGCCGATGCGTTTTCCGGCCACTGGCTTTTATGCAATGAGGCTCTGCCGGTCGGCTCACCGCTCAAGATCAAGCGGCCCAACGAAACGCTGGTGCTGCGGGCTGACTTTGACCTCCTGCGCACCAATCTGCAGGCGCAAAATATCGACGTGCGGGCCAGGCTCACGCAGGTGGACTTGTCGCGGGGCACCATCGAGATCATCAAGACGAAGTTGCTGGAGCGTTTGAACCAGTTCCTGGTGAAGCTGGATGGCAAGTGGCAGTCCACGCACTTTTACCGGGCGCGCCCGTACGCGCCGGGCATCCGGGATGGGCAGGAGAATTTTTGCAATCCGATGTGTGACGTGATGACGTTGTGGGCGGACATCAACGCGGGTCCGGCGCCGGCGGGGGTGACGTTGCCGCTGGTGTTGCCGGCCACGGATTTGCAGACCACCCCGATGACGCAGGGTGAATTTGCCAGCTTTTTGTCGTCGCTGGCCTTTGCCTACGCGGACGAGCGGGCGAAGCTGCAGCGGCTGACGCTGGCGCGGGCGAAGCGGGATGAAATCCAGGCGGACCTCTACGAGATCATGAAGGCCTACCGCGAGGATGTGCCGGGGGATCTGATGGCGTTTCCCACGCTGGTGGAGACGATGCCGCGGCTGTCGCCCTTGCCGGGTCACACGCCGCAAGTGGTGAACGCGACGGCCACGTTCGAGCCGCCGGACTTGTCGAAGATCGTGCATGGCGAATCAACGGATGCCATGTTGTCCGGCTATCAATTGCGCGGTCATGCGGGCACGGAATACGACGAGGCTTACGCGGAGGTAATCGCCAATCATACGCCGGCGGAACCGCGGGAGTTCCTCACGTCCTTCGGGCTGAGTGATCCCGGGGTTCACATGGTGTTCAAGGTGTTCGTGATTCTCACCACGGGCAATGAGGCGGGCAGCGCGGCGGTGTCCGTGCAGAGGCCGCTGGCCGCGGCGGCCTAACGAAGCGCCGGATTTATCCGGCGGTGCCGCGCCCGAGGCCATTCCGAGGGCGCTGGCCACATACGGCAGCCAAGGTGACTGGTTCTCGCGGGACGCTGACTTTCCGCCCCGACCGCGGCGGTCCGACATGGACTCCCGCCGGTTCTCCGGAACGAGGCAGTTCACCCACGAATTCACACGATTATGGACGCGCGTTTCCCCGCCCTCGCGCCGGTTGCCGCAGTGGTCACCAGCCAGTGATTCGCCACGCTGCTGTCCCAGTCGCTCACCCTGCTGTTGATTCGGGACCATTGCTCACCCAACTGAGGAAGGATCGGCCAACCGGCTTGACGCTTCAGCGCCCCGGTTTATCTCCTTGGCGCCTTGGTGGCTCAACGGCCTTTTCCACGTTCAAAGCAAGTGGAGGGCACGTTCAGCCCGGTATCTCAAACATCCAGCATCAACTCGCGGGTGGGCGGACGATCAACACCGGGCGGCGGCTGTCCGTCATCACGGCCTGCGCCACGGAACCGAGGAGCGCCTGGGACAGGCCCGTGCGGCCATGCGAGCCCATGCAGATGAGGTCGGCCCCCAGACGTTCCGCCGCCTGGCAGATGGCGGTGGCGTGGTCTAGGCTTTCAACGATTTCAACGTGAGTTTCGATTCCGCGCGCGGCGGCCCCGGCGGGGATGAGCGCCCGCAGTTGCGCCTCCAACCCGGCCGGACGCCGGCCCGGTTCCGCGACGTGGAGCAGACACACCCGCCCGGCGCGGGGCAACACGGCACAGGCGAGCGGAATCGAACGGTTTCCCAACTCGGAAAAATCCGTGGGTGCCAGCACGCGCCGGATTTCGGGAATAAGCGCAGTGGCCGGCTCGGTGGTCTTCGGCGCCGGCGCCACGGCCACGCTCATCGGCGCGTGGTGCAGAATGCCGCGGGAGACGGAACCGAGCCAGAGGCGGCTGATGCCGTGCCGTTGGTGCGTGCCGGTAACAAGGAGGTCGGCCCGGGTCGTGTGCGCCAGTTCGAGGAGGTGCGAATCGGCGCGGCCCCAGCCGGGCTGCACGCGCAAGCCGGCCCGTTGCTGGCCGAGCAGCGGCGCGACTCGATCCTGCATGTCACGCTCCAGCACGCGCTGAACTTCGTCCGGGTTGTCGGTGAGCGACAGCGGTCCGCCGATCCCCAGCCGCCGGATTTCTCCGGGAGGCCAGTTCACGTGCGCCACGGTGATCTCGCACGGGCCGATCTGGTTCAGTGCACCCACCCAGCGGAGGGCCGCGTCGGCACTGGCGGAGAAGTCGTATCCGACCAGCACTTTGAGCGGTTGTTCGCCGCGCGCCCAGGCCGCGAAGGGGGCGGCGCTGCGCACCACCAGGGTGGGCACGGGCGACGTTTCCGCGATGCGTTCGGCGACGCTCCCAATCAGCACGCGACTGGGGGAGATCCAACCCACGGAGGAAACCACGATCAGGCCGGCGTTCAATCGCCCGGCGGCCTCAATCAACGCGGCGTGGGGGGAACCGGTGTGGAATTCCTCGCGGACGACGGTGCCGAGCGCCCGCAGGCGTTCGGCTTCCGCGTGCAGACGCTCGCGTTTGCGGGCCAGCAACAGTTCGAGGAGGCTGGGATCGCCCGGCCCCAGTCCGAGGTTGTCAACGACGTGAGCCAGCGCCACCGGGACGTTGAGCTTTCTGGCGATGGCCGCGGCGACCTCGGCGGCCTCGCCCGCGTGGGTGGAAAAGTCCGTGCCGCAGAGAACGCATCCGCTGTTCGTAATCATGGGGTGATGGTGCCTGACCCGGCGTGGCACGACAACTCTGGCGTGCGAACCCGGATGCGGTGGACCGGCGGCTTATCGCCGGGCGGCGAATGGTGATTCACCGGGGTCATTGAGCCGGGCATTGTCCTTGCCGCGAATGAATTTGTGGCACTCGACACAGTTCATGGTCATTTTCACGTAGGCCAGCGTGACTCCGTCCAGGTTCCGATCCGCGGCGGCTTTGGCCACCGCGCTGGCATTGCGCCGGAAAATGTCGCTGTGCCGCAGGTAGTCCGGATTGTCGAACGCGCGCCAGCCGGCCTCCTGACTGAGGGCGGCGAGTTTGCGCGCCTGTTTGGCGATCAATTCGAAATCTTCCGTCGCGATGCCTTCCAGCACGCGCTGCGAGTGTTCGAGTTTCTGGCGCATGAACTCCCGGGTGGCCGCGGGGCGGGCGGGTTGGGCGCTGAGACCTGCCGCCAACGCGGCAGTGGCGATGGCTCCGAGGATGAATGGCTTGATGATCATGGCGTTCTCAGAGTTTCGCGGAACGGCCGGCGACGAAGTCGTGTTCTTTTTCACGCACGACGAGCACCGGGCAGTCCGCCGACCGAACCACGCGCTCGGCGGTGCTGCCGAGAAAGACATGCGCCAGGCCGGTATGTCCGTGCGTCGAGAGAATGATCAGATCGCTGCCCAGGGTTTTGGCGGCTTCGATGATTTCCCCGTGCGGGTTGCCGACACGCAACGCAGTCTTGCAGTCCACGCTCTCATCCACGGTCGCCTTCAACGCGGCGAGTTGCTGCTCGCCCGTCTGGCGCATCTGACTTTCGATCGTGGCCAGATCCACCGTGACCATTTCCGGTACGGGCAGAAAGGGCTGCACGACGTACAGGATGGTCAATTCCGCGCCGAATTGCCGCGCGAACGGAATGGCGTATTGGAGCGCCTTCTTCGAGCAGGCGGAAAAGTCCACCGGCACGAGGATTTTCTTGAGGTGGAACACCGGCAGCGCGGCGGGCATCTGCCTGGCCGTGATGGTGGGTAGTTGCGCTTCCTTCGGACCAGGTTCCACGACCACGCCGCCAGCTGAGTTGGTTGGTTTGAATTTCATAAGTTTGCTTGGGATGATGGTCTTAACGGCTCAGACTAAATCCCGTCCTCAGTCGCATTCGATGTTCGGCTGGCCCGGTTTCGCCAGGGAAACGAGACTGAACCGTCCATCTATTTGTTCGCTGGTTTTCAGCATTCATTTGATTTCACTGCGCCGGACGGCCGGACGCCGGCTATTTCGCGGACTCCCGCTCATTTTCGCGAACGACCAGCACGGTGCAGGGGGCATGGCGCACCACCCGCTCGGTGGTGCTGCCCAGCACCGCCCGCTTGATCCCGGTGTAGCCATGGGTGGAGAGGATGATCATGTCCACCTTCAGGCTCCGGGCCGCCGCCGCGATTTCGTGGTAGGACCGGCCTTCACGAACCAGCGTTCGTTCAATCTTCCGGGGCGCGATGGCTTTTTGTTTGACGAGCAATTCAAGGCGCGCCTTGCAGTCGGCCACCACCTTGTCGTGGTCCAGCAACAATGGCAGAACCGTCGCCAACTCGGGCCCCGCCAGCGGTTCCACCACGTGCAGGAGCAGGAGTTTCGCGCCGAACTGATCGGCAAAGCGCACCGCGTAGTCCAGCGCCCGCTCGGAAGGACCGGAAAAATCAACCGGCACCAGAATGGTTTTGACCCGCAGCGGGCTGGGAGCTTTTGCCCGTGCGACACTCGACCGGGATGACTTTCCGAGCGGCGCAATTCTGCGCCCGCCCCCAACTGTTGAGCTGGCCCGCTTTCCTCTTGGTGAATCTTTTGTTTTCATACGTTTGGTTTCCTTTTCAAGGTCAAGATGGCTCACCACGGCAGACGGGACTACACCAGCCTTGTTGATCCGTAACTGTTTTTTGCCCCACGACGTTTGTCGTTTGAGGGCGGGATTTATTCGCCGGCACGTTGGGATTGGGTCGGAATCATCCGCCGGATTTTGGCAGTCCAGCGGTCAAACACCGCTTGCGCCGTCGCGCGGGCCTGGCGGAGGGGAACGCGGCGTTTCACAACTCGCGGCGGTGGCAACCAGGGCTGCCGGAACCCGTCAAGCCCCGGCGCGAGGCCCATCGGTCTCACCCCCGCATCCAATTCGATCACGATCGTGGACGCGGTCGTGTCGTAGCGCGCCCTGGCGGTCGCGCACAATTCCCAGCGGTCGCGCCCGCTTCGGGCCGACTGAACAATTTCCCGCAGTGTGATCACTTCTCTCACGCTTCCAACACCCCAAGCATGAAGCCGGGTAAGTCCGGGATCGGCCAACCGTTTATTGCGAAGAAACAACTCTCGATTGGACGGGGGATCGACAGGGCAGATATACAAAGCGGTGCAGCGGCGCAGTCATGCCACGCGCCGGATTTATTTGCTCGTGGCCGGGCAAGAACCGCCATCCGAAACGCGAGCCTCTGGCGGCGGTTCAGCGCTGCGTTCGGTTACAACCGGGCCCGCGTCTTCAGCGCGCCAATTGTTTTTCCAGATAGCAGACGACCTGGCGCACCTGCGTGTCCAACTGCATGCGATCCTTCACCAACCGGCAGGCATGCAGCACGGTGCCGTGGTCGCGGCCACCGAAGGCTTCGCCGATGGTATTGAGGGAACTTTCGGTCATCTGACGGGCGAGGTACATCGCGATTTGACGCGGGAAGGCGATATTCTCCGGACGGCGTTTGCTGGTCATGTCCGCGAGCCGGATGTCGAAATGCTCGGCCACCTTTTTCTGGATCACGTCAATGTTGACGGTGAACCGGCCTTCCTCGTGCAACACTTCGCGGAGCAATCCCTCGACGACTTCGAGGCTGAGTTTCTTGCCGGTGAGCGAGGCGTAGGAGGCGACGCGCACCAACGCGCCTTCGAGACGGCGGATGTTCGTGCGGATGCGCTCGGCCAGGAAGTTTACGATGTCTTCCGGCAGTTCCACGCCCATCATTTTTTCCTTTTTGCGGAGGATCGCCAGCCGCGTTTCGACATCGGGCGGCTGCATGTCCGTGACCAGGCCCCACTCGAAACGCGAAACCAGCCGGTGTTCAAGATTTTGAATTTCGCTGGCGGGGCGGTCGCAGGTGAGCACGATCTGCTTGCGCGCTTCGTGCAGGGTGTTGAAGGTGTGGAAGAATTCCTCCTGAATGCGTTCCTTGCCGGCGAGGAACTGGATGTCGTCAATCAGGAACACGTCGGTGTGGCGGAATTTTTTGCGGAAGCGGACGAGCTGGTTGTTTTGGATGGCGTCAATGAACTCGTTCGTGAACTTTTCGGACGAGACGTAGGTGACCCGAGCGCCTTTCTTGTGGCTGACGACGTACTGACCGATGGCGTGAAGCAGGTGCGTCTTGCCGAGGCCAGTGCCGCCGTAGAGAAACAGTGGATTGTAGGACTTGGCGGGAGCCTGCGCGACCGCCATCGCCGCCGCGTGCGCAAAGGTGTTGTTATTGCCGACGACAAAGGTGTCGAACGTGTTTTTCGGATTGAAGGGCGCTTCCCGCGTCGCGCCATTGCGTTCATTTTCCTCCGGTTCGATCTTCGCTGGCGCCTTGTCCTTGGCGGCGTCAACGCTGGCCGGCAGGGATTTGAACGCAGGCTTCGCAAGGTTGACATGGAACTTGACCGTCAACTGCTGGCCGGAAGCATGCGCGAGCACGTCGTGGATCAGTCCGAGGTAATTTTCCTTGAGCCAGACTTCACAGAAATCGTTGGCTACTTCCAGGGTGAGCGACTCACCTTCGAGCGCGCTGGCCTGAAGCGGCGCAAACCACAAGTTGTAAATATCCGCATTGAGCAGTGTGCGTAGTTGCTGTTGCGCCGCCGTCCAAATCTTTTCTGCCGTTGCTTGCATGTTATTGCCTGTCAAAACTCCGTTTTCACGGATTTATTCACCTGCCACCCGCACGCGTTTGTAACACTGCTCTGCGCAGTCCTTTACGCGGCCATTCCTTCCCGACTCTCCCTACGCCGGCAAAGGTGCTTTCCGTTGGCCTGAAAGCAGCCCATCAAAACAAACCCATCCCATTGATAACCAGAATCTTAAAACTCAAAAAAATGACCCCCGATCCGCCTGACACGAAAACTTATTGAACGCTAAACTCGCTTGGATTGCGAAATGAGTTTCTAGTGGAAAGCCGGGACGGTGACGAGAACAACATATTAACTCTTGTTCACGAGTTGTTCACAATGGGGTTTCGACCCGTAAAATCAGCACATTTTCCATTTTCAGCGACGAAAAAAGGCGCCCCGCGAATGGGACGCCCAATTGAAAACCATCAACCTTACACGTCGTAGTAGAGGTGGAATTCGTAGGGGTGTGGGCGCAGGCGCAGGGCGTCGTGCTCTTTGCGCTTGTTGCTGATCCACATTTCCAGAAAGTCCGGCGTGAACACGTCGCCTTTCAACAGGAAGGCGTGGTCCGCTTCCAGGCAATCCACCGCTTCGCCCAGGCTCGCCGCCACATGCGGCACCCGCTTCAATTCCTCCGGCGGCAGTTCGTAGATGTTCTTGTCCAGCGGTTCGCCGGGATCAATCTTGTTCTGCACCCCGTCCAATCCCGCCATCAACAGCGCCGCAAACGCCAGATACGGATTCGCCGCCGGATCGGGCGGGCGATACTCGATACGCTTGGCCTTGGGGTTGTCACTGTACATCGGGATGCGCACGGCGGCGCTGCGGTTGCGCCCGCTGTAGGCCAGGTTCACCGGCGCTTCGTAGCCGGGCACCAACCGCTTGTAGCTGTTGGTCGTCGGATTGCAGATCGCGCATAGCGCCCGCGCGTGCTTGAGCAGTCCACCGATGTAGTAGAGCGCCATCTGCGAGAGGCCGGCGTACTCGTTGCCGGCAAAGAGCGGCTTGCCCTTTTTCCACAGCGACTGGTGGGTGTGCATCCCGCTGCCATTGTCGCCAAAGAGCGGCTTGGGCATGAAACACGCCGTCTTGCCGTGGCGCTTGGCCACGTTCTTGACGACGTATTTGTAAACCATCATCGCGTCGGCGGCGCGCACGAGCGTGTCGAAGCGGTAATCAATCTCCGCCTGGCCCGCCGTGGCGACCTCGTGGTGCTGCCGCTCGATCTTGATGCCCAGTTCCTCCATCACCAGGCACATCTCGGTGCGGATGTCCTGCTGCGTGTCGGCGGGCGCGACGGGGAAATAGCCTTCCTTGTGGCGGATTTTGTAGCCCAGGTTGGGCATCTCGTCGCGGCCGGAGTTCCACACGGCTTCCTCGCTCTCGACGGAGTAGAAGGTGCCGTTGGCCCGGTGGTCATATTGAACGTTGTCGAAGATGAAGAACTCGGCTTCGGGCCCGAAGACGGCGGTGTCGGCCAGGCCGGTGCCGCTGAGGTATTTTTCGGCGCGCTGGGCGATGCCGCGGGGGTCGCGGGTGTAGGCCTCCTTGGTGCCGGTCTCGGCGATGGTGCAGGTCAGCGACAGGGTGGGCGCGGCGCAGAAGGGGTCCATGAAGGCGGTGGCGGGGTCGGGCAGGGCGAGCATGTCCGAGGCCTCGATGGATTTCCAGCCGCGGATGGAGGAGCCGTCAAAGCCGTAGCCTTCGGTGAAGACCTCTTCGGTCAGTTCGGCGATGGGACAACTGAAATGCTGCCAGGTGCCGAAGGTGTCCACGAACTTGATGTCCACCATCTTGGCGCCGTTCTTTTTCGCCAGCGCCAGCACGCTCGCAGGGGTGGCATTCTTTTCTGAAAATGAATTGCTCATTCGATGATTATGTTGGTTTTGGTTGAAACGACTGACACCCCCCGCCCATCAAACACGCGGCCGGGGAAATTACTAGACGGCCTGCTCGCCCGTCTCCTCCGTGCGGATGCGCACGGCGTTTTCGATCGTGCTGACGAACACCTTGCCGTCGCCAATCTTTCCGGTCTTGGCGGACTTGACGATCGCCCCGACGGCGGCGGCCACCAGGCTGTCCGCAAGGACGATTTCAATTTTAATCTTCGGCAGAAAATCCACGGTGTATTCGCTGCCGCGATAAATTTCCGTGTGGCCTTTCTGCCGTCCGAAACCCTTCACCTCGCTCACGGTCATGCCCTCGACGCCCAAGCCGGCCAAGGCTTCTTTTACATCTTCGAGTTTGAACGGTTTGATGATGGCCTCGATTTTTTTCATGTGACGCGGGGCGGATAGTAACAACCGGTCGAAGCCTGTAAACAGGAAACTAATTTTTCTAAAAAAAGTTTTGCGAACTAAAAAATCCACCGGACAAAACGCTCCGTGATTTTATTCCGACCGCCAATTCCTGTCCGCCGCGAACGTCATTCGCGCGTCGCCGGCACGGCCAAAAACGTGGGTAAAAAAATCTTTACGTGATGCTTGACAGGGGGGAGCCAAACTGGTGATCTACACGCGGATTACGAAACAAGTTTCGGGCAGAAGCTTAAATTGTTCTTTATTTGCCCATTTAGATTTCGGTTCCGGTTAAATACAGACTGGAACCGTTTTTCCACGTAATCCTACGCTTGTATTAATTCGAAATTCCCCGGGCCTCCATGTCATCCCCTGATAGTGAGGCCCGGCTTTTTTTGTACCAGCCTGAACCAGATGCATTGCCGGGATGCATCTCCCGTGTCCCGTCCCGGCCCCGGCCCGGCCCGTTAAGGCTTGGGGAAGAGGGCTTCGCGCATCCCCGCAGCCGGCTGATGTTTCGTGTCATCCCAATACCGGAAGCCGGCCTTCCAATCCCACATCGCCCAGCCCAATCGCGCTTCGCCAAGTGCCCGGCGGAATTCCGCGTAGAACCGGGCGCGCGACGCGGCGTCCGCCCCGATGTAACAGCCGAACTCGCCCACATGTACTGGCCGACCGTAGTAGTCGGACCATTCCCGGGCCGTGCGCAGTTTGCCGCGGAACGCGCGCGGGCTGCTGGGATTCTCCGCGGTCGGCTGGGTGTTGTATTCATTAATCCAGTTCACCACTCCCTGGTTGTTCGTGACAGAAGGAGCGGGAACCAGCGGGGTCGGCGGCGGGCCGGGGAAAATGATGCCCTTGGTGTCCGTGGCGGGCTTGGTCCAACTGGCGCCTTGATGGGTGAAGTAAAACGGGTCGTAGCAATGGACAGTGACGATGAGGTTGTCGTCGTTGTCGGGCAGTTTAAGCGCAGCCAGTTCGGTGATGCTGTTCCATTTGCCCGGCCCGACAAAAATGGTGCGGCGCGGACTGACGTCGCGGATGTGCCGGATGGCGGCGGCATAGATGGGGTTCAAAACCACCGTCGTGGCCTTGTCCTTCGGTTCGTTGATCAACTCGAAGGCGACGCCGAGCGGGGTACCGGCGTAGTGGCGGGCGATCTGCCGCCAGAGCGCGTAAAAATCGTTGGTATGCGCCGCCGGATCGCTGGTGAAAGCGTCAAAATGATGAATGTTCATCAGCACATTCAACCCGTGGTTGAGCGCGTTGGTGACGAGGAAATCGGCTTTCGAAAATATTTCATCCGACAGTTTGAAGTCCGGTCCCGGACCGGCGTACTGGTGCCACGCAATGGGCAGCCGCACATGGTCGAAGCCTTCCGCGCGGATGGCTTTGAAATCGGCCTCCGAATATTTCGCGCCCCAGTTCTGGCTGCGCGGCGCCTCCAGATAATTGCCCAGGTTGGCCCCGCGCTGGAAGCGGCGCGCGGCGACGTGCGCCGGCGAGTCGTGACTGGTGAGGCGGCGCATGTCCTCATAACCCGGCGGCAGGGAGGCGCGCGCGTGGACGCGCAACGTCACGGGCGTGCCGGCGGTGACGCGCAGCGCAGTGGTGACCGGCCGGTTGTGCCAGGCATACGCGTAGTTCCGGCCTTCCGCCGCGGGCAATTCCGGCGTGGCGCGCAACACGATGCTGCGCCCGCCCTGCCAGCCTTGCACATTTCTCCCGGCGGCGAACATCCGTTCAAAACCCCCATTCGTCAGCGTGGTGCCGGTGGCCTCCAACGCATCCCAAAGAATCTCCTGAAAATACGGCACGCCCGTCGCCGCCTCCTCCCACGGCCCCATCAGTTTCAACTCCACCACGCCGTCCGCGAGGGGAACAAAACGCACCGCGAACTCATTCCACGCAAAGGGCGTCACTGCAAAACTTGCCGTGTACGCGCGCGCCTGCTCGGCGACGCCCGACCAGTTCGGGCGTTGAATCTGGCCGCTGCCCGTCAAAACCGCCCCGTTTGTCAGCTTGACCGTGGTGGAGACGAGGTCGAACCGGGCCTCGCTGGCGATTTTCACCGGGTTGGTCTGCGCGGGCGCCGACGGCATCCCAACTGCTAAGATGAAGAGGAATGGAACCGCTGTTAAATGCGACATGCGAACTCAATAGCCGGGACGGGTGGGTTTTGTCAAACGATCCCCATCCGCGCTGGCACCGTGCTTCTTCCATGAAATGGTCCGCGCCATGACCTCGGCCCTGCCCTCCACCACTCCGCCTGAACCCGGCGATGACGGGGCCGTCACGCCCCTGCCCTTCGCCAATTCGAGCAAAAAAGTCCTCGTCATTGATGACACGGCGGATGTCCGCTTCATCATCGCCGAGACGTTGAACGTTTTCGGTTTCACCGCCATCGTCGCCGAGGACGGCCTGAGCGGCATCCAACTCGCGCAGGAACAACTGCCCGACCTCATCATCTGCGACATCAACATGCCGAACATGGACGGCTACGCGACGCTCACCGCGATGCGCCAGCACGATGCCACCGCGACCATCCCCTTCATTTTCCTGTCCGGCGAGAGCGACAAAATCAAACAGCGCAAGGGCATGGAACTGGGCGCCGACGATTACCTGACCAAGCCCTTCACGCACAAGGAACTCCTCGGCGCCGTCAACACCCGCCTGGAAAAACAGGCCGAAGTCCAGCGGCAGTCCAACAAAAAACTCGACGAGCTGCGCGGCAACATCACCCTCGCCCTCCCGCACGAATTGCGCACCCCGCTCAACGGCATCCTCGGCCTGGCGGGCATCATGATCGAGGACCACGCCACCATGCCGCCCGAGGAGGTGCTCGAATCCGCCCTCTTCATCCAGGAATCCGCGCAACGGCTGCACCGGTTGATTGAAAACTTCCTCGTCTTTTCCCAGTTGGAACTCATGGCCAGCGAAGCCCAAAAAATCGAACTTTCCAACTCGCTCGCCCCGGCGCAGGCGCAGGATCTCCTCCCGGACATCGCCGCCAAAGTCGCCGCCCGTTTCAAGCGCGAGGCCGACCTCCAACTGCGCGTCACGCCCGCCGGCGTGTTGATTCCGCCGGAGAACCTCGCCAAGATCGCCGAGGAACTCATGGACAACGCGTTCAAATTTTCCGTCGCCGGCCAGCCGGTGCGCGTGGACTGCGGGATCGTGAACCACACCTTCCAGTTGAGCGTCACCGATCAGGGGCGCGGGCTGACCGCCGAACAAATTTCCAAGATCGCGCCGCACACGCAATTCGACCGCAAGACTTACGAGCAACAGGGCGCGGGCCTGGGCCTGACCATCGCCCGGCGATTGACCGAACTACTGGGCGGCCGCATGGCGATTGAAAGCAAGCCCGGCGCGGGCACGACCATCCGCGTGGCGTTCGAATCGCCGGGACGGTAGCCACCGGTCGCGCGACCAAAATAGTTCTTGCGCGCGACCCGCCCCGGCGTAGGCTCGCCTCCATGTTCCGCTGCACGCTGAACACTGCGAGTGCTCGCCGCCTCACCTCTCCGGGGCACGCCAATCCCGACTCCAGACTTGGAAATTCCCGTGGCGGGAACGCTTCTTCCCGTGGCGGCACTGGGCGCCGGAGCGGAGGGACTCATCGCCGCCATGGAGGGAGTCAGCCCCTCCGTGGAGGGAGCCGTTCCCGTAGCGGAGGCGACCATTCCCCGGATGGCGGGACTGGTTCCCCATGTGGCGGGAACCAGTATCTATATGGCGGGAACCATTCTCTATGTGGAGGGACTCGTTCCCTCCACTTAGGGAATGACTCCCTCCACTTAGGCGAAAATTCGTTGACGGTTGATTCTGAGCTATTTACACCATTCCCCGCCGATAGCCGAGGAGGCTGTCGGCACCGTTCACGTTAAAGTAAACAATCAAAGCAGAAAGAGAGTCATTATGCCCGACTTCGTCCCGGATTCAGACCCGGAGTTCAACGCCTTCATGCAGGCGAAAGTTCCCTACATCCTCGCCAATGCCGCCGCGTTGGGCGTCGCGCCCGCGCAAGCCAACGGCTTGAACTCGCTGCACGGCGCGTGGAACTTCACCTACCCCGCGCATAACACCGCCCAGGCCGCCGCCACCGCCGCCACCGCGAGCAAGGATTCCACGCGCGACTCGCTGGAAATCGGCTTCCGCGAAATCGCGGGCATCATCCAGACGCATCCGGGCGTCACCAACGCCCAGCGGCAGTTGGCCGGCGTGCCCGTGCATGATGTCACCCGCACGCCCACCGCCGCGATCACCACGCGCCCGGTGTTGATGGTGAACACCGCGCAACGCCTCCAGCACACGATCAAATGGGCGGACGAGGCCACGCCCAACAGCCGCGCGCGCCCCGCCGGGGCGCTGGGCATGGAATTGTTCCGCAAGGTGGGCGGCCCCGCGCCGGTGAGCACGGAGGGATGCGAGGCGCTGGGACTCATCACCAACAGCCCGAACGTGGAGGACTACGACGCGGCGCAGGCCAGTCAGACGGTGTATTATCTGGGCCGCTGGGTGAACAAGCGCGGGGCGCGCGGGCCGTTGAGCGTGGTGGTCAACGCGACGATCGCGGGGTAGCTGGCAGGAACCCATTTGCGGCTTACAGAGATGTTAGGCGGCACTACACCACCACACTATGAAAACCACACTTCTTGCCTGCACACTTCTTGCAGTCGCATTCCGATCCCACGCCGCCGCGCTTCCCCCGGCAGATTTATTTCGCCTCACTGTCGAGGAACTGGTCGAGAGTTCTGCGTGTCGCGTCGTTCAACTAAAGGTTGAAGCGCGTCCCACCGCCCAGATGCTGCAGATACTTGGCGAACCCGGCTATGGCGGTGGGAGCAGCATAATCCTGGCTCCGACGCTCAAGGGCAAGGCGAGAGAGACCAAAGTGATTGTGGCTTCGATGCTGGTTACCGGCGACAGCAATTCCGTCTGCCACGTCGCCACGTTGACCCAAAGCGGGGTCGGGACAAGCACGACTTCAAGCCAGTCTTATGAGCTTGCACCTGGCGTAGAGTTGGCGTCAGTAGTGGTGCTGACCGCGACGAACGGGTTGTACAAGTTGAACCAACCGCTGACCGTCGGGACGCGCAATGGACGGCCTATGCGGCTGGTCGTGGGGAGTTGGAATTGGGAGCAGGTATCCTCAAAGAAATGACCGTGCCGCCTAATCACCAAAGGATGGAAAGGACCGGAGCGCGGCGGTGAGCTTGGATTGGAAGTGAGGGGTGGTCGCGCGGAGCGTCCTTTCCATCCGGGGTTGAACCCGCCCGGCGAAGGTTCGCGGGGCCGTCCTTCGCTCCCTTGAATCAACCACACGCTGCAGCGCTAATAAACCACCTTGTTGAGCGGATACTCGATGATCCCCTCCGCGCCGGCGGCCTTCAATTGCGGGATCAGTTCGCGCACGACGTGCTCGTCAATGATCGTCTCCACCGCCACCCAGCCCGGCTGGCTCAATTGCGAGATCGTGGGCCGCCGCAGCGCCGGCAAACTTTCCAGCAGGCTCCGCAGATCCTTCTCCGCGATGTTCATCTTGAGGCCCACCTTCGTCTCCGCCTCCAGCGCGCCCTTGAGCAGCATCGCCAGCGTCTCGATCTTCCGCCGCTTCCATTGGTCCTTCCACGCGGTGTGATTGACGATGAGCCGCGGCGTGGAGATCAGCAGCGTGTCCACGATGCGCAGCTTGTTCGCGCGCAGCGAGGAGCCGGTCTCGGTGATCTCCACGATGGCGTCCACCAGCTCGTGCGCCTTGACCTCCGTGGCGCCCCAGGAAAATTCCACCGCCGCCTTCACGCCGTGCTTGCGGAGATATTTCTTGGTCAGGTTCACCACCTCGGTGGCGATGCGTTTGCCGTTCAAATCCTTCACCGACTTGATCGGGGAATCCTCCGGCACCGCCAGCACCCAGCGGGCGGGCTGGCGCGTGGCCTTGCTGAACAGGAACTCGCCGACCTCGTGGACGCGCGAGCCGTTCTCCCGAATCCAATCGTGCCCGGTGATGCCGCAATCCAGATAGCCCAGCTCGACGTAGCGGCTGATTTCCTGCGCGCGGATGAGGCGCACCTCCATCTCGGCGTCGTCCACGTAGGGCACGTAGGAGCGGCTGCTCACGGAGATGTTGAACCCGGCCTTGGCCATCTTCTCGATGGTGGCCTCCTGCAAACTGCCCTTGGGCAGGCCGAACTTGAGTGTCTGTTTAGGCTTCATCCTGGATCTTGCGGAAATTCTGTCTGGCACGCGGGCGGGAAAAGGTCTTGTCCGAATCCTTCACGCGCGTGACGGGATTGATTTTCCACGCGCGGCGGGGCAAGGCGATCTTTTTCTTTTTCACTTTCATGGGAACCGGCGGCCGGCGCCGACGCGACCGAGCTTCCGCCCGTTCGCCGGAATTGGCAACGCGGAAGCGGTGGAGAATCGCGTACAACGGGCAGCACAGGTGTGGACCAGTCCGGGTGAAGCGGGGGAAATTCCGGAGACCGCCGGAGCCGGGCGCGGTTTTTTTGATGCATTCACCCGGACCCGAGAGCACAGTGCCAGTCATGATACTGACGCAAGCGGAACTGGAAAGTTTGGCGAACGCCCAACACCGCAGCCCCCATCAATTGCTCGGCATGCATCCGCTCGGCGACGGCTCCGGCCTGATCGTGCGCGCGCTGCTGCCCAATGCCGCGCACGTCGAGGTCGTCCCCACCGTCGAAAAGACCAAACCCAAGTTCAAACTCGAACGCCTCGCCGAGTGCGGCCTCTTCGAGGGCGTCACCAAGGGCGCGCAAAAGGTTTACGCCTACGATCTGGTCATCACCGATTTTCAGGGCAAGGTCCGCCGCACGCGCGACGCCTACTCATTTCTGCCGACGCTGGGCGAGACGGACCTCTACCTCTTCGGCCAGGGCAACGAGCGGCGCATCTACGACAAACTCGGCGCGCAGTTGCGCACCATTGACGGCGTCGCGGGCACCAGCTTCGCCGTCTGGGCGCCCAACGCCCAGCGCCTCAGCGTCGTCGGCGACTTCAACGGCTGGGACGGGCGCTATCATCCCATGCGGCTCCTCGGCGCGTCGGGCGTGTGGGAACTGTTCGTGCCCGGCGTCGGCGAAGGCACGCACTACAAATATGAAATCAAGGACGCCCACGGCGCGCTTGCGCTCAAGACCGATCCCTACGGCTTCTTCTTTGAAGCCGCGCCCAAGAACGCCTCCATCGTCTGGAACAACCGCAAGTTCCAGTGGACCGACGACGCCTGGTTGAAGCAGCGCCGCGAACAGAATCCCTTCCGATCGCCCGTCAGCGTGTATGAAGTTCACCCCGGCTCGTGGCGCAAGAAGTCCGCCGTCGAATCCCTCAACTACCGTGAACTCGCCGGCCCGCTCGTGGACCACGTCAAGCGCATGAACTTCACCCACGTCGAGTTCATGCCCGTGTCCGAGCACGCTTTCTTTCCCTCGTGGGGCTATCAGGTCACCGGCTTTTATTCCTCCACCTGCCGCTACGGCACGCCGGACGATTTCCAGTATCTCGTCAACGCCCTGCACGAAGCCGGCATCGGCGTGTTCGTGGACTGGGTGCCCGCGCATTTCCCGCGCGACGACTGGGCGCTGGCGCGCTTCGACGGCACCTGCCTCTACGAGCACGAGGATCCGCGCAAAGGCGCGCACCAGGACTGGGGCACGCTCATCTTCAACTACGGCCGGCACGAGGTGCGAAACTTTCTCGCCGCCAACGCGCTCTTCTGGTGCGAGCGCTTCCACATGGACGGCCTGCGCGTGGACGCCGTCGCCTCGATGCTTTACCTCGATTACTCGCGCAAGGAAGGCGAGTGGTTGCCCAACCAGTTCGGCGGGCGCGAGAATCTGGAAGCCGTCGAGTTCCTCCGCCACTTCAACCACGTCGTCCACACCGAGCATCCCGGCGTCGTCACCATTGCCGAGGAATCCACCGCCTGGCCGCTCGTCACGCGCCCGCCGTATCTGGGCGGGCTGGGCTTCACCTTCAAGTGGAACATGGGCTGGATGCACGACACGCTCGGCTACTTCAAGCGCGACTCCGTCTATCGCAAGTATCACCAGAACGATCTCACGTTCGCGATGCTCTATCACCACAACGAAAACTTCCAACTCCCGCTCTCCCACGATGAAGTCGTCCATGGCAAAGGCTCGCTCATCGGCCGGATGCCCGGCGACGACTGGCAGAAATTCGCCAACCTGCGCTCGCTGCTCGCCTACCAATGGCTGTTTCCCGGCAAGAAACTGCTCTTCATGGGCGGCGAATTCGGCCAGCGCGCCGAGTGGAACGCCAATTCCGAACTCGACTGGTGGTTGCTCGATGCCGGTCCGTTCCATCGCGGCCTGCTGCGCTTCGTGGAAGACCTCAACAAACTGTATCGCACCGAGCCGGCGCTCTGGGAATGCGACTTCGACATGGAAGGCTTCTTCTGGGTGGACTGCACCGATCAGGAACAGAGCGTCCTGTCCTTTGCGCGCCGCAGCCAGGGTGGCGCGAGTCACATCGTCGTGATCCTCAATCTCACGCCCGTGCCGCGCCACGGCTACCGCGTCGGCCTGCCGATGGCGGGCCACTGGCGCGAAGTGTTAAACAGCGACGCGGAAATCTACGGCGGCAGCAACCACGGCAACCTCGGCGGCGTCACCGCCGAGAACCACCCCGCGCACAACCAGAATTACTCCGCCCCGTTCACCCTGCCGCCCATGAGCGTCATCGCCTTCCGCAGCGGAGTCTGATCCGGGCCGGGGAGCGGCGAGCCGCGCCGGCTTTCTCTTCCGATTTTCGGGCGGATTCGGCGATTTTGAAGGGATCTGTCCGCAGCTTCTCCTCGTCGGCCCCTCACGCTGTTCTGCCAATGTTCATCGCTCGATCCCGACGGGGTAGAGCAAGTAGCGGTCGTCGTAGTAAGGGCTGCGTTCGTAAAACCAACGCAGCCTCACGGCGGGACTCGCGGCGAATTTCGGATCGGCTGCGAGCTTCGTCTCGAAGTCCGCTTTCAGCTTTGGATCGTCGGCGAGCATGCGTTCCGCCATCGGGGCGACGACGTAGCCTTCGATGTATTCCGTGCGTTGCAGGATCTCCAGGAAGAATCCCCAGGCCAGCAACGAATCCTTGCTCTCAGGCTCCAGCAGCGCCACGGCGAGATCGCCCAGCGGTTGATCGGTCGGCACGCGGACGGAGCCGGCGGGAAATGACTCCACGCGAGTCTCCGCCTTCACGCCGGTGGTGAGGGTGTGGCGGCCTTCGAAGGGATGAAATCCTGAGCTCGCCTGAGTGCGCGGGTTGACCAGGCGATACATCTCCACGGTCATCGTGCGCACGGCTGAAAGCGTTTCCATGCGAACTCCGTGCCGCTTGAGGCGGGAGATCACTTCGCCCTTCGTGACGGGCACCCAGTAGGCTTTGGGACGGCGGTGTTGCACGTCTGGCTTGTTCAGCGTCACAGGAAGCGCCGGGTAAACCTTGGGCGTGCCCAGCCAGCGAATCTCGGTTCCGCCGCTCGCCGGCGAGACAAAGGTTTCGTAGGCGATGCCGAGGAAATCTCGCGTGATCCGGTCGCCATTATCATCGCCCCAGTTCATGGGAATGCTCACGGGGCGCGCGGCCTGGTCAGCGGTGGTGGCCTGCTGCAATTCCTTCCCACCGGCCCCGATGGTTCGCAGGGAAGCTTCCAGCAGGACATAGGTGCCGAGCACGCGCTGGCGATAGGGTTTCAACGAATGGTTCTCCACCAGAATGCTGGGGAGGTGGCGCAGATCACCGTAGGCGTGGGAGAAGCGCGGCATCGTCGCGCCAGACGAGAGACCCTTGCTTGGATCGTGGTCGTCGAGTTCGAAAACCAATTCGCCAGGAATGTGGCCGGCAGCCTTCAATGCGGTTTCAACGGCGGGACGATAGGTCCCGTTCAGCCACGCGCCGATGTGCGGCGACCACGCGGAGACGCCCGTGTCACCGTGGTAGCCGAACGTGATGTCGTACTGATAGTCCATTCCGTCCGTGACATGCAGATCCAGGTAGAGCGCAGGCGACCACTGGTGGATTAGCGTGAGCATCGCCTGCATCTCGGGCGTGTCCGCCTTCATGTAATCGCGGTTGAGGTTCAGGTTCTGCGCCGTGGTGCGCCAGCCCTGATGGATGGGGCCGCGCTGGTTCGGGCGGTTCGACTCCGAGCTGCGCTCATGGCCGTCGGCATTGAAGATCGGCACGAAGAGAAAATTCGCGCGGTCGAGCAACGACGCCTTGCCCCGGAGCGCGATATCGCGCAGGAGCATCAGGCCCGCATCCTTCCCGTCGATCTCACCCGCGTGAATGCCCGCCTGCGCCAGGAGCGTTGGCCGCCCTGACTTGCGCGCGGCCTCGGCGGTGAACACACGATTCCTGGCGGCGACCACCACGTAGAGCGGGCGTCCCTGCGCGCTGCGACCGAACTCCTGCAGAGAAATCAGCCGCGACGCCGCGGCGAGCTTCTTCAGATAGGCGATGGTCTCGTCGTAGCTCGGTGTGTCCGTGAGACCGGTCTTCTCCGACGGCGTGATCCAGGGATCGTCGGCCTTCGCGATCAACGCTTCACTCGCCCCTTTCCATGGCGGCGCCGGGGGAAGGAAGTCCGCAGCGATGGCGGCCGTGACTGAGATCAGCAGCCAGCACCCGAGACTCAGCATACGGCGTGGGGCGGTGGTGGAACGCAACGCCACGTCGTCAATCGTCACGAGGCTTCCTCCAGTCGCCGCTGCGTCTCCGGCGGCGGCGCGTAGGGCGTCAGGCTCGTGGTCCGGCGTCATGGGTTCATTTCAGCAGGCGCAAGCCATACCCGCAAGCGCGAGCGGCCAGCTTGCGTTGCCCGGTGCCGGCGCTCATTGGTCGAGGCCCACTTTTTTCAGCAGCGCCTGGAAGCGCGGCTCGGTGCGCAGGGGGTCGAAAATTGGATAGGCTTTGAGAGTCCAACAATACCAATCCTGCTCCTCATAACATTTCTCCAGCCAATCCAGGGCCTTGTCCTTTTCGCCGAGTCCCAGATGGAAAAGCATCCGCAGCCCAGGTGTGATATAGCGCTGTTTCGCCCGGTCGTCCCAGTCGCGCACAACCTGCTCGGCCTTCGCGCGATCTCCCGCCCGGGCGTAGGCGTAGGCCAGAGGGCCATCGAACCATGGCTGGGGATCGAGCGCCCTGGCTTTTTGAAACTCGGCGATGGCGCCAGCCGTGTCTCCTTTCCAAACGGAACACCAACCCAACTCAAAATGGGCACTCGCAAAATTGGGATCCAACTCCAGCGTCTTGCGCAATTGCGCCATCGCTTCATCGTATCGGCCCGCCGCAGAGAGTCGCCCACCGAGATACGTATTGAACATCAGGGAAAGCGGATCCAGTTCGATGGCCTTCTGCGAATTCCTGATAGCCTCTTCCAACCGCCCGAGTGACGATTGGAGCCACGCCAGTTGGTCGTAGGCCAGGGCCAGCCTGGGGTTCAGTTCCAGGGCGCGTTTGATCTCCTGTTCGCCGCCCTTCCAATCGAAGGCGGGGGCGAGGGCGATGCCCAGGGAGAGGTGCGCATCGGCGAGCTTCGGATCGAGCGCCAGGGCCTTTTGCGCCAGTTCCTTCGCTTTGGCCCAGGCTTCCTTGCCCGACAACAGGTTTCCGCCCAGCCAGCCGTAACAGTCCGCCAGTCCGCAATAAGCGAGCGCATAGGACGGGTCCTGTTGCAGGGCCTGCGTGAAATACTGGATGGCGTTGGTCAAACTCGCTTCCGTGACTTTGCCGAAGTGGTAGCGGCCCAGCAGATAGAGGCGGTGGGCTTCCGGGTTCTCGGTCGGAGCCTTCGCCAACGCGCGCGCCGCTTCGACTCCGAGCTTCACTTGCAGCACTTGGACCACCTGTTGCGCCACTTCGGTTTGGACGGCGAGGATGTCCTTCATCTCCCGGTCGTAGTTCGTGGACCAGAGATGAAAGCCATCGGCCACGTTGATGAGCTGGGCGGTGATGCGCAGCTTGTCGCCGACCTTGCGCACGCTGCCTTCCAGCACCGTGGCCACATGCAATTGCTCGCCCACTTTGCGGAAGATGTTGTCCTCGTTCCTGCCCTTGAAGGCGAAGGAGGAGCTTCGTCCCGGCACGCGCAAACCGGGCACCTGGGCCAGCACGTTGAGCAGTTCCTCCGTCATACCGTCGCTGAGATACTCGTCGGCTTTGTCCGCGCTCAGGTTCACGAACGGCAGCACGGCGATGGATTTCTGGTCGGTGGCGCTGGGCATGGCGTTGGTCGCCGAAGTCACTGATTTGGGCCGCGTGCCGAACTTGAGCATCAGCAGGAGGCCCGCCACCAGCAGCACAACCACGCCGAGCGCCAGTTGTAGCCGCCGAGGTGACGAGGCGGACGGCTGCGAACCCGCGTGCGTCCGCCGCCTCCCGTCGGCGGCTCCGCTGCCATCGAGCACCAGCTTGTAAACCTGCACACTGGCCTGGATGTTCTTCAGCTCCGGCCGGCTCAACCGCACCAGCGCGTGCTCCACCTTGTTCTCGATCTGGTCATAGACCGAGTTGGATATGCAAACCCCGCCCGCCTCGGCCAGCGGCTCGATGCGCGCCGCAATGTTCACGCCGTCGCCATGCACGTCGCCCGCGCTGCGCACCACGTCGCCCAGATGGATGCCGATGCGGATGCGCACCTGCCGTTCGGCCGGTTGCGCCTGGTTGCGCTCCGCCAGCGCCCGCTGGATTTCCACCGCACACCGCACCGCCGCCAGCGCGCTGGCGAACTCGACGAGAAAACCATCGCCGGTCGTTTTGATTTCCGTCCCCTGATGTTTGGGAAACAGGCCGCGCAAGACGCCCCGATGTTCTTCGAGCAACTCCAGCGCGAGCGCCTCGTTGCGCTGGGAGAGCGCGCTGTAGCCCACCATGTCGGTGAACATGATGGCGGCCAGCTTGCGTTGCTCGGTGCTAGTTTTCATCAACAACGGGCGGCACTGCGATCAAATCACCTCGATCTCGACGCTGCTTGGAGGAAATCCGAGATTGTTCACCATCTGGAGAAGACGGTCGCGCTTCTCCGGGTTCGACGAAATTGTGCAGAGATACAGGCCAGCAGTTCCTGGAACTAGAGCGTAGCTATGTGGCTTGCCCTGCCGAGTATTCAGAAACGCTACCGTGGGATTGTCTGAGAGCGGGTAGCGCAACACACGAATGCGAGTTAGCCTTTCAGCCATCTCATTGCCGAAGACGCGAATCAGTTTCTCAATAAACCGCAGCACGGTGTCGGTCGCATCTGGTCCGCAGAATTCTTCATCGTCGCCTGCCTTGTCCATTTGAGACCAGCGCACTCGGATTCGAAGCCTGCTGCGACCGCGCCGCCCGGCATCGTTTCGTTCGCGAGGAGTTTCCTCAAAGAGTTCACCGGGTTCAGGCGGTGTCGGAGTGGGCGTGATGTAGTTTGGTCCTCCGCCTGGTCGCGGCCAAATCCGAGCAACAATCTTCGCAAGTTCCATCCCTCGTTGTCTGATTTCCCGCTCCGTCCACTGCTCCAAAGCAGCGAAATATGCGTTCAACGAAACGTTGGACATGGCGAACAGAGCCTTTTTGTCGGCAAAGCTGCCGTTACTGAGTTCGGGATTGTAGCCGGTGAGCGTCAGGTTGCCCAAAGCGTGAACCCACTTCTCGTGCAACGCCCGCCAATTCGTATCGAGCATTCTTTGCCACGAAACTGAATTCTCACTATCGCCGTTTATGGTTTGCGGCAAAACATGCTCCACGCTCAAGAGTCTGAGGTTTACTTCTTCGTGATGGCCATGTTCGCGCTCCAGTCGTTCAAGCAGGAGTCGGCATTTGTTTCGCTCGCGCTTGTAGATTGGAAATTCGACGAGGTGGGGGAGAAACGCGGCATCGTCGGGCCAGCCTTCCCCCAAGAGGAACGCGCGAAGTTCCTCGCGGGAGTGAAGCTGAATCGCATTGATTGACGCAGGAAACAGCCGACCGTAACCACGGGTGGATTCTTGAAGGATCGAACGACGAATCACGAAACTGGCCAAGTCTTTGAAACACCCCAGCAGGTTTGCGTGGTCCAACCTACCCTTCTGGTGGCTATCGAGCAGATGCAACAGAAGCGGATGCGCCGTTGTGATGTCGAGCGCCTGAATCTCCACGAACGCGTCCCGAAAGTCATTGTCGTCACACGTAAGTGGGCGGCGAAGCCAAAGCTCGAACTTGGCGAACCTTTGCAACTCCTCGACTTGGACTGAAGGACTCAGGACGCGAGAGAGATTCTGCTTCTTGAATTCGACGTAAGCCGCCTTGTTGCGGCAGTAGCTTCCATCGCGCATCAGATAGCTGCGATAGAATGGCGTAGGCGAGAGCTTCGCGTATTCCCCCGCAGCGTCGAAGCGCCTTTCGAAGGCCTCCCAGTGCGTGGACTGAAACCTGTCTTGCTCTTCAAGTGGAACTTGCATGAACAGGAAGTTGCGAATCAGGTCGGATTCTTCGAGCGGCAATCCGGTGGAATTCAGGCTCTCGAAAATTTCGTAGGGATTCTCGCCTCCAACGATAATCGTTACCAGCGACAGTCGTGCGGTTGCGGCAACCAGGTATCGCCGAACCGCCGCTTCACCACCGTCGCCTACAAGACGCTTCCACTCGCGTTTGAAAAACGAGTAAGCACCCAGCAAACCACTTGCAGCGACTACCCCTGGTGCATTTCCCTCAATGATGGATGCGTAATCCGTTCGGTCTCCAAGTCTTGGCAAGACCTTGAATCGCTTCAAATCTTTCGCGCGGCGGTGGATTAAATAATCTTCGTGAATTTCCTCACCGAGACTCTCAAGCGCGTTCAGCTTCGCGATGTCGCGCAATGCGGCAAGGGCGATTGACAGCGTCGCCAAACGCTGCTGCCCGTCGATGAGTTGGTACGACGTAACTTCCCCAGGCACTGGATGAAATGGAGTGCAGACCAGCGGCCCAAGGAAATGCTTCGTTTCCTCAGATTCGTCGGTAAGCGCAACAATGTCATCGACCAGTCGTTGCCAGTTTTCTTTGCGCCACGAATAATGGCGTTGGAAGAAGGGCACAAGGAACTGGTCGCCGGAATGAAGGATTTCGCGGACGGTCTTGACGTGAGCTTCCATTGAATTTCCTACGGGTTGAAAAGTTTTTCCACGGCGACGGCGAACCGGACTTGCCGACGACTGCTGCCTGCTGCTGCCAGGGGAGCACGACGCGGTAAACGTCCATCGGCACCTCAATGTGCTTCAGCTCGGGCGAGTTCAGCTTGGTCAAGCCCACGTCCAGCTTGTTGCGCACCTGGGCATACACGGTGTCGGACAGGCAGATGCCGCCCCCGATGGCCAGCGGTTCGATGCGCGCGGCGATGTTCACCCCGTCCCCATACATGTCCGCCTCGCGATGCACCACGTCGCCCACGTGGATGCCTATTCGCACCTGCACGTGGCGTTCGGCGGGCTGGGTGGAATTGCGCGCGACGACGGCGCGCTGGATTTCCACCGCGCACTGCGTCGCCTGGAGCGCGCTGGGAAACTCGACCAGGAACCCGTCGCCGGTGGTCTTGACCTCGCGGCCGTTGAAGAGCGGGAACTGCGTGCGCAGCAGCCTCTGATTCTCGGCGAGGAGTTCCAACGCCAGCGCCTCATTGCGCTGAGACAGCGCGCTGTAGCCCACCATGTCGGTGAACATGATGGCGGCCAGCTTGCGTTGCTCGGTGTTTTCAGACGGCACGCCGGGAGTGAACCAGATTGGAGCAGAAAGGAAACAACAGAGCATCCGGTGTGTGACAAGAACCCGAAGTATTCTTCCATCTCGCCCAAGACGCCTTCAGCTCCATGGAACGCCAATCGTGGATGAGCCAGGCTCCCTCGCTTGTCCATCTTATCCCAACGTTCTGCCAGGACAAAACTGGTTCCGCCCTGCCCCGCTGAGGCCGGCGGGCGGGCGTCCCCGGCCACGTTACATTTTCCCGCGTTGCCGGCAGGCCTCGTAGAGGAACGCCGCGCTGGCGCTGCCGACGTTGAGCGAATCCACGCCGCCCGCCATCGGAATCCCCACGGCCTCAGCGCACGCGGCGAGCACGGGGGCCGAGACGCCGAAACCTTCGCTGCCAAAGACGAGGCAGCAATCCCCGGCCAGGTCCGCCTGCGCCAGCGTCCGCCCGTCACCGCGCGGATGCGCCGCCACGCCCCGAATGCCGGGCGCGCGCAAGTCCTGCAACGTCTGCGCAAGGCTGGTCGTCTCGACCACCGGCAGCTTGAAGATCGCCCCCATCGAACTGCGCACGGAGCGGCGCAGATAGGGGCTGGTGCAGGTTTCGCCCACGAGCAGCGCCTGCGCGCCAAACGCCACGCAGTTGCGCACGAGCACGCCGAGGTTCTCGGCGTTGGTGAGCGCATCCACGGCCGCGAACAGGCGCGGACGCGCGCTCGTTTGCAGGACGGTTGCCAGCGTGGCGCGCGCGGGAATTTTCGCGACGGCCAGCAGTCCTTGATACATTGAGAAGCCGACCAACTGTTCCAAAACTTTTTTGTCCGCGAGAAACACGCGGATGTCCGGCTCGGGCCGCGCGTTGAGCAACGGCTCCATCTGCGGCAGCCACTGCGGCGGCA
>JANNEF010000069.1:0-10439 GCA_031378375.1 Verrucomicrobiota bacterium | reverse complement strand
GGGCGTCCCAGCACAGCATCGAGGACTACGCCACGCCGCCCAACGCCTTCAATGCGGCCGCGCCGGGGCACACCTGGCAGTATGACCTCGTAGATCTGGTGGCTCCGACAGCGGAGATCAGTCCGCTGCCCGGCCTCGTGGTGCGGAGCCTCACCCAGGTGGAAGAGCGCTTCAGCGAACCTGTGACCGGCGTGGACGCAGCGGACCTGCGGGTCAACAACACCCCGGCGAATGGTTTGATCGCTTTGAACACGCAGCAGTTTGTCTTTCAATTTCCCCAGCCGGCCACGGGCACGGTGCAATTCGCCTGGGTCGGGGCGCACGGCATCACGGACCTGGCGGCCGCGCCGAACAGCTTCGTCGGGCAGGACTGGAGTTACGTGCTGGACCCGGACGCGCCGCTGCCCAACCTGGTCATCACCGAATTCATGGCTTCCAACGTCAGCAGCAACGGGCTGGCGGATGAGACGTCCGAGCAGGAGCCGTGGGTCGAAATCCAGAACCGCGGCGCCAACGCCGTGAATCTCGCCGGCTGGGTCTTGAGCGACGACGCGGAACTCAACGATTACTGGGTCTTCCCCGCACGGGTCATTCAGCCCGGGGAATTCATGATCGTCTGGGCGTCCGGCAAGGACGTTCGCTACGAGAGCGCGACGAACCGCTTCCACACGAATTTCAAATTGAGCTTCGCCGGCGAGCACCTCGGCCTCTACACCCCGGAGTCACCCCGCGCGCTGGCCAGCGGCTTCAGCCCCAAGTACCCGGAACAGGCGAATGACACTTCCTACGGATACGATCCCCAGGGCAACCTGCGCTACTTCTCCACGGCCACGCCCGGCGCGTCCAACGGCTTCAGCACCATCGTGGGCGCGTGCGCGCCGGTTCACTTCAGCGTGGAGCGCGGCTACTTCACCACGCCGTTCACGGTTTACCTGAGCACCGAAACGCCCGGGGCGACGATCCGTTACACAACCAATGGCAGCGTGCCCACCGCCACCACCGGGACGCTTTACACCAACGGCCTCAGTGTCGCGAGCACCCGCCTGTTGCGCGCGACGGCGTTCAAGAACAATCACCTCCCGTCCCGCACGGTCACCCACTCCTATTTTTTCGGCCTGACGGCGGCCTTGCGGTCGTTGCCGATTCTGTCCGTCGTCACGGACGCAAAGAATCTGTGGGGGCCGACGGGTATCATCGGCATCAACGGCGGCAATTACAGCGCGGGCGAGTGGGCGGCCAATCCCGGCGCGACGAACGACTATCACAACCCGCGTCGGCACGGTGTCGCCTGGGAGCGACCGACCTCGGCGGAATACATCCTGCCGGGCGAGGAAGGCGGCTTCCAGGTGGATTGCGGCATCCGCGTCCAGGGCAGCGACTGGCAGCGCCCGCGCACGACCACCACGAGCAAGTTTTCCTTCCGCCTGTATTTTCGCGGCGATTACGGCGAGGGGCGGTTGAAGTATCCCATCTTCCCCGACTCGCCCGTGACCGAGCGCGATCAACTGGTCTTGCGCGCCGGTTTTAACGACAACAGCAACCCGTTCATCCGCGATGAGCTCGCGCGCCAGCTCTCCGACGACATGGGGCAGGTGGCGTCCCACGGCGGCTTCGTGCTGCTCTTCACCAACGGCACCTACGCCGGCTACTACAACCCGTGCGAGCGCGTTCACGAGGAGCTGTTGCAGTCCTACCTCGGCGGGTCGGATGAGTGGGACGTGATCGCGCCGTCCTTCGCCACCAGCTCCGGCGAAAACGGCGTGGTGGACGGCACCCGCGCGTCCTTCGTCAGTCTCGTCGCCTATGTCAACGGGCAGAACACCGCCAACTCCTCCATCTACCAGGAGGTGGGGCGGCGGTTGGATTTGGTGAATTTCGTGGACTACCTGCTGCTCAATGTTTACTCCGCGATGGGCGACTGGCCGCAGAACAACTGGCGTGCCGGCAGAGACACCACGCCTGGCAGCCTCTATCGCTTCTTCATCTGGGACGGCGAATGGGGCTTCGGCATCTCTGCGAGCCGGCCGCCAACCACCAACACCTTCGCCGCCAGCGGTGCCGGCCCGGACGCATCCGGCTTGGGGAGCAGCAGCGACTCGGAGATCGCCCAGCTCTACCAACGCCTGCGGCTGAACCCCGAGTTCCGCCTGCTGTGGGCCGACCGCATCCAGAAGCACCTGTTCAACGGCGGCGCGCTCACCGTCGCCAGCATCACCAACCGCTTCTACGAGATGCGTTCCCAGCTCTCGGGCCTCATCACGATCGACAACACCTCGGCCACCTCCATCCCCACCTGGACCGCGACGCGGCGCACCAACGTGCTCGAACATTTCCCACTTTACGGCCTGGATGCCTATTCCAACGCACCCGCCTTCACCCAGCATGGCGGCCGCGTCGCGCGCGGCTTCAACCTCACCATGACCACCACCGCCGGCACGGTCTATTACACCACCAACGGCACCGACCCGCGCGTGCCGTTCACCGGTGCCGTCGCGCCCGGTGCCACTGCCTACACCGTCGGCCAGCCGGTGTCGCTCTTCGACACGGCGCTGATCAAGGCCCGCTCGCTCGCCGGCGGCAACTGGAGCGCCATCAACGAAGCCACCTTCCAGGTGGCCGCGCTGGGCGTGCCGCTGCGCATCGCGGAGATCATGTTCAATCCGCCCGGCGGCAACGCCTACGAATTCCTCGAACTGCGCAACGTCAGCGGCGCGCAAGTGGACCTGAGCCTGATGAGCTTCTCGGGCATTGATCTGGTCTTCGCGCCGAACACCTACCTGGCGGCCGGTGCCACGGCGGTGCTCGCCTCCAGCGCGAACCCGGCGGAGTTCGCCAGCCGCTATCCCGGCGTGACCGTCTTCGCCCGCTTCGGCGGCGCGCTGGACAACGGCGGCGAACTGCTCACGCTCAAGGATGTCAACGGCCAGATTGTCCTCTCGGTGGAATACAACGACGCCAACGGCTGGCCAAAACCGCCCGATGGCGGCGGCTATTCGCTGGAGCTGAACGATCCGTTCGGCAATCCGGATGACCCGGCCAACTGGCGCGCGAGCGCGGCGGTCGGCGGTTCGCCGGGAACGCAGCCTGCGCCGCCGGCTCCCGGAGACATGCGGCTCAACGAGGTGATGGCCACCAACCAGATCGCTGTGGCCAACGGCGTCACCCACCCCGACTACATCGAACTCCACAACGCCGGCGGCAGTGACGTGGACCTCACCGGCTGGAGCCTTTCCGATGACGGCGACCTGCCGCGCAAGTTCCTCCTGCCCGCGACGAACATCCCGGCGGGCGGCTTCCTCGTCATCTGGTGCGACAGCGCGACCAACACGACGCCCGGCCCGCACGCCGGCTTCCAGTTGGACAACGACGGTGAAAGCATCTTCCTCTACAACGCCGCCAGCAACCTCGTGGACGCGCTGACGTTCGGCCTGCAAATCGCGGATTACCCGATCGGACGGGTGGGCGGAAGCTGGCAGTTAAACACGCCCACGCCCGGCGCGGTCAACGCGGCCGCCACCCTCGGTTCGGCCACCAATCTTTCGATCAACGAATGGCTGGCCAACCCGTCACCCGCACAGGGGAGTGACTGGCTCGAACTGTTCAACCGCTCCACGAGCCTGCCCGTGGCGTTGCGCGGCCTCTATCTGGGCACGAGCAACACCGTGTATCAACTCACCGCGCTCTCCTTCATCGCGCCGTCCGGGTTCGTGCAGTTGTTCGCCGATGAGCAGACCGGTGCGGACCATCTCGACTTCAAACTGCCCGCCACCACCAACGCCATCGTGCTCTACGACGACGCAGCCGTGGAATTGCAGCGCGTAACCTACACCAACCAACTGGAAGGCGTCTCGCGCGGGCGCCTGCCCGACGGCAGTGCTACATTCGCCAACTTCCCCGGGTCGCTCAGTCCGGGGGCCAGCAACTTCGTCTTCACCTACGCCGGGCCGTATCTCAACGAAATCATGGCGCGCAACAAGGCGGCGGTGACCAACGGTGCCGGGCAGGTGGCCGACTGGATCGAGTTCTTCAACCCGAACACGACCAACTTCAACCTCGGCGGCATGAGCCTGAGCGTGGACGAGATGGAGCCGGGTCAATGGCTGTTCCCGGCCAACACGATCATTCCGGCGTTCGGTTTCCTCACCCTCTGGTGCGACGGCGGGCGCGCGGCCTCCACCAACCTGGAGACCTACCTGAACCTTGGCCGCTCGCTCAACGGCGACAGCGGCGGCGCGTATCTCTTCAACGCCGCCGGGCAGTTGGTGAACGTCATCGAATACGGTTTCCAGGTGGAGGACCAGTCCATCGGCCGCATTGCCGCGAACTGGCGGTTGCTGGCCAGCGCCACGCCCGGCGCGACCAATGCCGCCGCCGCCACCCTCGGCGCGGTCACGGCGCTGCGATTCAATGAGTGGATGGCCAATCCCGCCAGCGGCGACGACTGGTTCGAGCTTTACAACGTGACCAACCGTTCCGTGGACCTGAGCGGGCTGTTCCTCACCGATGACCCGGCGTTCTCCGGCGTGGTGGAGTTCCGTGTGCCGGCGCTGAGTTTCATCGGCGGCAATCGCTGGGTGAAGTTTGCGGCCGACAGCCAACCCGACGCCGGGCGCAACCACGTCAGCTTCGATCTCGACGCGCAAGGCGAGGCGCTGATTCTCTACGGCGCGACCTCGAACGTCCTGCACACCGCCTTCTTTGGCGCACAGCGGGCGGGGGTGTCCGAGGGGCCGCTGCTGGATGGCGGCTCGAACATCGTCAGCTTTGTCGGCTCGCCGTCGCCGGGCGAAAGCAATTATCTCCCGCCGGAAAACGCGATCATCCACGAGGCGCTCACGCACGCGGACTCACCGCTGGAGGACGCGGTGGAGTTGCACAACCCCACCGCCACGACCGCTTCCATCGGCGGCTGGTTCCTCAGCGACAGTCAGGACAATTTCAAAAAGTATCGCATCACCGACGGCACGATGATTCCGGCGGACGGCTTCGCGGTCTTTTACCAGAACCAGTTCGACAGCGGCGCGACGGCGTTCGCGCTCAACTCCGCGCGCGGCGGCGAGGTGTGGCTCTCGGCGGCGGACGCGGGCGGCAACCTGACCGGTCGCCGCGCGAAGGTGGTCTTTGGCGCGGCGGCCAACGGCGTGTCCTTCGGGCGCTTCGCGACCCGCGTGGGCGTGGATTTCACCGCCCTGAGCGCGCCCACGTTTGGCGTGAGCAACCCGGTGTCGGTCGCGGCGTTTCGTGCGGGCGCGGGCGCGTCCAACACGTATCCGCTCGTCGGCCCGGTGGTGATTCACGAGATCATGTATCACCCGCCCGACCAGACGAACGGCGCATCCGTGTCGGACAACCCGGCGGATGAGTTCATCGAACTGCGGAACATCACCGCCGGCGCAGTCCCGTTGTTCGACCCCAGCCACACAACCAATACCTGGCGGCTCGGCGGTGGCGTGGATTACACCTTTCCGCAAAGTGTGACCCTGCCGGCGGGGAGCAACGCGCTCGTGGTGAACTTTGATCCGGTGAACGACGCAGCGGCGCTGACGGCGTTCCGGACGAAATACAATTTGTCGCCCGCCGTCCCGATCTACGGACCGTATGGTGGCAAGCTCGACAACGGTGGCGAGCGCGTCGAATTGTACAAGCCCGATCCGCCGCAAACGTCCGGCCCCGACATCGGCTACGTCCCGCAAGTGCTCGTGGACCTCGTGAATTATTCCGACATCCCGCCGTGGCCTTCGGGCGCGGTGGATGGCGGCGGTCTGTCCCTGCAACGCCGCGTGACCGCGCAGTACGGCAACGACCCGGAGAACTGGGTCGCCTCCGCGCCGACGCCCGGCGCGGCCAGCGGCGGCGGAGTCGTCGCGCCGCCGGTCATCACGATGTCGCCACAAAACCAGACCAACACCGCCTACACGGCGGCAAGTTTGAATGTGGCGGCCAGCGGCGTGGGACCGCTCACCTACCAATGGCGCTTCAACGGCGCGGACCTGCCGGGCGAAACCAACGCCACGCTCGCTTTCGACAACGTTCAGGTCGAGCACCAGGGCAACTACGATGTGTATGTGTGCAACGCAGGCGGTTGCGTGTTCAGCGGGGTTGCCTTCCTGCGCATCAACGCACCGCCGCTCATCATCGGGACGCTGCCGAGCCAGACGGTTTTGGGCGGAGCGAACGTGACCTTCACCGTGACCGCGTCCGGCACCGCGCCGCTTTTCTATCAATGGTTGTTCAATGGCGTGGACATCGCCGGCGCAACCAGCGCAACCCTGCTGTTGACCAACGCGAACGTGACCCAGAACGGCACCTACGCCGTCATTGTGAGCAACTTCGTCGGCATCGCCAGCACCAACGCCATGCTCAACGTCCTGGTCCGCCCGAGCATTGCGCAGCATCCGGCCCCGACCAACCAGACCGTCGTGGTCGGCGGCACGGCGACCCTGACCCTGAGCGTGTCCAACAACGCCTCGCTGCCCATCACTTACCGCTGGCGGCGCGGTTCCGGACCGCCCCCGAGCGGCGCTTATGTGTTCGACATCACGACCAACTCGCACACCTGCATCCTGACGCTGCCAAACATCCAGGCGACCAACGGAGGCTATTGGGCGTGCGTGCCCACCAACCAGGCGGGGGGAATGTTGACCTACACCGGCCAGCCCGCATCAGGGATGAGCTACGCGGGGTTAATCACCGTGCTGGCACCGCCGAGCTTCACCCTCCAGCCCACCAACCAGGTGACCAACGCCGGAGCGATCGTCAACTTTTCCGCCACCGCCACCGGGGCCGCCCCCATCGGGTACCAGTGGTGGTTCAACGGCGTCAACCGGCTCCCCAACGCCACCAACACCAGCCTCAGCCTGACCAACGTGCAGTTGAGCAACGACGGCGCCTACACGCTGGTCGCCAGCAACGTGGCCGGCACCACCACTAGCCAGGTGGCGTACCTGACGATCCTCGTGCCGCCTTCCATCGTGATGCAACCCACGAACCGCACCACCACCGTGTGTTCAAACGCGACGTTTTGCGTCGAAGCGGCGGGCGGTGGGCCGTTGCGTTACCAGTGGTATTTTAACGAAACCAACGCGCTGCCCGGGGCGACGAACAACTGCCTCTTGCTCGCGACGCCCGGACTGGCCGGCGTAGGTGGATACCGCGTCGTCGTCACCAACATCGTTGGCGCCGTGACCAGCCAGGTGGCGACACTGACGCTGGAACTGGGCGACTCCGACAGTGACGGCATGTTGGACGAATGGGAACTGGCCAACGGGCTGAATCCGTGCAACGCCGCCGACCGCGACGCCGACCCGGACAACGACGGGATGGAGAACTGGCAGGAACACGTCGCCGGCACGAATCCCAACGACGCCCAGAGCTACCTGAAGGTGGACCGGATCACCGCCGGCGCTTCGGCGACGATTTGGTTTACAGCGGTGTCGAACCGCACCTACACCGTGCAATACGTGGACCTCCTGCCGCCCACCCCGCCCGATGCCTGGCTGAAGCTGGGGGACGTGCCGGCGCGCGCCACAAACCGCACGGCGAGCGTGATGGATCCAAGCCCCGGCAACACCCGTTACTATCGGCTGGTGACGCCGGCGCGACCGGACTAGTACCAACGGCAGTTCCGTCCTGCTTTTCACCGATCAGGAAATCTGATCCGCGCCCGGCTGAATGCGGCGGGCTATCAGGAGATCAGCCGCGTTCATCTGCTCGCTCCCACCCCATCCGTTCAACCCGAATTCCGAAGTAGCCCGCGAGCGGGCCTGATCCGAGGCGCGCGGCGCGCGGCCTTCAGGCCGCCTCGGCGGGCGACAGAAAAAGTGCCAGCTCTCACCCGCAGACTTGTGTCCGTTCACGCGGCCTTATGCCCGCGCGCCACGGTCGGGGTTTCGCCAGCTTCGGAGCAAGTTTGGGTTCCACGGTCGGAACGTCGTGTGGCCCCCGCCGGCTTACGCAAACCAGCATGTGTTTGCCCGTAACGACAAGGAACTGGTCTGCGCCTCGCTCGCCGCGAAACCGTGAACGGAGACGAGGCGGATGGAGAAGGAAATTCGGATGCGGTGGCGACTGAGGCGACCTTGATAAATCGTGGAGCGGGCGACGGGAATCGAACCCGCGTGGCCTTTTCCCGCCTTTAATTTTGAAAAACATTGGACTTTAGGCCATATCTGAACACTATTGACGCCCTCAAACGTTATGCCGTAGCGTTATGCCGAAATGGCAAGCATTCACAAGCAAGACGGCAAGCCAAATTTTTTTGCCGCGTTTTACGACCCGGAAGGGTTTCGCAAATTCAAATCCACGGGCACCGACAACCGCCGCGTGGCCACCACCATCGGCGCGACGTTGGAGCGCGCGAGTCGTCTGGCGCGTGATGGCCGACTGAGCGGGGAGAAAGCCCTGAAGCTGGTCCGCGAGGCGGGGCTGGCCATTGGCGAGGCGCACGGGCGCATCGTGGGCGACCGGGCCGAGGTTGTCTTGCGTGGCACCGTGGAGCAATTCGTCAAGGCCGCTGGCGGGGAGTTGACCAACTATACCGTCCGTTCATGGATTGACTCCTGGCTGGCGGGGCGGGCCGATGCGAGCGCGGCTACGCGGCAGCGTTACGCGGGCGTGATCGCCGACTTCCTGAAACACCTGGGCGCGCGCGCCGACCGCGCATTGACGACCTTGCAGCCCAAAGCCATCGAGGCGCACCGGGACACGCTGGCCGGCAAGCGCAGCCCATCCTCCGCGAACCTGTTTCTAAAGGTCATCAAGTCCGCGCTGTCCGCCGCCGTGGCCAAGCGGCAACTGGAATTCAGCCCCGCCGAACACGTCGGGAATGTCACCGAGGCGGAGAGCACCCGCCGCCCCTTCACGCTGGAGGAGATCAACCGGCTGCTCAAAGCGGCCAACCCCGATTGGACGACCATGATCCTGCTCGCGTTCTACACGGGGCAGAGGCTTTCCGATTGCGTGGCGTTGACCTGGCGCAACGTGGACTTGATCTCGAATACCATCAGCCTGAGCACGCAGAAAACCGGGCATCGCATCGTGCTGCCCCTTGCCGCGCCGCTCGAAAAGCATCTGGCGAAACAGGCGGGGGACAATCCCGACGCCCCGCTCTGCCCGGCGTTGCACGGCAAAAAAGCATCGTGGCTGTCGAACCAGTTCCACGCGCTCATGGCGGAGGCTGGGCTTGTGAAAGGCCGGAGCCATCAAAGCCGGGGCAAAGGCCGGGACACCACCCGCACCTTGTCGCCCGTGTCCTTCCACTCGCTGCGCTACTCCGCCGTTTCCGAACTCAAGAACGCGGGCGTGAGTGAATCCATCGTGATGGACATGGTGGGCCACGACACCGCCGCCGTGAGCCGCCACTACACCAAGATTTCAAACGAGTCCAAGCGGGACGCGCTGGCGAAGCTCCCCGATTTCACGGCCCCATGAATCCGATCACCCATCTCGAACTGGAATCCCGCCGCGCGGCTCTGGCGAAGATGCCGGCTCTGCCCGCCAGCAAAACATCCTTGCACGTCCGCGACATTGGCGCAGAGTGAAACGTAGGACATGAGCGAAATCGTTTTTGAAGTGGGTGCCGTAAAACTGCCGCGCAATTTCTCTGTCACAGGCCGGATGCGGGCGCTGCGGCTGACCTTTCCTCAAAGCTTCCTGTCTGCTTGTCTCCTTTTCGGTGTCTTTTTTGGACTTGCCATTACTGGCTGCAAACCCAAACAGCCATCTGCCCTCCCGATCAAACAGCAAGTTTTCAGAGGCCAAATCTTCATCACGTTAGCCAGCCGGGAAACCATCAAGATGAGCCTCGTCAAAATTCAATTCTTGGAAGCAAACGCCGCTCAGGAACATTTCGACAAACTTGTGGCGAATGCCGCAACGAACAGCGCCCACCTGCTGGATATGATGGAAACGATTACCGAACAGGTTAGCAGCGGGAAGGAAATGGAAAAGGACTTGGAGCGGAAGTGTGCAAAAATTCGCGAGGAGATTGCGGAGCTTGAGAAGCGCATGGAAAGCGCCACAAATTACTTAAAAGAAGCTCGGCGGTTTAATGATAGCCGCAAGTTAAGCCCGAGAGAACAGGCGGAGTTGAATAGCAACACGCGCCAAACGTTTGCGAACCTGCCGAAATACCGACGAGAAACTGACACCAACTGGGCAACCCTAACTGTCACCAGAAATCAATTGTTTGGTGTTAAACCAGAGATGGATCGACTGCTCGCTCAAAAAGCAGAAATCCTTCAGAAGTTGGAAACTATCAGGCTGCCGAACTACCTCAACTCCGAACCGTGGCCGGGAGTGGGTGCGATTAAAAGTGGGTGAGGCTAATTCCAGATTGAGAGCCATTGCTTGTTCGCACGCAGAACGCGCAGGTGGGCGAGCTGGTCGGCGTGCTCGGGCAGCCAGGCGGTGCCGGCCTTCTTGAGCCGGGCCTGGAGCAC
>JANNEF010000053.1:0-9671 GCA_031378375.1 Verrucomicrobiota bacterium | reverse complement strand
TTCTTCGGCGTGCTGTTCCTCACCGTGCTCGACAATGCACTGAACCTCCTGAGCCTTTCGCAATTCTCCATCACCATGACCAAGGGCGCGGTCATCCTTTTCGCCGCCGTGCTGGATGCGGTCAGGAACAGGTTCGTGGTTAGTGGTTCGTAGTTTGTGGTTAAGGCAACAAGCGCATGACCATGACCATGAACAACGAACAACCAACAACCAACAACGAACTCCTCACACTGCAAGGCATCGAGAAAGCCTTCTTCGGCGTGAAGGTGCTCAAGGGCGTGAACTTCACCGTGCCGGTGGGCGGCATGGTCGGGCTGGTCGGCGAGAATGGCGCGGGCAAGTCCACGCTCGTGAACATCCTGGGCGGGAATCTCCAGCCCGAGGTCGGCGCTCTTCGGTTTGCGGGCGCGGACTACGCGCCGCAGAACCCGCAAGACGCCGCGCGGAGCGGCATTGCGTTCATTCATCAGGAGCTGAATCTGTTTCCGAATCTCACCATCGCGGAGAATATTTTTCTCACCCGGTTTCCAAGGACGAGGGCGACGCCGTTCATCCAACGCGGCGAGATGCACGAGCGTGCTGCGGAATTGCTGCACGAAGTCGGCCTGGAAATTCCGCCGCACCGGCTGGTGGAGACGCTTTCCGCCGGGGAGCGGCAACTGGTCGAAATCGCCAAGGCTCTGAGCATTGAAGCGCGACTCATCATTTTCGACGAGCCCACGACTTCGTTGAGCGAGCGCGAGACGGCGCGGCTCTTCGCGCTCATCGCCCGCCTGCGCGCCAGCGGGCTGGCGATGATTTACATCTCGCACACGCTGGCCGACGTGTTCCGGCTCTGCGACGACATCGTCGTGCTGCGCGATGGCGAAGTGGTGGGGGCCGGCGCGACGAAGACGTTCACCACCGAGAAACTCGTCTCGCTCATGGTCGGGCGCACGATGAGCCAGCTATTCCCGGAGCGCCGGGCATCGCTCGGCACGAACGGTGCGAACGCGCCACAGGCCGAGCAATGCTCGGCGCTCCTGGACGTGCGCGATGTCTCGCAGCCGGGCGTCGTGGAGAACATTTCCTTCACCCTGCATCGCGGCGAGGTGCTCGGGCTGTCCGGTTTGATGGGCGCGGGCCGCTCGGAACTGGCGCGCATCCTCTTCGGTCTCGACCCGCGTCAGCACGGGGAAGTGCGGCTTGCGGGCGAAGTGCTTCACCGCCTCTCTCCTCGCAATTTGATTGAGCACGGCGTGGCCTTCCTCACCGAGAACCGTCGCAGCGAAGGGCTTTGCCTCGACGCGGCGGTGGCTGACAACCTCGCCCTTGTCACTCTGCCGCAGCATGGACGAACGCCGGTGCGCTGGCTCCTGCGCGACTCATGGCAGGCCGCCATCACGCGCATCCGCTCGGTGGTGCAGCTCGATCCGAAGACGAGCGACACGCAGCCGGTGCGGACCTTGAGCGGCGGCAATCAGCAAAAGGTCGTGCTCGGCAAATGGCTGTTGAGCCAACCCAAGTTGCTCATCCTCGACGAGCCGACGCGCGGCATCGACGTGGGCGCAAAGTTTGAAATCTACCGGCTCATCCATCAACTCGCCGACCAAGGCGCGGGCGTGCTCGTCATCTCCTCCGAGATGGAGGAGTTGATGGGGCTGTGCGACCGCATCCTCGTCATGCGCAGCGGCAGATTGGTGGACGACCTGCCGCGCGATCAGTTCGACCGGGAGCGCATTCTTGCCGCCGCTCTTGGCACCACGAAGGAGATGGCGTCGTGAACCGCGCAAGCCAGCGTCTGCTCGATTTCGCGCCGCTGCTGCTCTTCGTCGCCGTGCTCGCATTCTTCGGCATGCAGTCGGGGAAGTTTCTCGAGCCGCGCAATCTCGTGAACATCGTCGTGCAAGCATCCTCGACCGGCATCGTCGCGGTGGGCATGACCTTCGTGCTGCTGACGGCGGGCGTGGATTTGTCGGTCGGGGCAATCATGTTTGTCGCCGCAGCCATCGCGGGGAAAATGGCGCTCGCCGGCTGGCCATTGCCGTTCGCCTTGCTCGTCATGGTCGGGGTTGCGCTCGTGTTCGGCGCGTTCAACGCCTTCTTTGTCACCCGGGTCCGCGTGGCGGCTTTTATCGTTACGCTCGCCACGCTCTTCATCGGACGCGGCCTCGGCCTGCGCATCACCGAGACGCGCGCGCTGACTCTGCCCGACAGCTTTCTCCAGATTGGTTCCGCCCGATTCCTGAGCGTGCCGCTGCCGGCCTGGCTCTTCGCAGGCGTGCTCATCGTCGCGCATCTGGTGCTGACGCGCACGCCGTTCGGCCGTCAGGTCTTCGCCGTGGGCCACGACGCGGAGATGGCGAAGAAGGCCGGCATCCGCACCGGTCGAGTTCTTGCCGCAGTCTATCTCATCAGCGGGGTGTGCGCGGCCATCGCCGCGATGGTCACGCTCGGCCAGCTCGGCGCGGTGTCTCCGAAGTTCGGCGAGCAAAAGGAATTCGCCGCCATCGCCGCCGCCGTGCTCGGCGGCACCAGCCTGTTCGGCGGACGGGGCGCCGTTCTACCCGGCACGCTGCTCGGCGCGCTCCTGATTCAAACCATCGAGAACGGCCTCGTGGTCATGAACGCCAATCCCTACCTCTACCCGATGGTCACGAGTGCAGTGATTTTTGCCGCCGTGCTGCTGGAGAGTTTGCGCAAGCGTGTCAGGTGACGACCCACGTCGGGTTGTCCGCCGTCCGACTTGGCAACCCTTTTGTGGGGCCGCTCAAAGCGAACCCTTGCAAAGGAGCGATTGCGATGGGCGGAACGAAGCGCGCAAGGGGAAAAAGAGAAGGGCCGGACAACAGGTCCGGCCCTTTCACACAAGCCACACTGGAGAACTCAGTGTGGTTAACACACCCACACCTTACGCCAGGCCGCGTCCCCTGCCAGTCACCAGTTCTGGGGACACCGGACGCCCCCCTCCTCCCCCGGCCACGGCGCGATTCCATTTCCGACAATTCTTGCTTTGCGCTCTCGCGCCTGCCTCCGGCATAGTCGCCGCAACGCACAGATTAACAACCGACACAAAGGAACCATTATGAACACGATGCTACGTCGCTGGATGATACTCTTAACGGCTGCAACCGCCTGCGGAGCCGGAACCGTCGCGCGGGGCGGAGTGGGCGTGGGCGCGCGACCGTTGCCGGGCGCCGAGGTGGTGCTGGATGGCACGCGCGAATTGCTGGACACGAAATGGACTTACTGGGAAGGCCCGCGCTTCAAGTCCGCCCTGCCCATCAAATGGAAAATCGTGGACGACCCCGTGGACAAGGGGACGGCGGTGATGACCGACGACCCCGCCACAGCCGGCGGCAAATACGGCGCGGCGGACATCATCACCAAAAAAGCCTATCGCGATTTCCGGCTGCACATTGAATTCCTGATCATGAAGCCGGGCGGCAACAGCGGTGTATATCTTCAAAATCGCTACGAAATCCAGGTGCTCGACGGCGACAAGACCAGCCACGGCATGGGCGCGGTCATCAACGAAACCCCGTCGCCGTATCACGCGTACAATGGCGTCGGCAAATGGAACGCGTACGACATCACGTTCCGCGCGGCCCGGTTCAAGGACGGCAAACGGACGGAGAAGGCGATTCTCACGATGTATTTCAACGGCGTCAAAGTTCATACCAACCAGTCCATCAACCAGGTCTGGGGCGGGGCCAATTCTGGTCTTGATGGTGGCAATGACGGCGGCAAAGGCATCACCGATGTTCCGGGCGGCCTCAAGCTCCAGGGCGAAGGTCACGACGTGCGCTACCGCAACGCCTGGATCAAGGAATTGGATCTGTCCACTGGCGGCACGGATTTTAAGGAATAGTTGCGCGTTGCTGCGCCGCCATGAGCAAGGCGTTCACTCGCGAGTCGGACGACCTTCCAGATCGTCCCTCGCGGCCACGGTTGCCTTCTTCGCTGCCGCCCGGAGCGAAGAATTATCTCACTCCCGATGGGGCACGCCGATTGCGTGAGGAACTGGACTATCTCACCCAAGTGGAGCGCCCGCGCATTGCGGCGTCGCCTCCTCAAAGCGAAGCCCGGCGGCAACTTCCGGGATTGGATCAACGGATTCACCATTTGCAAAATTGCCTCGGTTCGGCCGTGGTGGTGCCGCCGCTCGTCGCGCCCGAGGAGCGGGTGCGGTTTGGGGCAACCATCACGGTGCGGGACCGAAGCGGCGACGAGACGCGCTACCGGATCGTGGGCGTGGACGAGACGGATGTTGATCGCGGCGCGGTCAGCTGGCTTTCGCCGATCGCCCGGGCGTTGTTGAACGCGAGGGCAGGGCAGTTGGTCCGGTTCAAATTCCCGTCGGGCGATGAGGAATTGAAGGTGGTGAACATCGCCTATGAATGAAGTTCCCCCGCGACCTTCCGGTCCGCAGAAGTTTTCCCTGTAACCCGTCCCTTCCGCTTCCGTCTGCGTTCTCGCGGATGGACGATTTCCAGCCATCTGGCCAAGTGCCGGGCAAATAGTTGGATTTATTTTGAAACAAAAGTTGGGTCCGTTCGTTCTACTTGCCAACCAGGGGTGCTTGGCGGTCACCCCGACAAGGTTAACATGACAACGGAATTATTTGGCGACACCAATCTGGCAACAGCAACCTTGCTGGCTGAAGACTTGCGCGACTGGGTGGCGGAGGAAACTCTGGCAAACCTGGCGATGAGCGTGGCGCATTCGATTGACGAGAGCCGCTTCAAGCGCGTCACCGCGCCTTTCGAGGCGGCACCGGTGGCGTCGCGCCCGGCGCTGGCGATGCTCACCTATTGCTACGCGCGTGGCTGGTTCAGTTCGCTGGATATCGAAGGTCTTTGCGTCGCCGACGAAACCCTCGACCATTTGAGCGGGGGCGGGAAGCCCGACGGGGATTTTCTCCGGCGGTTCCGGCGCAAACACCGCGACGTAATCGAGCACTGCCTGGAGATTGTCTGCCTGGTCGTCTGGCGCATCCGCCACGGTAACTGGCAAACGCCTCAACCGTGGAACGGCTCACAGCCCCCCGCCACCACCGAGCGCATCAATCCGCTCTTCCGCATGCAAATCATCTGCGAAGTCATGGAACGGCTCAACCGCGCCGAGAACGAGGATCGTTGCGAATACACCACTGAAGCGGTTGGCGATTAAACGCCGGCGAAGCCCGCCGCCTGCGGCTCACAACCCGCGCTCGATCATCTCCAGCGACATCACCGCGTAAGCGGTGACCAAGGCGGGGTCGCGTTCCCACCAACGTCCGTTGTCGTTCAACCAGGATCCGTCCTTCTGCTGGAGATTGATGATTTTCATCGCGACATCGCGGCGCCAGTTCACTCTGCGTCCATCGGGCAGTTCCAGTTCGCGGACGCCGTAAATCGTCAACGCCTTCGTCAACGTATGAAAGTAATAATACAAACCTTGTGGCCCCATGCCCGGATTCTCCTCCAGCGTGTAGTTCCGCCGCAGCCAGTCGAAGACCGCTGTCACGCGCGGGTCGTCGCGCTTGAGATCCGCGTAGATGTAACTGAGCAACCCGCCGTAACTGATGCTCCCGTAGGAACGCAGCGCCACTCGGCCCGTGGCGGCATTCGTCTCGCTTCCCGCCATGCTGTGACCGGGGTAATAGACGAACCCGCCTTTGTTCTTCGCATCATCCGAAGCCCACTTCTCCGGGTTGTGACTGGGCAGATTCTGGCAACTCTGGATGAAATGAATTGCCGCGGCCCAATTCAAATCCCGCGCTTCCGCCAGATTCTTGTCCGCTGCTAGATGCCGGCTGTGATACATCGCCTCCAGTGCGGACAGGGTGTTGCCCATGTCCGAATGTTCGTACTTCGTTCCGTAACCGATGCCGCCGTCGAACGGCCCGTCCACCTTGCCCCGTTCGCCGAAATCCCCCTGAAGACCCGCCAGAAACCGTCGCGCCCGCAGCAGCGTCGGCTCGTATTCCGCCTTGTTGGCCGCCAGCAACGCCATCATGCATAACGACGTGTTGTACGTAACGAGGTTGGAACGGTGAATCCCTCCATCCGGCTGCGCACAACCCAGCACAAACGCGTAACCGCGCCCCAGCCACGCCGGCTCTTCTCGCCGGAGCCGCCCGCCCGGCTCTCCTTGGAACGCCATCAATGCCAGCGCCGTCACCGCTGGCTGATCCGGCGTGGACCACCATCCGTTGGAATTCTGGCTGCCCTGCAGCCACGCCAGCCCTCGCGTGACCGCCCGCTGCGCTTCGTTACGGAACGAAACGTCAGAAACCAGGGCGGGCATTGGGGTGCGTTCTCGCGCTGGCTCTGCGCCGTGCGAGTGTCCGCTTAGGACCAATACCGTCACGCCCAAAGCGGCACCCAACTTCCGTCGCCAACTGTTAGTCATCGTTTTGTTCATAAAGACTTCGCTGTTCCGCGAGTTGCCCGGAATTGGAGATAGACGCCCTCTGGGTGTTGGTTGTTCAACTACCCCTGACGCAGCGAGGGTGGAAGTATTTCTCGTCGGACTCGCACGATGTTGAACTGTCAGAAGGCGATTACCATGGCGGGCGATCGGTTCCTTGAGTGCCCGGATCGAGCGGGCTTCCTCCCGTGATGAGGGTTCTCAACGGGGCCACACCGTTTCCGAACCTTCGACTGAGGGATCAGCCTCAAACGAAGAACGGCATGGACTCCAATCCAAGAGTCCACGCCGTGCGATCCGATCTTTGCTGTCCTGGTTGTTCGAGAGTTGCTGTTTTTAGACAATGGCACCGGACCAAGGGCGGCTCACGTCCGCCATTATTGGCCCGGTGCCGGAGACGTTCAGGCGGCAGCTCAATTCCCGTGATAACCTTCTTCGCCGTGTTCAGCCAGGTCGAGGCCGACGGTTTCAACTTCCTCGCTGGCGCGCAGGCCGAGGATGGCCTTGACGATGAAGGCGAGAATCGCGGTGGCGACGACTGAGAGCACCAGCGTGATTACCACGGCCTTGACTTGCTCCATCAACAATGGCTGGAACATCGTGTCCTTTACATAGTCCTTGAGGTTCATGGCGAGGTTGCCGTTGGCGGAATTGCGCGCCAGCATCCCGGTCATCAACGCGCCGAGCGTGCCGCCGACGGCATGCACGCCGAAGGTATCGAGCGCGTCGTCATAGCCGAACATGTGTTTGAGTTTGGTGCAGGCGAAGTAGGGTATCGTTCCCGCCACGATCCCAATGATGAAGGCACCGCTCGCCGTGACGAAACCGCAGGCGGGGGTGACGACGACCAGGCCGGCGACGGCCCCGGAGCAGAAGCCGAGGATGGAGGGTTTGCCCTTGACCATGTATTCGACCATCGCCCACGTGAACGAGGCCACCGCTGCCGCGATCGTGGTGGTCATGAAGGCGTTGGCCGCGATGCCGTCGGCGGCGACGGCGGAACCGGCATTGAATCCGTACCAGCCGACCCAAAGCATTCCCGTGCCCACGGCGCACAGCACCATGCTGTGCGGCGGCATGGGCTGCTTGCCGAAGCCCAGGCGCTTGCCGAGGATGATGCACAGCACCAGTGCGGACCAACCGGAGGACATGTGAACGACCGTGCCGCCGGCGAAGTCAATCGCCTTGATCTTGGCGTCCGCATTCCACACGCCGTTCATCACGCCGTTGATGCCCCAGACCCAATGGGCCAGCGGGAAATAAACCACCACCATCCACAGCGCGACGAACAGGAGGATGGCGGAGAACTTCATGCGTTCCGCGATGGCACCGAGGATCAGCGCCGGTGTGATGATGGCGAACATGAGTTGATACATTGAGAACGCGCTGTGACTGACCCAGTAGGCATAGTTGGTGTTGGGGCCGGCGCCGACATCCTTGAGCATGGCGAACTTCTTGAAATCGCCCAACCAGGCGCCCGCACCATCCGCAAAGACGAAGCTGTAGCCGAAGACGAACCACAGGATTGTCACCAACCCCGCGATGCCGAAACATTGTGCGATGACCGAGAGGATGTTCTTCCGGCGCACCAGGCCGCCGTAGAAGAGAAACAGTCCCGGCAGCGTCATGAACAGCACCAACGCGGCGCAGACCATTTGGAACCCATTGTGGCCCGGTCCCGAATTACTGGCGGCGGTGGTGGTGAGTCCATCGGGAATTTTGCCATCCTTGCCCTTGAGCGGCGCAGTGGGGTCGGTGTTGGCCATGTAAGCTTCCAGGCCGGCGATGCGCTGTTCAAGTGTCGGTTCGGGTTTGGGTGCTTCGGCGGCGCGGAGCTGCGAGGAGCCACCGAGCAGGGCGGCCAATAGACTGAGAGTGAGTAGTAAGTGTTTCATGTGGGATTGTAGGTGGAGATGTTGGGGTGTCCGGGATTAAACGGCTTGTTCGCCTTTCTCGTCGGTGCGGATGCGGATGGCTTCCTCGACGGGCGAGACAAAAATCTTGCCGTCGCCAATCTTGCCGGTTTTAGCCGCGCCGATGATGGCTTTGATGGCGGCCTCGACGCGGCTGTCTGCCAGGACCATTTCGAGTTTGATCTTGGGGAGGAAATCCACGGTGTACTCGCTGCCGCGGTAGATTTCGGTGTGACCCTTCTGGCGGCCAAAGCCCTTGACCTCGCTGACGGTCATGCCTTCGATGCCGACTTCCCCGAGGGCGTCTTTGACTTCCTCCAATTTGAACGGTTTGATGATCGCTTCGACTTTTTTCATGTTTGTTGGTCTGTTTCTGTGTTTGCGACGAATCCCGGCGGCCTCGCCAGGCTCACGTCGCGATGGTTAAAATTTCAGCACGGCCACCCGTCCCAAATTCAAATGGCGCGGCCCGTTCGTGAAAACTGTGGCGCGCGCGCATTTCAACCGGGGTGCAGACCCACGAGCGAAATACTGGCGACCAGAATCATTTTTACGGCGCGGCATACCCCCTTTAGCGCACGCCATGCCACCAGCCGGACCGGTCTCCGTGTCCGTGGTCTAACCAACTGAGGGGAAAGGGCATCGGATCAAAGTGAAATATTTTCAACCCGACGCGGATCTGTTTTCTTTTGACCAGTCGCGTTTTTTTTAGCCAGCACGGCTGGCGAAGTTCAATGAAGTGCGGGACCGGCGGCATCGCCAGATCAACGGAAGGGTCTTTGCGCCCCGGCGATGGAACGCGGTGCGTTCCAGCTTGGAACATTTTGAGTGCGGCGCTAATCTCCGCGCCACAGATGAACATCAATTCCTGGTTGCACTCGAAAATGAGTCGGATTTGCTTCGCACTGTTGCTCGGCGCGGCCACTGTCGCGCGCGGCGCGGAAACGACCAACGCTCCCGCTGTTCCCGACTGGCTGGCCCGTCCGCTCACCCTCACTGACGCTCTCAACCTCGCGCTTCAGCAGAACAGCTCCATCCTCAAAGGCAAAAACGACATGGAAGCCGCCCACGGTCTGGTCGTGCAAACCAAGGCCATTGCCATTCCGAAATTGCGCGCGACCTCCGACTACTCGAAGACCGAAGCCATCGAGCGGTTTCCCGCCGCGTTCATCACGGCGCGCAGCGATCAAAAATGGAACGCCGGGATCCGCCTCTCCCAATCCATCTACGAGGGCGGTCGCATCAACTCCGCGCTCCGCACCGCCAGGCTCACGCGGGAACAGGCGCTCCTCCAATTCCAGGCCGTCATCGCCGACACGTTGCTCGAAGTACGCGTGGCCTATTACGACATCCTGCTCGCCATCC
>JANNEF010000030.1:0-5686 GCA_031378375.1 Verrucomicrobiota bacterium | reverse complement strand
TGGTGAAGCATGCGATCGCCTCGGTGAGCGTCTCCGTGGACCGACGCTCCCAAAGCTGGCGGCCCTGCAGATACCATTTGTACGCCTCGATGCTTTCGGTCGGCTGTTTCCGTTGTTCGACCGTTCCGAGCACTTGCACTTTGAGTGCCTGCGCCACGCGGCCAGCAATGTCGCTTTGGATGGCGAAGATGTTAGACAAGATGTTAGACATGTCGCGGTCGTACGTCTCCGACCACAGTTGAAATCCATCGGCCACGTTGATGAGCTGCGCGGTGATTCGCAGTTGATTTCCCGCCTTGCGGACGCTCCCTTCCAGCACCGTCGCCACATGGAGTTGTTCACCAACTTTCCGGAAGATGCCATCTTCATTCTTCCCCTTGAAGGCAAAGGATGAACTGCGCCCCGGCACGCGCAAGCCTTTGATTTTGGCCAGCACGTTGAGAAGTTCCTCCGTCATACCGTCGCTGAGATATTCGTCAGCCTTGTCCGCGCTCATGTTCACGAACGGCAGCACGGCGATGGATTTCTGGTCGGCGGCGCTGGTCGTGGCGGCGGCGGCGGGCGAACCCAAAGCATTGGTCTGTGGATTCGCCGCCTGTTTCGCGGCCTGCCCCGGTGGATGAAACAGCCACCAGCCCACGCCTCCAAGGGCCAACGCGAGGACGGCGATCCCACCCCACTTCGTAGCAGCCGAGGTCACGACGCTCTGATTTCCAGTTCCACGTTCAGAATGAGCCTCCTGACGTCGGCTGCTACTTGATTTATCCCACGGCAGCAAGACGCGGTAAACGTCCATGGGCACTTCAATGTGCTTCAGGTCGGGCGAGTTCAGCTTGGCCAAGCCCACGTCCAGCTTGTTCCGCACCTGCGCATACACAGTGTCGGACAGGCAGATGCCGCCCCCGATGGCCAGCGGCTCGATGCGCGCGGCGATGTTCACCCCGTCGCCATACATGTCCGCCTCGCGATGCACCACGTCGCCCACGTGGATGCCGATGCGCACCTGGACGTGACGCTCGGCGGGCTGGGTGCCATTCCGGGCGGCGACGGCGCGCTGGATTTCCACCGCGCACTGTGTCGCCTGGAGCGCGCTGGGAAACTCGACGAGGAACCCGTCCCCGGTGGTCTTGACCTCGCGGCCGTTGAAGAGCGGGAACTGCGCGCGCAGCAGGCGCTGGTTTTCGGCGAGGAGTTCCAACGCCAGCGCCTCGTTGCGCTGGGAGAGCGCGCTGTAGCCCACCATGTCCGTGAACATGATGGCGGCCAGCTTGCGTTGCTCGGTGTTTTCGGAAGGCACGAGCGGATTAAGCCACAGTACGCCGGGAAGGAAACGCTGAATCTTTCAACCTTGAAACCGCAGATGGCCGCAGATGAACGCAGATAGGATTCACCTGGCCAACCGCATGTCCGAGTAACCTCCGGTTCACCCGCCGATGAAAAGTCTTTGGCTCGGAACTTCCGCTGTATCTGCGTCGGTCTGCGCTTATCTGCGGTTCACCTGCCGGTTTTGAGTTCAGAGCAAACCGAATCGCGACGGTCAGGCTTTGACGAAACCGGGCGCGTCGGGAATGCTCGATGCCATGACAAATGTTATCATCACCGGTTCCAAAGGCCGCATGGGCCAGGCCCTCATCGCGTGTGCGGCGCGGCTGCCCGAACTGAAGGTTGCCGGTCAGATTGATCAGGGCGACGACCTCCGTTCGGTGATCGCGGCGGGCGATGTGGTGATTGACTTCAGCTTCCACGACGCCACCGCAGGAGTCGCGGCCTTGTGCGCGGAGCACGGGAAAGCCCTGGTCATCGGCACCACCGGCCACTCGGACGCGGAGAAGGTTCAAATCTCAAAGCTCAGAGTTCAAATTCCGATGGTGTGGGCTTCCAACTATTCCACGGGCGTCAACACCCTCTTCTGGCTCACGCGCAAGGCGGCGGAAATCCTCGGCCCCGGCTTCGACCTGGAAGTGGTCGAGATGCACCACCGCCTGAAGAAGGACGCGCCCAGCGGCACCGCGGCCACGCTGGCGGAAATTCTCGCCGACGTGCGGCAACAGCAACTCGCCAAGGTCATCCGCCACGGACGCCACGGCATTGTCGGCGAACGCACGGACGCCGAGATCGGCATGCACTCGCTGCGCGGCGGCGACGTGGTCGGCGACCACACCGTCATCTTCGCGGCGAATGGCGAGCGGGTTGAACTCACGCACAAAGCGTCGAGCCGCGAAACTTTTGCCAACGGTGCGTTGCGCGCCGCCCAGTGGGTCGTGCCACAGAAGCCCGGCTTGTACGACATGCAGGACGTGCTGGGATTGCGATGACGGGCGGAGGATGGCGGACGTGAAACCGGAACGCGGAACCAAAGCTCCAGACCTCGCGTTCATCGCGCTGGGCTCCAACCTCGGCGATTCCTCCGCCATTCTTGGCCGCGCGCTGGAGCGGCTCCAAGCGCTTTCTGACCGCACGCTGTTGCAGTCGTCCTGCTGGCGGACGACGCCGGTGGATTGTCCGCCCGGTTCGCCGCTTTTCCTGAACGCCATGGCCGGCCTGGTGCCGCGCGCGGAGGAGACGCCGGAGACGTTGCTGATCACGCTGCAACAATTGGAAAAAGAGTTTGGCCGCGCGCCCAAACAAACCTTCAATGAGCCTCGCCCGCTGGATCTGGATCTCATCGCCTTCGGCAGGCACCTCCGCGCCACGCCGCAACTCACGCTGCCGCACCCGCGCGCACACCTGCGCGCCTTCGTGCTGGCGCCGTTGAACGAAATCGCCCCGGACTACACGCTGCCACTTCAGACCCGAACCATCGGCGAGTTGCTCGCTGACCTGCTCACGACCGAAACGATCACGCGGCTTCCGTAGCCTCCGGTACCACCGTTCGCGCGAAGCGGTTTCCAATTCCGCCGTGGCAACGCTCGTGTTAGTGTCGGCCAGTTGAAATCGAAACCGCCCAGTCCCACGCCGTCCGCGTCCGCGCCGTCGCGGCGGTGGTTCCGGCTGTTCGCGCTGACGCTGCCCGTGCTGCTGCTGCTCGCGCTGGAGTTGGTCCTGCGTCTGTTTTGCTACGGCTACCCGGCCGGTTTTTTCCTCCAGAGCCGCGCCAATGGCCGCGACGTGTTCATCGAGAACCAGGAGTTTGCGCGGCGCTTTTTTCCACCCGGCCTCGAGCGCAGCCCGTTGCCAATGGCCATCCCCGCCGTCAAAACGCCGGGCACCTGCCGCATCTTCGTTTTTGGCGAGTCGGCGGCGATGGGCGACCCGGCGCCAGACTACGGCTTTGCGCGCCAGATGGAGGTGTTGCTGCGCGCGCAGTTTCCTGAAAAGCAGTTTGAAGTCGTCAACGTCGCCTTCACGGCCATCAGTTCCCACGTCATCCGGGAAATCGCGCGGGACTGCGCGCCCCGCGACGGCGACGTGTGGATCATTTACATGGGCAACAACGAAGTCGTCGGGCCATTCGGCGCGGGCACCATCTTCGGTCCGCAGGCTCCCGGCCTCGCCTTCATCCGCGCCAGCCTCGCGCTCAAGACCACGCGCACCGGCCAGTTGCTCGACGCGCTGAGGCATCACCTCACGCGAAAGAAAACTCCGGCGACGTGGGACGGGATGGAGATGTTTCTCAACCAGCAACTCCGTCAGGACGACCCGAGACTGACAGCGGTATACAAACACTTTCAGAGGAACCTCGAAGACATCCTGCAACTCGGCGCGCATTCCGGGGCGAAGTTGATCGTCAGCACCGTGCCCGGCAACTTGAAGGATTGTCCGCCGTTCGCGTCGCTGCACCGCGCGGACCTCACCACCGCGCAGTTCGCCGGATGGAATCAGCTTTTCCAGGCGGCGACAAACCACGAGGCGGCCAGGAATTTTCCGGCGGCTCTCGCGGCCTACGAACAAGCGGCGCAGCTCGACGACCGGTTCGCGGAACTACACTTCCGTGTGGGCCGCTGCCAGTGGGCGCTCGGCCGCTTCGCGGAAGCACGGAAACGTTTTGAACTCGCGCGCGACCTCGACACGCTCCGCTTCCGCGCCGACACGCGCATCAACCACATTATCCGCCAGGTCGCAGGCGCGCAGCGCGGCACGGGGGTGACGCTCGTGGACGCGGCTGAGATTTGTGCAAAGCAGAGTCCACACGACGTCACTGGCGAGGAATTCTTCTGGGAGCACGTCCACCCGAACTTCGACGGCAACCACCTGCTCGCGCGAACGCTGGCCGATCAGGTCACCGCCGCGCTGGTGCTGTCGGCTCGTTCCCAATCGCCGCCGCTGCCCGCCGCCGAATGCGCCCGCCGACTGGCGCTCACCGACTGGGATCGCTTCCAGATCGTTGATGAGGTTTTCAAGCGACTGCAGCAGCCGCCATTCACGCACCAACTCGACCATGCGGGGCGCAAAGCGCGGTTGGAGAAAGCGCGCGCGGAGTTGCAGCCCGCCATCCGCGCGGAGGCGTTCGGGCCAGCGGCGGCGATCTATCGCGCGGCCATCGCGCTCACGCCGGACGACTGGCGGTTGCATGAGAATTTCGCCAAGCTGTTGCAGGAATTCGGCGAGCCGGCGCGAGCGGAACAGGAGTGGAAGACGGTGGTGCGGTTGCTCCCACATCACGAAGCGGCGCACTACAGCCTGGGCAATGTGCTGGAGGCCCAAGGCAAGACGGCGGAGGCGGTGGTCTGTTTCCAGCAGTCACTGAGCCGGCGACCCGATCTCGTCGAGCCACGCAACGGGCTTGGTCTGGCGCTGGCGAACCTCGGCAAGTTCCCCGATGCGTTGCGCGAATATGAAGCGGCATTGCGCCGCAAGCCGGACTTCGTCGAGGCGCGGATCAACCTCGGCCAGTTGCTCGCGCAACAGGGCCGGATGGACGAGGCTTTGGCCCACTACGCCGCCGCGCTCCGCGCCAATTCCAACAGCGTGGCCGCGCACATCAATCTCGGCAAGTTGCTCGCCAGCCAGGGCAAGGTCACGGACGCGCTGGCACATTACGAAACGGCCGTGCGCCTGAAGCCCGATCACGCGCTGGCACACCACAATCTGGGCAATGCGTTGAGCGCGCTGGGACGGGCGGAAGCGTCGGCACACTTTGCCGAGGCGGTGCGCCTGCGTCCGGATTTGTTCGAGGCGCGTTACAATCTGGGCCTGGCGCTCGCCAAACAAGGCCGTTACGCCGACGCGCTGGCACACTTCTCCGAAGTGGTGCGGCTCCAGCCGACGTTTGCCGGCGCTCGCTTCAACTTCGGCGTGGCACTGGCAAAAGAGCGCCGGTTCGACGAAGCCATCGCGCAATTCCAAGAGACGCTCCGGCTGGAGCCGGAGAACCGCCCAGCCCAGGAGCTTCTCGGCAAGGCGATGACTCTGCGCCGGCAGTAGCCCGTTGCGCGCGAGTCACGCCGTGAACCCGAAACGGAAATGTTGTTCCTCGGCCGTGATGCCGAGCGAGGCGCACAGGTGCCTGGAGGCGAGCATGGCGGCAGCGTTCTTCACCAACCGGTCAAAGCCTGCTCGTTCCAGCGGAAGTCCTTCATGCATGATGTCGAGAATGCGGCAGCCTTTGTCCAGCAGTTCGCAAAGAAACTCCTCGCACGCGACCGGATCATCGGTGGAATAGTGAGCGCTGCGGGCGTGTTGCTTGTTATACCAACTACGTTAATAGAGTAGTATAACGGCTCTGGAAGAAGTGTTTGCTTGAAGC
>JANNEF010000025.1:0-3102 GCA_031378375.1 Verrucomicrobiota bacterium | reverse complement strand
GGGGTGCGTCGCTCCCGACAAGCCCCTGCTAGCATAGCTCTGGGCCATCCTCCTTGTAGTAGTACTCCCACTACTCCTCCACCACGTATGTGGCCGTATGTGTGACTTATCCGCCCACGCGCACGCAGTTGGTGGGGTTGCTCACGTCAATCACCTGCAAGCCCTCAAATTGGTCCACCACGTAGGCGAAATTCCCAAACACCGCCACGCCCAAGGCACGCTCGCCGGTGTCATAACCGCCCACGCGCACGCAATTGGTTGGGTTGCTCACATCAATCACCTGCAAGCCCGCATCGAAATCCGTCACGTAGGCGTAGTTCCCCGACACCGCCACGTCGTTGGCTTCGAGATTGGTGTTGTAACCGCCCACTAGCACGCAGTTGGTGGGATTGCTCACGTCAATCACCTGTAAGCCCGCATCGCCGTCCGCCACGTAGGCGTAGTTCCCCGACACCGCTACGCTGTAGGCATTCCCGCTGGTGTCACAGCCGCCCACGCGCACGCAGTTCGTCGGGTTGCTCACATCAATCACCTGCAAGCCTGCCGTGTCATCCGCCACGTAGGCGTAGTTCCCCATCACCGCCAAAGCCCAAGCCTGCCCGCTGGTGTCATAGCCGCCCACTTGCACGCAGTTGGTGGGGTTGCTCACATCAATGACCGCCAAGCCGGATGCGTGGAGGGCGAGGTAGGCGTAATTGCCCACTACTTTCACTTCAGTGGGAGACCCTCCTCGTGGCCATGCGGGCCACTTGCCTGGAAGGAGCGGTTGCAGGCTGGGCGGCGCGGCGTGGGCCGCCGCCAGGCCCGCGGCCAGACAGCCGGCGAGCAGGAGGCACTTCAGACCGGTGCGAATGGATGGATGCTTCACAGCTTGGCGGGTTGAGCTTTACGGCCGCGTCGTCACGCGGACCACGGCGCTGTATTGTTCCTGCGCCGTGTCGCCGTCGCGGAAACGCATCCGGTATTCGCGCACCTCGGGTTGCCCGGCCACCAGCGGCGCGCGGGTGTCGGTGTATTTGCGCTTGAGGCACACGGCCAGGAGTTCCCAGCCGCCGTTGCCGCGTTTGCTTTCGATCTCACTGGCGTCCCAGCCTTGCAAGGGGCAGTCGATCAGGACGTGGCTGTTCTCGCCGGGCGTGGCCTTGGGACTGGGCACGGGCGGCTTGGGCGGGGCGGGCGGGGTGAGGATGCCCATTTCAGCGCCGATCGGCTCGGTGAAGGCGGGGCTGTGTTTGCATTGCTGCACGGTGTCGCGCAGACGCGCGAGCACGCCGGCCGGCGGCGGGACGCCGGCGGGGAGGCTCACGGTGTTGTTGGTGGGGTAGGTGCCCAGCGGCGTGCCGACGGGTTCCTCGAAGAAGGCGTCGCGCCATTCGACGCGTTCGTGCCATTCGGCCTCGGCGTTGGCGGTGTCGCTGGCTGCGAAGAACAGCCAGACATATTCCGCGCGGGCCTGGGCGATGCGCGCGGCGGAGATGCCCAGGGCGGGTCCGTGGACGGCAAGTTTGGTGGTGAAGGTGTCGAACCAGGAAAGGAAGTCGGCGAGGGCATCGGGCCAGGGATCGGTATTAGGCATAATTAGTGGGAGTTAAGGGGTGAAGGTTAAGGTTTGTGTGCTTGAAATAGGTCCCGGAAGCGCGTCCGGTAGGTCCCGGAAGCGTGTCCAGTGAGTCCCGGAGGCGCGTCCAGTGAGTCCCGGAAGCGTGTCCAGTAAGTCCCGGAAGCGCGTCCGGTAAGTCCCGGAAGCGCGTCCGGTAAGTCCCGGAAGCGCGTCCGGTAAGTCCCGGAGGCGTCGTCGGCAGGTGGTGGAGGCGTGTCCGGCGCACAGGCGCGGGGCGGTTGGGAGTGGGCCGACGCGTCGGGGGCGCTACGCCAGGCCTCGGTTGAGGTCGGATGGCGTTGGGGGGTTGGAAACTTGTATCGTTCATCGGCCGCACCCTTGCCCGCTGCACAGAACCATTTCACTGCGCAGGCTCTTATGGAGAACGTAGCGAGTATGATGAGGCGGGGATTGATTGCAAGCGCATTCTCCGGGATTGAAAGTTCCGCAGCCGAGCGGTCTGGCGGGTGGGCACGACGGTGGTCGGATGGGGGCGTCCGGCCAATCTTGACTATGCCCACCGTGCCGCGCCGCCCCGGACCGGCGCTCTTACCGCAGTCTGCGAGTGGGGCGGTGAGGTTGCGCCACGAAGGCACCAAGGCACGAAGTTGAGTAACCGCAGAGAGCGCAGAGAACGCAGAGACCTCTGCAAAATTTGTCCTCGTCCGGTAGCGGCGGTCGGTGACCGCCGTTCGTCGCTCACAGAGCGAGGCAACGGGAGCGCGGTCTATGACTGCCGAGGTTGCTTCGGAAAACCACGGGGGAAGTCGGCGGTCGCCGACCGCCGCTACAGCGGGACGAGACCCGCCAGTGGATGATCGGTTGCCCACCACAGTGATCCCCGAGGCGAGGCACCTCTCCAGTCCGTCAATGGGTCATCGCGTAAAAGATGATGTTGATGCCCAAGGGAAAATTCTTCTTCTCCGAATACTCCTCGAAAAACCACGGGTTGACGGATTCCTCCTCCCAGCCGTCGCCATTGTCGGTGTTGTGGCAAATCATGACGATCATCCGGCCTTGCTTGTCGAAGATGGCCCGGAAATGCGGGTCGCGGGTATTGCCGCCATCGTGATTGTCCTCCCAGGTGACGCCCGAGCCGCGGTTGCGCGAAGCCTGTCCGATGTTCGGCGTCTGCAACGACACAGCTTCCGGAATGTTAAATAAACAGTTGAAGATCGGGTGGCTGCGGGGGAGGTCCACCGGTTCCAGATCTGGCAACGCCTGTTTGATGGCGCGATACCAGCCGTCCCACTCGTCCTGGCCCCAGAAATCATCCACCATCATGAAGCCGCCGTTCCGGAGGTATTTCCCAAGATTCCCGGCCTCCTGGTCGGTCAACTCGATATTGCCGGCGCCGCTCATGAAGACCCACGGATAATTGAACAGTCGCGGGTCCGTCAACTCCACCACCTGCGGTTCCGGGTTGACCTTCAGCGACGTCATCTGCTGCAAGCGAAAGGAGAAGTTCAGGTCGGCATCCCGGTAGTCAGTGAACCATGCGA
>JANNEF010000425.1:0-15264 GCA_031378375.1 Verrucomicrobiota bacterium | reverse complement strand
AAGCGATAAAGCACTTCCCCCAACAACAACAAATTATTCTGCAACGTGCAGAAGCATAGCTCCTGTGCCAACAGGGTGAACAAGAGATGCCCCTGTGGCGACAGGAGGGTTCGCCGACCAATGCCCGGCATTTGGCCGCGCAAATAATCTGCGGAGGGCAAGACGAATCATACTCTTGCTGGCCTGAGGCGTTCGAGTCAGCAGTGAGCCAGGAGTTCCTGCAATGGTATCGACGATTGCTGACCTGCCGTGCCAACGAGCTACTCGGCACGCTGAACACCCAGATTGGCTTCTTTCGCAAGGTATTGCCTTCCGCATGCCAGGTGCTGGAGCAAGCCCTCCTGGAAGCAGGAAATGAGGCCGCTGCCTGATCGTCCGTTAGTGAAACCGCAACGGTAACGACGTCTGGTCAACAAACACATTCCAAACTCTCCGACAATCGGCAATGCAAATGCTAACCGTGAAATAGAATTTATGAAATTGTTCGAAACCCTGAAACGCGTCGTCACGGCAGGACATGGCGACAACGGAAGAACCATCCAACCCGTGGACGCTCCCCAGACCGCAGCAAATGGAGCCGAACCAGATGTCATCAAATCTTGCAGCGAAGTTCCCGAGCGCAAGTGTGTCTTGTTTGTGGACGACGACCTCGCGGCACTCAAGCGGTTCGAGCATACGTATCATACTCTGCGTAACCAATGGGAAATACACTTCACGAGCACCGGCAAAACGGCTCTGGATCTGATGAGTCAGCGACAGTTTGACGTGATCGTTGCGGACCTGGAGATGCCCAACATGGACGGAGTGGAATTGCTCAATGAATCACTCAAACGGCATCCTCAAACGGCACGATTTCTCCGCTGCGATGTGGAGGAACGTTCGTGGCTTAAGAAATGCAACGGCACGGTACCGCTGCAAATGGCGCGTGAATGTGATGCGGAAAGCCTTGGAAATGCTCTGACCAGAGCCCTAAGGCTCAATGTGTTCATGGCCAATCCCAGTGTCCAGCTACTGATCGGCAAGTTAACCCGTCTGCCCAGTCTGCCACTGCTCTACACACAGGTGAATACGGAACTGGCGAAGCCGGATGGTTCCATCGAATTTATCGGACGATTGATTGCAAAGGATCCGGCAATGACCGCCAAAATACTACAGGCCGTCAATTCAGCCGATTTCGCACTGTCGCGGCAAATCCTTGATCCGAAGGAGGCCGTGATGCATCTGGGTGCCGAACGTACCAAATCGGTGCTGCTGCTGGCCAGTGTTTGCGTGCAGTTGAATAACGCCAAATGCGAAGGGTTTTCCCATGAAAAACTGTGGATGCACAGCATGGCCACAGGGGCCTCAGCCAGCGCCATCACAATGGCGGAAACCAAAGATGCCAAGATGGCGGACATGGCCTTCACCGCCGGCCTGCTGCACGATGTCGGCAAACTGTTGCTGGCATCCAATCTGCCGGATCAATACGTCCAAATCTTCTCGCAAAGTAACCGTCGAAAACTTCCAGCAAGAGAGATCGAACTCGAAGCATTCGGTGCGACTCACGCGGAGCTAGCAGCCTGTCTTCTGGGTAACTGGGGATTGCCGCTCACCATCCTCGAAGCCATCGCGTGGCACCATTGCCCAATCCGGGGGGACGACAAGTCTTTCTCCCTCGTGACAGCGGTGCATGCGGCCAACGCAATTGAATACGAGAAGAAGGACGACATCGCCGACATCTTTGAGAGCCAGATAGATGATGCCTACATCGCCGGGTTGGGACTGGTGGAGCAAGCATTCCTCTGGCGAAAGATCTGTGGATGCCCCAAACGGAGCGATGCGGACGAGTTGGCGCTGCGTGTTCACCTTCGGCAGTATGCCCGCCATTGCGTTGAAGCCGGCAGCAAGCTCGTAGCTTGAGCAACGTTCACGCCCGGCCCACTACTCCATCAGGCGGAAGAATCGGCGTGGACCGTCCATCGTCATGGTGAACGAGTTACTGGAAGTGTTGCTTAGGCGCGTCCATGGTCCCGTCACTTCCCGCGACGTCATCAAGGCGCCTGTGCCGGTCCAATTCACCGTGACGGAGGTTCCCCCCTGGTTCAGCACAATACTCACCGTACCGACACAATTGACGATGACTGGGAAGGTGCAGGCGACCGTTCGCCCGGCGGGGCTGGTGGCCTGGCAATTCACAATGGTGGTGCCAATCGGGAACGAAGTTCCGGACGTTGGCAGGCAAACGACCGGCACATTCGTGTCACACGTCGTACGGGCCGAAACTTGAAAATTGACCACAGCCCCAGTGGACGACGTACAACTCCTCACAATGTTCGTCGGGCAAAAGATCACCACCGGCGAAGGGTCAAGCACCGTGAGCGTCAGCTCGCAGCAGCCTACATTGCCGGCGGCGTCCGTGGCGCAAATCTTGATCACATGGATACCCGGCCCGACCGGAGTTCCCGCAGGTGGATTTTGCGTGATGCCAAACTGGTTCTGTCCCACGCGGCCGGGACAGTTATCCGTTACCTGCACCTGGCTCCGAAGATCCGGGACCAAGGCAAAGCAATTCACCGTCGTTCCTGCCTGCAAAGTGACGGTGATGTTTTCGCCCAGACACGTCACTTCCGGCGGCGTGGTGTCGCCAAGGAACAAACAACCCGGATACCCATACGATTCATATTCCGACCAACCGTAAACAATGACACTGAACGCGGCGGAAGCCGAAACCACATGCGGCCCGGTGCTGATTGAGATTTGCGCGCCAGAGAATCCACTGGCTCCAATCGCCATCCAGGCCGCCGGCGGCACCGCGCCATCCAGCCGGAACGAACCGGTTGCTCCCGACGGGATCACCACGTTTATGTAGTTATCCGGAAAGCCGTTTGTCGGCGCGCATATCATCGCATTCGTCACGAACTGGAGAACGTGCGGGATATTCACCATGAATGGGTCGCCATCCGAAAACGATCCCGCCGGCGGGTCAAAGTCAGCACTGTTGGCAAACTGCGTAACCAGAATCGGTTTGTCGGAGGTGATATGGGCCGCACCACTCACAATTTGCTCGTGAAATTCGGCGCGGTCCAACGTGGCCACCGCAGCGCCGTTGACGCTCACCGTGGTGTTATCGTTTACGGCTAGAAAACGGAAAGTGTCGCCGCCCGTGCGCGTGGCCAGCGGCATCGTCACGAACGAAAATCCCGCACGCGCATCTGGCAGCAGTTGTTCGACGATGTAGTCGCAGAACCATGTGTCATCGTTCGGCACGTTCGCGCACTGGTGGCTGCCGAAGACTGCCACCGGTTTGTCAGACTGGATAATCGTTCCCGAGAGATCATTGGGCGCGTCGTTCGTGTTTCGCAACTGGTACGTCTGGCCCTGGTTCAAAGTGATTGTGTAAGGCACGCCGCTCAACCGATCACCGGTGTCCACCGGCAATGTTATTGTCACCGTGGTGTTGCTCTCGCAGGCCACGATTGCGAACTGCGTGCCGTTGAGATCCGGCGCACCCGTATGGACGTTTTTGTAGCCCATCACGATGTAGTCCCGACCCAACGTGTCGCTGGGCAACCCGAGGTAAGCGTCCGAAGTGTAGCGCACCTGGTTGAAGCCGACCACACCCACGTCCGCCCCGGCGGTGATGTGGATGCCTTTGTCCTCGATCAAATCGTTCGCATCGTGCAGATCCGCGTCATTCGTGACGTCCACGGTCACCGACATGGACGCGGGGATGGTGAAGTTGCGCACGAACGCCAAGCCCGGCACTTCCACCCTGCCCTTCGTGCCCGGCGCACCCTGGATGCAGAAACTCAGCTTGATCGGATTGGAGGGGTCGGGCGCGTAGTTACCGGGGAACGTCAGCCAGAAATCCTTGCCTTTGCAGGTGCGATAGCAGGAACGCGGAAAGCAGGAGAACTCGCTGGTGAACTGACCGAGCCGGTTGCCACACAAGTCTTCCCCTCCGCTGATCAACAAGACACACCCTTCCCCCGCGACGAAGTTGCGATCTGTGAAAATGCAAACCGTCATCCCGTCCGGGGTCAGCACAATTTGAGTGATTTGCATCGCCACCGGACCGCAAAAAAGCTGGTAGTTGGCAATCGTTGTCGCCGAATCCGGGTTCAGCCGCTCGTCGAACGTGATCGTAACTTTGTTTTCCCCGCAATCCACGTCCACCGAACGAACCTGGGGAGGCGTGTGGTCAGCGCTCCACAACCATGTGTCGCCCGTCGCCCCTCCCCCTTGGCCGGCGGCAGCCACATATCCGCCGTAAAGAACGGTTTGACCACTGGGTTTGTGGTATCCCATCCCATGGAGGATACGCGCCGACGGACCGGTGTCGGCCTTTTGCGTCCACTTGCCACCGTCCCATTCCCACGTATCAGCGTAGAGATCTGCCACTGAAATTCCGCCCCCGAAGAGCACCACACGGCTGCAATCTTCATCGTAGGACATCGCCGGGTAACTGCGCTCAGAGGGGCCGGAGGCGGTCAGAAAACCCCACTGCATCCCATCCCACTTCCACGTATCTCCCAGGTGCCCGACGCCATCCGACCCGCCGAAAAGAACGACATCGTGCCCGTCCCAAGCCATCGCATGACCGGCGCGGAGGCCGGGCGTGATAACACCCGGAGGCACAAACACCCAGGCGGCACCATCAAACTCCCATGTGTCGCTCAATATCCCGGTCGCGCCGCCGATGCCGCCATACATCACCACTCGGCGCCGCACCGGGTCGTAAGCCATCGCATGACTGTGGCGGGCAACCGGACCCGCCGCATTCGACTGCTGCCAGGCACTGCCGTCCCATTCCCATGTGTCCGCCAAGGAACCGTTGCCGCCAGATCCGCCGAACAACACGGTGACACCGCGACTCTGGTCGTACGCCATGCGCGCATGTTCACGTGAACCGGGGCCGAAGGTCGCCATTGAAATCCAATTCGCCCCGGTCCATTCCCACGTGTCGCCACGCAGCCCGTCCCCACCCCCCATGGTCCTGCCGCCGAACAACACGACCCGCCCACGCCCGGTGTCCCCGGCCATGGCGTGACCTTGCCGCGCGCCCAAACCGTTTACGTCGGGACGTTCCCATGACTTGCCCTCGCAACAAAGCGGCGGGGTGACAACAATCTTGAAACTGCAGGCGGCGGTGCCGTACTGCCCGACCGCCGTGCAGGTGACCATGTTCGTGCCGATTGGAAAGGTGCTGCCGGATGGCAGGTCGCAACTCACACTCAGGTTTGTGTCGCACGGGTGAGAAGCCGTCGGAGCGAAGGTCACCACCGCCCCCGCCGCAGTGGTCGCGCGAACAGTGATGTCATTTGGGCAGATGATCTGCGGTGGCCGTTGAGGCGCAATCGTCACCTGATGGTCTTCCACCTCGCCATCAGTCGCGGCACCCGTCGGTGCCAGTCCTCCCGCAGTGCTGAATCGGAACCGCGCAAAGGTCGAACCGGGCACGGCGGAACACGGCACCGGCACGTTGAGAGTGTTGGTCCCCGTCACCAGCGGAAAGCCCGTGGCAATCTGTTCAGTGGTGCTTTCCCAGGATCCATTGCGGTTGAAATCAATCCATGCGTCGAGTCGTCCGCTGGTTGACGCCACGACACGGATGGTCGCGGCCGTCCCCGGCGTCAACGGCGTCACAAACACAACGCCATCCTCGTCCGGACCGGCGGCCGCCGGCACGTTGTCATCACCCGTGGCGTTGGCGTTCGGCTGGCCATCCAATTCCGCGTCCACGCGCTGGCCGAGAAACAAGCCTTGCACGATGCGGTGCCGGGCGCCATTGCTGGCCAGCCGCGTCGGGAAAGACGGATCCGGCGCGTCGCCAAAATCAAAAGAGTCAATGCTCACCTGGTAATCCTCCACTTCACCGGACGTGGCCGACCCGACGACTCCGCCGGTAAACGACTGCGAGGTAAAACGAAACCGCGCGAAGGTCAGACCCGACCGGGCGGAAGCCGGCACCGCCACTGAAAGCGTATTTCCACCGGCCACCAGTGTACGGTTGACAAAGATTTGCTCGCCCGCATCCGCCCAATCGCCGTCGCCGGTGAAATCAATCCAGGCATTCAGAAACCCCGACACGTTGGCCACCACCTGAATCGTCGCCGTCTGGCCGGCGATCAGCGGCGTTGAGAACGTGACGCCATCCTCATCGTCCCCCCCGGCGGGCACGTTGTCATCGCCCGTCGCCGTCCCGTTGGGCTGGCCGTCGAATTCCAAATCCACCCGCGCGCCGAGGAACACCCCTGTCGTAAACGAGTGCCTGGCCCCGTTGTTGTTCACCAACGTGGGATATGGAGACGGCGCGTCGCCGAAGTCCTGCGTCGGCTGCGCGTCGGCGGCAGGCGGTGGTAACACCCCCAGCACCGCAAGCATTGCCGCGAGCTTCAGCGTCGCGAACAAGAGCAATCTTAACTTCGTTTTCATAACCATTCCGATCGGTTCATTGTCATCGGCTCGGCTGATGCAAATTCCAACCACGCTTCGCCCCGCCGGCGCGGCGTTGATTGGAGTTCGGTTCGGTCAAGCATACTTCACTTAAAAAGAGATTTCCACATAGCCGCTGCCAGGCAGGAACAACGTCAGGATGAGATTCGCGCTCAGGTCGTAGTACATCTGGGCGCCTCCGCTAAAGAGGTCCACGTCAATCCCGCTCAGGCCAATGCCCATCAACCGGTCAGCAGCTCCACCCGTGGACGACTCGGACACCGTGTCCGTTCCCTGTGGCACGCCGATTCCCATAAACGAACTCAAATCCCACATATACGTGTCGTTGCCGTTGCCGCCAACGAGGAAGTCGTTGCCGCCGTTGCCACGCAACGTGTCTTCACCGTCGCCACCAAACAGAATGTCGTTGCCAGCCCCGCCATAAAGGGTGTCGTTGCCACCCGCACCGATCAGGAACGCGCGTCCGGTGTATGCAGTGGCGTCAAAGATGTTGTTGCCAGCCCCGCCGAACAATCCCACCTGCTCGATGTCCGCCAGCACGTCGCTATCCGCCCCGCTGACGAGCGATGTGTCGGTCAAAGTGAAGTCGGCGTCGCGATCCTCGCGGAGAGAGTCCAGAGCGCCGCCGTTGCCGGTGATAATATCGCTGCCCAACGCTCCGATGAAGAGGTTGTCGAGCGCGTTGCCAGTGAGGGTATCGCCCTGCTCGCCGCCTGTGACGTTCTCAATGCTGCCGCCGTCGGTAAGTGTCAGCTTGAGGTTCGTCCCGTGGACGGTCTGCTGAGTGGTGAGCGACAGGTCCACGCTCACCGCTTCATCCTTCGTGAGCGAGAAGTCGAGCAAGTCGGTGCCGTTCGCGCCGCCCGGCATTTCATCCACGATGTCCTCGCCCAGCACGTCGTCCACGTCGAACTGGTAAGTGTCATCGCCCATGCCGCCGCGCAGCGTGTCGTCTCCGCTACCGCCGATCAGCGTGTCGCTGCCGGTACCGCCGAACAATTTGTCGTTGCCGCCGCCACCGGCGAGGACGGTTGTGCCAGTGAAGGCCGTCGCGTCAATGACATTGCCGCTCGCCCCGCCCGTGAGTCTCGCGGATTCGATGCCGAAGAGAATGTCGGCCACCGCGCCGATCGTGAGCGAGAAGTCGGCGAGCGTGAAGGCGTCGTCCGCCGATTCCTCAATCGTGTCGGTGCCCGTGCCGCCTACGATGATGTCCGCGCCACCGCCACCGGTGAAGGTATTGTCCAGCGTGTTGCCCGTCAGCCCATCCACAAACGGACTGCCAATCACGTTCTCGACATCCTCGTTGTAGAGGTAGAGGTCGAACTCGCCCACCACCACACTCTGAACCATGGCAATCGTGCCGAGGTTCACCACGACGCCGACGGTGAACGCCGAGAAGTCCAAAGTATCGGTGCCGGCACCGCCAATGACGCCGTCAATATCGGCCATGCCATCCACCATGAACACGAACCGGTCGTCGCCTGCGCCGCCATCGAGGATGTTCAGGCCCGGCCCGCCCATCAGCACGTCGTCGCCGTCGCCGCCCGCCAACAACGCCGCGCCGGTGAACCCGGTGGCGTCAATCGTGTCAGCACCGCTGCTACCGGTCAGGAAAGCGACTTGGATGGAATCCAGGTTGATCGTGCCGGCACCGCCCGTGAACGTTATGGCCAGGTCGGTCAGTGTAATCGTGCCGGCCACGCCGAGTTTGGCCTTCACGTCGTTACTGCCGGTGCCGCCCCGCACCGTCACCGTGCTGGCCGTCCAACCGGAGACGTCGAAGCTGTCATCCTGCGCGCTGCCGGTGATGTCCGCCGTCTCGATTCCACGCAGCATGTCCGATTCGGTGATTGTCGTGTCCGGCGGCCCGGGGATGGGATCGAGCTGGATGATGACCAGGCTGGTGGTCTGAACCACGAAGTCCACGTCGCGTGAGGAGGCGTTCAGGCTCTCGACCAGTTGATCAGTTCCCACGCCACCGTCAATGAAGTCGTTGCTGCGGTTGCCAGTGAGCTTGTCGTCACCCAGGCCTCCTCGCAACACGTCGGGGCCGGACCCGCCGATGAGCACGTCGTTACCGTCGCCACCGGTGAGAATGGCGATGCCGGAGAAGGCGGAGGCATCAAGCGTGTGGCTGCCGTCGCCGTCGGTCAGGATCGCCACATTGATGCCGGTAAGCGTGATGGGGCCGAGGTTGATCGAAATGGTCAACGAAGCGTTGGTGAGCGTGAAGTTGGCGTCCGCCGCGACGATCACCGTGTCGAAGCGCGGGAACATCGGGTCATCCCCGCCATGCAAGCTGCCGGTGCCGGTCCAGCCGGTGAGGGTGAACGTGTTGGCGTTCGCACCGCCGCGCAGGCGGGCCACTTCGATGTTGTCGAGCAGGTCCACCTCGCCGGTACCGCGCGTGAGGCTCGTGTTGTTCAGCGTGAAGTTGGTGTCCTGAACCACCGTGATTGAGTCGGTGCCCGCGCCGCCATTGAGGTCGTCGTCACCCGTACCGCCGTCCAGCGTGTCGTCACCGCCCTTGCCATCAAGCAAGTCGGCACCCGCGCCGCCGAAGAGATTGTTTTTGTATTTGTTGCCGCGAATCGTGTCGCCGAGCGCGCCGCCGATGATGTTCTCGATTTCCGCCTCACCGCCGCCGGAGTCCTGGACGATGAGTTTGAGGTTCGCGTTCACGGTTTGCAGGCCGGTGATCGAGATGTTGACCGAAATCTTCAGTGTCGTGGTGCCGGAGAAGTCCAGCGTGTCCGCGCCGCCACCGGCGTCTTCAACGATGGTTTCGGTGTCCCACTGGCTGTCGGTGTCGAAGACGTAGGTTTCATTGCCGCCTCGGCCTTCCAGCCAGTCGCTGCCCGGCCCGCCAAGCAGGACGTTCTTGAGCGCGTTGCCGTAGAGGAAATCGTCGCCATCGCCGCCGGTCGCGTTTTCAATGTCATCCAACAACACCAGCTTCAGGTTGCCAACCACGACGGTCTGTGGCGCGGAATCGTCCAAATCCACCCGGACTCTGACCGTCGTAATGGAGAAGTTCAACATGTCCACGCCGCCGTTGCCCTTGACGGTATCCGTGCCGAGGACGTTGTCCGCGTCGAAGACGAAGGTGTCGTTGTTCGAGCCGCCCGTGAGCGTGTCGTTGCCGCCCATGCCCTCGAAGGTGACGGGCCGCGTGTAGGCCGAGGCGTTGATGTTGTTATTCCCCGCGCCGCCCGTTAGGCGGACGTTTTCCAGCGAGGCCAGGTGGTACGTCGCGCCGGTCGCCAGACTCAAGGCGGCATCTTTCGAGAATCCGTACAGCGTCTCGTAGAGGTCTTGCTCGGCCATCGAGGTGTCCTTGAGCGTCATGTTCGTATCGTTCGTGACCAGCAAGGTGTCGCGCCCGCCGCCGCCGGAGATGAACGCCGAAGTACTCCAGGAATTGAGATCGAAAGTGTTCACCGTCGGGTCGCCGAACAGGCGCGCGACCTCGAACTGATCGTGCAACGTGTGTTCGTTTAGCGTGGTGAAGTCACGCCGCTGATGGATGAGCATCGTAGGATTGAGCACCATGTTCGGCACCGCGCGGACGGAAATCAGCGTGTCGTAGCCGTGGTCGCCTTGCACATCGTCGTCGCCCTGACCCACGGTGATTTGATCGTCGCCAAGACCGCCCACGACGATGTCCACCGTATCGCCGCCCTGGAGCACGTCATCGCCCAACTGGCCGTCCAGGTAGTCGGCACCGCCGGCCCCGTCAATAATGTCCTTGCCCGGCCCACCGTAGCGCGTGATGTCCTTCAGCGTCTCGCGCAGGCCGATGTTGGCGTATTCCGCCACCACCGCGTAACCCGGAATATTTGCGGAGTCGCCGAGGATGATGTCCCAATCTCCGCCGCCCTGGATATTGTCGTCATCCGTGATGCTGCCGTTGCCTTCGCCAACGATGTAAACCGTGGCGTCGTCCAGCGGCCGGCCCGTCGGTTCGCGCAGATTGATGGTGAAGTAGCGGAACTCGCAAAGAGCCAGATGGCGGTTGAACACGGGAATCTTCACCGTCTTCACCGTCTCCCCGATGTCGAAGAACACCACCTTGGTCGTCGCCGTGAAATTCTTCGTCGCCGCCGGAGACGAGAGCGCGCCATCCGCGCCGACTCCATCCTGCGTTTGCAACACCACCGAGAGACCCTGGGTGGAATTGCCGCGCACGATGGTGATCACCACAAAGCCGGCGGTCTCCAGCACGCTGTAGCTGCCGCGCGTGAACTCAAAGCCGTAAGTATTGGTCGTCGGGATGGTGTTCGACGGGATGACGCCCGCGTCAATGCCCGTCTTCGCCGGATTCGCGGCGCTGATGACAAGCTTGCGCGTGCGGCTGACAAATTCGGCGTCGCTGTCCAGCGAGGTGGTGTCCAAGTCCGGATCACCGTCGCCGATGTTGGGTTCGACGAATTTGTAGCCGGTCGGCAACTCGAACTCGATGATGTATTTGCTCTCCGCCGCTGGATTGGCGGCGTCCACGTAGAGATTGGTGAACGAGTAGATGCCGTTGTTGGTGACGACGGTGTTCACCGCGTTGCCCATGCCGTCGAACAGATGAACGAGCACTTCGCCCGTGAACAGCGGGTCAAACGCGACGGTCGGGAAGATCGAATTCAGTTGGTAGTTGTTCCCGTTCACATCCAGCCAGATGTCCCCGCTGATCACGCCGGCATAAATCTCCGGTGTCACCGAGAAGATCGGACCCTCGTCGTAAATCGAATGGAGAACCGTGCCGGGAGCCAGACCATAAACCGCAGGCAAGTCGGTGTCGTCCGTCACCACGACCACCACGGCGTCGTAAGTGGCCTTGTTGATCGGCATGTTGCTGTCGGTTGCGGTCTGCCAGTGGCCGCCCACGACGTGGTCGTCACCCGCGCCCGCGTCAATGGTATCATTGCCCGGCCCGCCGAAAATCGTGTCATCGGTGCCGCCGCGGCCCACGTCATCCGCGCCCTCGGGCGCGCTGAAAGTGCGGCTGTTCTTGTAACCGACCGGCCCGAACGGTGAGATGCCGACGATGCCATCAAACTGCTCGGTCTGCACTTCGTTCTCGGTGGTGGTGGCGTAGGCACCGGACCATTCGAGCATCGAGAGCGGCCCGACCGCTTTTTGGTAAGGCGATTTCACGGAGGTGTTGTCCACCGAAATGCTCACCTGCCCCAGCGTCACCCCCAGCACACTCGTGTAAACGCCGCTCGAATTCGTTAGCACCGTCTCCATCTGCTGCGCGCCGCCCTGCGTCCAGGTAATCGTCACGGCCACGGCCTCGATGCCCTTCTCGCCGATGTCCACGTAACCGTTGCCGTTGACGTCATGGAAGATCGTGCCGGTGATCGGCTTGAGATCGTCATCGTAGATGGTGGCGATGGCGACCCCGTAATCCTCGGCCACCGTGGCGCGCACGGGGTTCTTCAACCGCACCGCAAACTTCTCCGTCACTTCGGACACATTGTCCCAAGTGATCGTGACCATCGGCTGGGCGACCGGCAGGACGGCTCCCGCCAGGAACGTCAGCGTGCCCGCCGCCGCCGTGAAATCTGCCGCGCCCTCCGAGCGCGCCGTCAGGCTCACCGTCTCCCACTGCACCGTGACGCCGCCCGCCGGAGCCGGACGGTCAAGGATCACCCCAAACGGCAACACACCCGCGCCGATCGGGTCCCCTTCCGTCACGTTCGACCCGAACAAATACACCTGCGGCACATCCTCATCCTTGATGACGAGCGTGGCGGTGTCCGGCGAGCCGCGCACTTTGCCGCCGGTCGGATTGCGCAGCGAGAGCAGCACGGTTTCGTCGCCTTCGGAAGTGGCGTCCGCGTAAATTGGAATGAGAATCTTCCGGCTCAGTTCATTCTGGCCGAACACCACCAGCATCCGGAAGACCTTCCCGTAATCTGCGCCCGCCGTCGCCGTGCCGTCGGTCGTGTAGAACAGCGCGATGGCGAGCGAACTGCCCGGCGTGCGCAGCAACGTGATCTCCGCGTAGGCGGTGCCGGCGTCCGGCTCCTGAATCATATACATCGTGTCGCTGAAACGAATGGCCCACGGGCCGGCGTCCACGTTGGCCACGGTGTCGTCATCCTTGATGACGACCGTGACGTGGTTGCTGTCAATGATGGGCCGCGAGGCGATGTCGGCGTTCTCGGCGCTCAAGAGGTTCACGAAGAACATTTCATCGCCTTCGATGAAATTGTCGCCGTTGATCGTCACGAAGATGCTCTGGCTTGTTACGCCCGGCGCAAAGACCAGCGTGATCTGGTCTTCCGGCAGGCTGTCCGTCGGAGCGCCCACGTAATCTTCCAAGTCAACTCCCAGCAACTTGTCCTGCGAGAAAACCGCCTCGACCGCCGTGCCCGGCGAAGTCGCCCAATTCACCTTCACCGTCTTGCCGCTGGCCTTGGAAAGCGTGACTTTCAATTCGACCGTGGTGGTCGAGAGGCCGTTGCCCTCGGTGATTTCGGTGCGGAAGGCGCCCCCGATGGGGCCAGGCACATTCGGCGCAATGGAGACGCTCACCGGCGCGTCGTCATCGGGAATGATGCCGTAGGCGCGACCGTCGCCGATCCGGGCGTATTCGGGATTGAACAGGTCCACGAAGAAATGCTCGTCCGGCTCGTCAATCGGGTTCCCCGCGTCATCCAGCAAATTGACCGTGATTTTTTTGAACGTCTCGCCCGCTTTGAAGATGATGAACGTGGGTGCCGGCTGCGCAAAGTCGCCGTCGGCAAAGAGCGGGAACGGCTTCGCGGCATCCAACGCCTCCGCGCCGGAGAACGTGTAAGCGGTGTCCACCAGATACCACACCTTGATGTCGTACTGGCTGGCATTGGAGAGCGACACGATGAACGTGGCATCATCGCCCTCGCCGGCGGTGTAGATACGCGAACCGTCCGGCAGCAGCGTCGAAGGCGGCACGTAGTCGGCAATTGAAATCGAGGGAATCGGGTCATCGTTGAGGATGGTCACCAGCACCGTCGTTTCCGGCATCGTCGGCAGGTCAATGCCGGCGGATGGATTGGAGAGGATCACGCGAAGCTGCTGATGCTCTTCGTAAGTCGTGTCGCCCAGGAGTTGGATGGTGATCGTCTTGCTGGTTTCACCGGGACCGAATTGCAACTTGCCGGAAGTGCTCACGTAATCGCCCGTCGCCTCGATGGCGTTGCGCTCCGTGAAAATGCCGTCGTTGCCGTCCGCCGTGCGATAATCCACCGTCACCGGGATGACTTGCGGGCCGGAGAGCGTGATAGTGAGCACGGCCTGGGTTTGGCCGGTGTTGCCCTCCTTCACCGAGACGTTGCTGACGGACACCAGCGGGTCGCCTTCGTAGCCGGCGGTGACGAACTTCTCGGTTTCGTCGAAGGTCAACTCGAAGTCCGTGGTCTTGCCCGCGTTGTCCGTGTCGCCGTCGTTGTTGGCCGCCTCGGCGTTGCCTGCGCCGCCGCCAAATTGCATGATGAAGTTCAGTGAAGGCACCGGGCTGAAGATCATGTAGTAACGATCCGGGTCCAGGCCGGTGAAACGGAAGCTGCCGTCGCTCTCGGTGTCCGTGTCACCGATCAACAGGCCGTCGTTACGGTAGAGCTTCACGACCACACCACCGAAGCCGACCTCGTCCTCATCGCGCACCTTGTTCTTGTTCAGGTCGAAAAAGATGCTGGCCTGGATGGCGATACCGGTGTCGCGGTCGCCAACGCGACCCATCGCGTCATCGCCGAAGATCGTGTCGTTGCCGGAGCCGCCGTCGAAGAAGTCGTTGGCGTCCTCCTCGATCACGTCGGTTTCGCCGGTGTTGAGGAAGTTGCCGCCGTAGAGGAAGTCGTCGCCCGCGCCGCCGAACAGCACGTCAATGTTGCCGCCGCCGATGAGCAGGTCGTTGCCAGTGACCGGCGTCGGATTGGTGACATCGCCACCCGTGAGGCCACGCACGGTGATGCCCGCCGTCGGGATCGCGCCTATCGCCGTGCGGATGCTGGCGAGATTGGCGGCGCTGAGGGTGAAGCCGTTCACGGTGGTGAAGTTTTCACCAATCAGCAGATCAATACCGCCGTGGCCGTTGGCCCAGTCGTCCCCGTCCCCGCCGATGAGCAGATCGTTCCCCGAACTGCCGTAAAGTCTGTCATCGCCCTCACCACCGTCCAGAATGTCATCATCCCGGCTGCCGCGAATCACGTCGTTGCCGCCGTCTCCGCGTATCCAATCGTTCCCGGCGGCGCCTTCAATCGTGTCGTTGCCCTTGCCACCGCGAATCTCGTCGTCGCCGTCGTCACCTTTGATGTCGTCCGCACCATCTGTAATCGTGCCGGTGCCGTCGTCGCCGTAGAGGAAGTCGCCTTCGTCCGTGCCGACGATGGTGTCGTTGCCGCCATCGCCCTTGATCGTGATGGACTTGGTGCCGCCGGTGAGGATGTCGTTGCCGTTGCCGCCTTCGATCATGACGCCCGTCGCGGTGTCCGCCGCGCTGGCGGTGATGGTGTCGTTGCCGTCGCCGCCCTTGCCGATGGACAAGGCACCATCGCTCAGGAAGATCGTGTCGTTGCCCACGCCGCCGTTCACCTCCACCGCCGAAAGCACGCCGCGGAAGTCGAAGTAATCATCGCCCTTCCCGCCATCCAGCACGATTACTTTGGCGACATGCTCGTGGGTTTCCTTCCAACTGCCCCACTGCACTTCGACGGTCTCATCACCCGCCGTGCCGCCGACGTGTTTGACGATGAACGTCTCGGCGTTGTCGTTGGTGTCAATTTCTTCGCGGTCGCCGGCGCGAGTGCCGGCGTTAATCAACAGGTCCGTGCCGGACTCCGTGGCAAG
>JANNEF010000401.1:0-12945 GCA_031378375.1 Verrucomicrobiota bacterium | reverse complement strand
GGTGTCGCGGAGCGCGCGGCGACAGCGTACGCGGGTCGGGTACGCACTCGCCGGGCGCCCGGCGTGGTCGTACCCGGCGCTGGTACGATGGTCAGGAGCGCTCCGGACTATCGTACCGGGCGCGGGTACGATGTCCCGGAGCGCCCGGCGAGGTCGTACCGGGCGTTGGTACGGTGTCCCGGAGCGCGCCGGACCATCGTAACGGGCGGAAGTACGAGGTCGCGGAGCGCGCCGGGCCATCGTACCGCCGGCCGGCAAGTTGTGCCGGGGCACTGCGGCGGCATGGTGGCGACCAGCGTGTCCCGGTGGCGTGTCTTGAAATGGGACAGGCGGGAGTGTGGAGGCGGTCTTTGCGGTTTCACACGGCGTTACGCCGCGAATCAATCTTTGTTGCCAGCCCGTTGGACGGCGGTTTCCTCCACCACGTTGGCCTCCTGGGCCGTGAGCGCGAGGAAGGATTGTTCCAGCGGGCCGGTGGCGCCGCTTTGTTCGCGCAACTCCTCGCGCGTGCCCACGGCGACGAGCTTGCCCTGGTGGATGATGCCGATGCGGTCGGCCATTTCCTCGGCCACGCTCAGTTGATGCGTCGAGAGGAACACGGTCATGCCGGCCTGCGAGCGTTCCTTCAACACGTCTTTCACCACGCGCGCGTGATGCGGGTCCAGGCCCACCATCGGCTCGTCAATCACGAACACTTCCGGGTCGTGCAGCAGCGCGGAGACAATCGCCGTGCGCTGGCGGGTGCCGTGGGACAGGCCCTCGATGGGTTTGTTCACGTAGGGGCCGAGGTTGAAGCGGGCAACCAGTTCGGTGGCGGCGGACTGGATGCGCGCCTCTTCCATGCGGAACATCTGGCCGGTGAAACGGAAGAATTCCCACGGCGTGAGTTTGTCGTAGAGGAACGGGAAGTCCGGCACGTAGGCCAGACGGCGGCGCATTTCCAGGGGCTGGGTCTGCACGTCGAAGCCGGCGACGCGGGCGGTGCCCGAGGTGGGCTTGATGAGGCCGGTGAGGACTTTGATGGTGGTGGTCTTGCCGGCGGCGTTGGGGCCGAGCACGGCGAAGAATTCACCGCGCCGCACGGTGAGACTGAGGTCGTTGACGGCGACCAGGTCGCCGAACTTTTTTACGATGTGGAGCAGTTCGATCATCGGGGGCTAGAGGGCGGTCAGCGATTCGTTCACGAGCACGAGGTGGTCGGGCAATTCCACGCGCAAAATCTCGCCGACGGGGTTGACGTAGATGACGGCCTGGAACCGGCCCAGCAGTCGCGCCTGCAACCGATAGACGCGCATCCGCGAGTGGCCGACCTGCAAGCGGTCATTGTGCGCCTCCCACTGCAAGACCGGCGAGAGGGCCGCCAGTTGGTTGGTGGTGAGTGGCACACCCATGAGCTTGACGGTTTCCGAGAGGAACGGTCCGCCCAGTTCGCGGAGAATTTTTTCGGGGTTTTGCAGATCGGCGAGATGAAAGGAGCGTTCGGTTTTCACTTCGCCGTCGTTGGCGTTGATGGTGACGGATTGCGCGGACGCCACCGCGCGCACGGACCACTCGGCGGGGCGCAGCGTCAGGCGGGCGAACATTTCGCGCCAGACGTAACTGGTATCGAGCTTGAAGTCGAAGTTGAGTTTCAGTCCGCGAAAGTCGCCGCGGGTGAGCCGGGCCTCAAAGTCCACGTTGTAGCCCGCCAGCGCCTTGACCATCCCTTCGGGCGGCACCTCTTCGGTCATCTGTTTGCCCGTCGCCAGTTCCTCGCCCACGCTGGGCGACCAGGTGGCATAGCCGACGCGCACCCCGCCGTGCTCAATGCCGAGCTTGGAATTATCCGGCGCGGTGAGGATTTTTTGCCAGATCACTTCCGCCGGCACCGGGCTGCCGAAACGGCTGTGCCCGCCAAATTCCGAGCGGAACAGCAGCACGTTCATCGTGATGAAGAACGCTCCGACGAGCAGATAAAAAATCCGGTACCGCATGGCAACGTCAGGGCGGGGGCAGGTTCAGGCTCTGGCCAATGCGGAGCCGCCGCTCGTCGAGGTTCGGATTGGCCGCCATCAATGCCTGCAACTTCACCCGGTGCAGTCGCGCAATGGACGAAGCGGTTTCATTCGCTTTGACGACATGCGCGCGCCGCGCGACGGCGGGCGGCGGCGTGACGAGACGGGCGTAGTTGGTGGCATCATTCCGCATGGCAACGGGCGCCGGGCGTGACGGCGCGGCTGTATATTGAGTTCTTGCCGGCGCGGGCGCGGGGACTGGCGGCGGCATGGGCGGCGTGGCGGCGCGGCTGGCGGTCTGGGCCTGCCAGGCTTCGATTTGCTTGCGCAACTGGACATTCTCTTCGCGCAAGCGATCCAGTTCGGCCTGCATCGTCTGGGCGACGGGCGCGAGCGAATCGGCCTTGAGCAATTCCTGTTTGCACGCCGCCAGCCGCACTTGGGCAAGGTCAGCGGGGTAGGCGTTGGGCCGCAGGTCGTGCGCGCGTTTGAAGTGGTACATCGCGACGATGAAATTGTTTTCGTTGCGTTCGCCCTGCCGTTCGTGGAGCAGGCCCAACTCGTAGTGCGCCAGCGCCGAACGGGGGTTGCTCACCAGCGCCTTGTCGAAGGCCGCGACCGCGCCGGCGTAATCTCTGGAGGCCAGCCGCTCCTTGCCGGCGATGAAATGCGGGTTTCGTTGCTCATCCATCTGTCCATCACCCGCCGACAGACACCCGGCGAGCGCGAGGCAAATCAGCAACGACATCAGCAACGGCGGCGCAGCCCGCCACAACCCAAAAAGCATGGCGCGAAGCTAGACGATGCGTTTGCGCGGCGCAACGAAAGTCCGGCGTGGCGGCGGGCGAGCCGGGTTTACCGCCGCCCGTCGTACCAGGTCGGGCACTGTTTGGCGTCCTTTAGGGTACCGCCCAACTTCAACGCTGTCCGGGCGACGAAGCGCAAGTGTTCCCACGGCGTGTAGAGGTGCAGCTTGCGTGCGGAGGTCGCCAGCGGATGGCGATGCAGGATGACCATTTTTTTTCCAGAGGTGCGCGCCAGGGTCTTCAAGCGTTCGGACAGATCCAGTTCCTCGGTGGCGAATAATTCATGGCTGAACCCGCCCACTTGCCGGAACGCCGCCGCGTCGCAAAAGATGAACGACCCCGCCGCCCACTGCTTGAACCGACTGAGCAGGTTCCAGCCGCCGGTGATCAAACTGGCTATCGGATAATTCCCCTCCAGCGCCACCGTGCTGCCGCCGGCCAGGCAGTCGCCACGACGAATCGCCGCGGCCACGTCGGCAAACAACGCCGCGCTGGGGTGCGAATCCGCGTCCACGAAGACGAGCCAATCCCCGGTGGCGCGCCCCGCCCCGGTGTTTCGCGCGCGGGCGATCTGGTTGATCGGTTCGAAGACTACGATCGCGCCTTCGCCGCGCGCCAGTTCCGCGGTGCGGTCGGTGGAATTGTTGTCGCAGACGATCATTTCACTGCCCCAGCCGAGTTGCGCGAAGGCGGTCGTTGCCGCGTTCATGCTGCGGAGGGAGGCGACGATGAGTTTCTCCTCGTTGAAGGCCGGGACGACGATGGAGATTTTCATTTTACCGTGCATGGAAGGATTGGAACGCGCCGGGCACCGTGGCTCACGCGGTTTCGTCGTGGGAGCACCCGAACACTGGCGCGACCTTTAGCGACAGTTTCATCGCGCCTATTTCCTGACGATGGTCTGGCTCTGTTCGCGCATGAACTGGGCGACGTAGTAGGGGCCGAGCGCGTTCTTGCCGCTGGAGCCGGACCCTTTCCAGCCGCCGAAGGATTGCACGCCGGGCCACGCGCCAGTGGTCGCGCCGCCGCGCCGGTTGCAGTACGTCACCCCGGCTTCGATGCGGTTGAAGAACTCGGTTTGCTCGTCCTCGATGCCGGTGAAGATGCCGGCGGTGAGGCCGTAGGAACTGTCGTTGGCGAGCGTGATGGCTTCGTTGAGCGAAGCGACTTCCGCCACGGCGAGCACGGGGGCGAAGTACTCGTCCTGAAAGAGGCGGGAGGTTTTCGGCAGTTTGTGGATGATGGCCGGCTCGACGAAATGGCCATGGGCAAATGCGTCCTTGGTCAGCGCGCGACCGCCGCAGAGCACGGTGCCTTCCCGCTTGCCCAGCCCGACGGCGCTTTGAAACCGTGCCACCGCCGCCGCGTTGATGAGCGGGCCGAGAAACGTATCGCGCGCCACCGGGTCGCCGATTTTTAGCGCCCGGGTCTTTTCCACGAGCAAGGCCAGGAACGGCTTGCTGATTTTCTGATGCACATACACGCGGGAGCAGGCCGAGCACTTCTGGCCGCCCAGGCCGAAGGCCGAGCGCAGCACGCCTTCCGCCGCGTCGTCGAGGTTCGCGGTGGGCAGGATGATGGCTGAGTTCTTGCCCCCCATCTCCGCGATGCACGGGCGCGGCGAGTTTTTGGAGAAGTTCCGCAGAATATTCATCCCCACCTCGCGCGAGCCGGTGAAGATGAATCCGTCCACCCCGGGATGCTTCACCAGTTCATCGCCCACCGTGGTGCCGGGGCCGGTCAGGAAGTTGAAGACCCCCACGGGCAACCCGGCGTGCTGGAACATTTCATAAAGCCGCAGTCCGGAGCAGGGCGCGTCGCTGGCCGGTTTGAAGACCACGGTGTTCCCGCCGAGCAGCGCGCCCGTGGCCATGCCGGCGGCCAGTGCGAGGGGAAAGTTGAACGGCGAGACGACCGCCCACACGCCATAAGGTCGCAGCGTGCATTGCGTCATCTCCGCGCCGACGCCGCCCAGCCGTACCACGTAACCCTGGTGCCGCTCCATCTGCGCGCAGTAATAGAGGATGAGATCGACCGCCTCGGAAACCTCGGCGATGGCCTCGAAGCGGTTCTTGCCGACCTCCAGGCAAATCAACGCGGCCAGTTCAAATTGATGGCGCGTCATCAACTCCGCCGTCTTGCGCAGGAAGGAGACGCGTTGCATCCAACCCAGTTCGCGCCACATGGGAATGGCGTTCCGGGCGGCAGCGACGGCGTCGCGCGCGTGGTCGCGGGTGGCTTTCTGGAACTTGCCGAGAATGAGGCGGTGGTCGGCGGGCGCGGTGCTGTCAAAGGTGCCGGCCTTGGATTTCACGGCCCGACCGTTGATGAACAGCGGGTGCGGGTGGTTTAGTTTCTTGTGCTCGTGGCACAGCGCGGTTTCAAAGGCGTGATGAAACTCCTCGCCCAGTGTCGCCAACGATGCATAAGTAATTTTTTCCACAGGTTGCGGACGCTCCGTGTTCCGCGCCTAACCTACGACACATCTGCCGAACGGCAAACTAGGGATCCCGAACCCGCGCGGCAAGCGGGAAGCAGGAAGGCTGAAGCACCAACTTTCGCGCACGCTTCCGGTTGAAAGGACCGGGAAACGCAAACTGATCTTGGAACTGGGGGGGGAAGCGCCGGCGTTGTTCGCGTTTGACCGCGCGCGCCCAGTCGGGCATTTGGCCGATCACTGGGGCGCGGTGCTTTTGGAAACCTTCAAAGCAACGGAGGAGAGCAGATGTGCCAGGCTCTTCGCCACCCGTGGCAGCACGTCCCTCCGGAATTGTTCATTCTCTTGCCCGATAGTAGATGGCCCGCGAGGTTGTGTTGCCCACGTTGATCACGCGCGAACGGTCGGTCAGCAAATAGACGCCGCGGGTCGTCCAGGGGGCGGACACAAGGTTGGTGGCTTGCTGAAGGGTGTAACTCACATTCGTTTTGCCGTAGATGGTGACCTGGCGCACGCTGGCGCTGGTCAAGCGCGCTTCCACCAACGGGTGTCCGTCAATGAGGACAAGCCGCCCATCTCGTGACAACGCGGTGGGCGTCAAACCGGCGGTCGCGCGGGCGCTGTTCATCGTCATGAGGTTCAAAGGCATGAACGTGGAAGCCTGGCCGGGAACCACCGTGAACGTCAGCCGCGCCAGGTGTTGCGTGCCCAGCAGGAACTGCCCCGGCTCGGCGCTGAAGGTGAGCGCGGCGCTGTTGGCGTCCAGCATCACGAGCGACGGCACCGCGAGCAACGGAGCCAGCGCCTGCACCGCCAGATTCCCCAGCCGCGCGCCCTCGAAGCGGAGTTCACACTGTAAATTCGTCAGTCTCGCGCTGGAGAAGAAGTCCACCGGCACGCTGTTGCTCTCGCCGGCATACACCGTCGCCGAACCGACGGTGATCTCGATGTAATCCTTCACGATCACGGTGAAGCTTTGCGTGGTGGCCAGGGGCGGCACGCCGTTGTCCGCAACCCGGACGCCAACGAGGTTCGTGCCCGGTGCCTGGTTGCGCGTGGGCGTCCACAGGAAGGTGCCGTTGCTGGAATTGAGCGTGGCTCCAAAGGGCGTGGCACCTTGGAAGGCATACGTCAGCCGGTTGGTCGCATCCACATCGGCGGCGGCGAGGTTGAGGATCAGTGGCGTGAGGACATCAACGACCACATTCGGCGTGGGCGGAAACACGGGCGGCGCGTTGGCCAGCACCGTCATGGTGACCAACCCGGTGGCGCCGGCCCCGCGCGCGTCGGTGATCGCGTAGCTGAACGTGTCGCTGCCGTCGAAGCCCGGCGGCGGTGTGTACCACACCTGACCGCCATTGAGCGCGAGCGTTCCGCCCTGGCTGCTGCTGGTGCCGACCCCGGTGAGGAACAGCGCGTCGCCATCCGGGTCCGCGTCGTTGGCGAGCAAAGTGGCGGCGTTAAGCTTGACCGTGAAGTTATGGTAGCCCTGCACCAGGTCGGCCCCGGCGACCGGATACAGGTTGACCGCAAGCCGCGCCGGTTGGCTCGCCACCGCGCCCAGGTTGTTCGCGACGACGACATCGTAGTTGCCCTCGTCGGCTTTCACGACGGAGGCAATCGTCAGTTCCACCCCGACGGCTCCGGGCAACACGACACCATTCCGACGCCATTGATAGAACAGCGGCCCGGTGCCGTCAGCCGCAACTGTGAACGTGACGGACATGCCCGCGAGGTTCGTGCTGCCCAGCGGTTGTTGCACGATCAAGGGCGGCGCGAAAACAAACAGCCACGCGGGATTGCTGGTCGTGACGCCGGTGCCGTCAGTGACCACCACGGTGTACTCGCCTTCGTCGCCCGGTTGGGCATCGGTGATGGTGAGCGTCTGGTTCGTGGCCCCGGGCAGGGCGACATCCATGAAGCGCCACTGGTAACGGATGGGGGGCGCGCCTTCGACCCCAGCGTGAAATTCCGCCGTGTCGCCGCCCATCACGAGGTTGTCCTGCGGATGCGTCTGGTCGTTGTCGGAGTTCGAGGGGGCCGAGTCGCCGGAGTGATTGAAGCTCCGCACCCGGTAATAATAATAGCTGGCCGAGGCCAGACCGCGGTCCACATAGACAGTGGCGTTCGCGCCCACGCTGCCCACCGGGGAAAAGGTGTCGCCATCGCGGGAACATTCGATGAGGAAGCCGGCCTCGTTCGCGGAACGGTCGCGCCAGCGCAGGACCATCTCGCTGCGATGGGCATCGTTGCCGCTGCCGGCGCTCACGAGCAATCCGCTGGGCGCAATCAGCGCGCCGCCGCCCGTCACCGTGGTCACGCCCGCCACGGCGGAGGGGTTGGATTCGCCGCCGTTGTTGAAAGCGCGCACGCGGTAGAAGTAGGTGGTGTTGGCCAGCAGACCGGAGTCGAGCAGGCTGTCCGTGTCGGGCGCATTCGTGGAGATGCGCGTGAAGAGGCTGCCGTCGGTGGAACGCTCGATGATGTAACCGTATTCATTCGTGGCCCCATCGGTCCAGGTGAGGAAGACATGGCCGCCATCAAGCGCGCGGGCGATCAGGTCGTCGGGCGCGGACGGCGGAGTCTGTTTGAAGATGGTGTATTTGTCGCGGGTGACGCTGTTGGCGTCGAGGAACAACACGTCCATGCGGTTGCTGGCCACGTCCACGACCAGCGAGCCGAGTTCGAGCAGCGTGAGGTACATGGCTTCGTGCGGGCCGTCGCCCTGCAAGGTCGTCGCCTGCCCGGAACTGCCCGCGACGATGTAGGAGGTGCCGGCACCGTCCGGGTTTTTCTTGTAGGCACCGTCGCCCGTTTCGCGTCCATCGCCGCCGCCCACCTTCATGGCCTGGGTGAAGGTGTCGGAGAGACCGTAATGGCCGTTGATGAGGTAGGAGCGTTCGTAGCAATGGCTGTGACCGGAGAGCACGAGGTCCACGCCGTTGGTTTCCAGGATCGGCACGATGTTCCGACGGATGTTTACCAAGTCCTGCTCGGTGTCGGAATTGTGGCTGCCCTTCGTGTACGGCGGGTGATGGAAGAAGACGATGATCCACTCCTGCAAGGTGGAGGACAGGTCGTTGCGCAGCCAGTCGGCCATCGGCGTGACCGCAGTCTGGCCGCTGGTCATCGAGTCGAGACAGACGAAGTGGATGTTCGCGTAGTCGAACGAGTAATACTTTTCCGTGCCGGACGCGACGCCGCCCGCCTCGCCCGCCGTGGGGAGCGAGAAGATGTCGAGATATGGAAACGTGGCGGCGCTGGTGGACTGCGCCGTCTCGTGGTTGCCGATGGTCGGCCAGAGGAACAGATTCCGCAGCGTCGTAGGATACATGTTGAACACGGCGGCCTGGTGCTCCGTGTCCGTGCCGCTGTTGTAGGCGTTGTCGCCGAGCATGAGCCAGAGATCGGCCGGGCCGTTGGTGGCGGCGTAGTTGTAGAATGCGTCGCGGGTGCTTTGCTGGCGCGCTGGATCGCTATTGCCGGCGGTGCCGGCGTCGCCGAGCGCCCAGAACCGCACCGGCCGCTGGGTGCCCACCGGCGGCGAGGTCTTGAACCAGTAGTTCGCGCCGTCGTTGGTGCCGCCCACCAGCCGGTAGGCCGCGCTGCCAATCGAATAGAAATACTTCGTGTCCGCTTCCAGTCCGGAAATCTGAACGATGTGTTCGTTGGTGACCGCCGCCTGAATGGCGACATTGGTCAGGTTGTCCGCGTCCGTTCCGTAATAGACGAGGCCGTCGGAAATCACGTCCGTGCGCCAGCGCACGATGCCGCTGGAAGTCGTCCCGACTTGCAGATACGGACCGCGCACGAGAACGATGGGCAGGCTGGTGACGACGTTGAATGCCGCCGGCGCGGAAGTGCGCGACTGGCCCTGGTTGTCCGTGGCCACCGCGCGGAAGACGTAAGTGCCGAGTCCCAGATTCGTCACTGCCAGTGTGTAGGGGGCGTTGGTGCCCTGGCCGATCTTGGTTTCGCCTTCGTAGAATTCCACCAGCGTCACCGTGCCATCATTGTCCGTCGCGGTCGCCCTGACGGTGACGTTGGCCGGCGGCAGGGCGAAGCTGTTGTTGGTCGGGTTGGTGATCGTGACGGTCGGCACCGGGTCAATCAGCGTGTAGTTCCACTGCCCGCCAAAGCGCGTCGGGTCAAACTCGTTCGGCGGCGCTTCGATGTCGGTGATGCCGTGGTTCGTCGCCCAGCGGATGGTCACTGCGCCGAAGGGCGGCTGCGCGAAGCTGAAGAGGAACGACGTGTTGTCCCCGCTGGTCACCGTGGCGGCCGGAGCGCCGCTGACCAACAGGTCCGCCGGCTCCACACCCATGACGGGTTCATTGAAAGTCACCACGATGGACGTCAATCCGGTGACGGTGGTGCTGGCGACTGGTGTTTGCGACGCGATCTTCGGGTTGCTGATGTTGATGAGTGCATATGACACCGTCGAGCCAGCCGCCGCGCCATCGAATGGCTTCGCCGGGCTGTCGAGGTCGGCAATCCCGTGGTTCGTCAACCAGGTGACGGCGACGGGGCCGAACGGCGGCTGGGGGAAACTGAACGTGTAGGTCGTGTTGGTGTGATTGACGACGCCGGTGGCCGGCACCCCGTTGATCAGCAGGTCGCCGGAGTTCACGCCGGTGACGGATTCGCTAAAAAACATGGTGATGTTCGTGAGGAAATTCACGTCGCCCGCCAACGGTTGCACCTCCAGCATACGTGGGGGCAGGTTGCTGAGTTCCGTGGCGAAGAAGTAGAGGCGGGCGTTGAAGCCGAAGTCGGTGCTGTTGGCGAGCGACTGGTTCAAGGCCTGGATGGCGAGGACGTTGGTGCCGTTGACGAGCCGGCCCACGGCGTTGTTGGTCAGTGTCACGGTGATGTAGGCGGCCCCGGATTGATTCGGCTCGTTGGCGGCGGCGGAGGCGTTCGTGTTGTAGGGTAGTTCGCCGCCCGGCACGTTGTAGCGCCACACCTCGACGCCGTTGAGCCAGGCGACAAACCCATCGTCGCTCTGGTGGCTGAGGAAAAGATTGGTGATGATGCCGCGGTTGGCCACCGTGAATTCCTGGCGCAGGAAAATCGTGGTGTAATTGCTCAACATGTCACTGAGCAGCGTGCCGGGGATGGTGGCGTTGGTGTAGGGATCGCCAAAGTAGAACGGTGCCGGCGAATTGGACCAGCTCGCATGGTCGAAGCCGCGCTGCCGCCAGGCGTCGGTGGGTGCGGAAGCTTCGCTGAAGCCCTTGAAGAGTCTCCAGTTCGAGTTGGACTGCACGAGCGTCGCGCTGGTGTCGAGCGTGAAGGTCCACCCCGCGCCGACACCCGCGCCATTGAAGGCGTTCGACACCGAGGCTCGATCCGTGATGCCGTTGGTGGTTGACCAGGAGATGGTCACTGTACCGGCCGGTGGCTGGGCGACGTTGAAGGTGTAGTTCGAGCCGCTGCCGCTCATGGACAGCGCGGCTGTGCCGCCGACGAGCAAGTCTGTCGCATCCACGCCGCTCACCAACTCACTGAACGTGACGCTGATCTGGGTCAGATTCGTGACCAGCGCGCTGGCGGCGGGCGTTCGCGCCGCGATGGTCGGCGCCTGGCGGTCCAGCAGGGTGTAAGTCCACGTCGCGTCTGGAGCCGTTTCGTCGAAGGCGAGGTCCGTCGGGTAGCCGAAATCGGTGATGCCATGACCGGGCGCGAAGGTGACGGTGACGGGGCCATACGCCGCCGGTTGCGCCACGGTGAAGGTGTAGTTGGAAACACTCCCCGTCACCGCCGTGGCGGGCACGCCGTTCACGCGCAGGTCAGCGGCGTTCACGCCCTGCACGCGCTCGCTGAAGGTGACGACGATGTTGGTCAGCGTGTTGGTCACGGATGCGCCGGGCGCTGGATTGCGCGCGGCGATGGTGGGCGCGATGACATTCGTCGGCGGGATGGTGATGATGACGCCGGTGACGACCGAGGTGCCGGTCCGGCCATCGGCACCGTAGGCGACGGCGCTGAGGACGTTGGTGCCGAACAGCGGGTTCGGATTCCAGGCGACGCTGTAAGGACTCGCTGGATCGTTGCCGATGCTGATGTCGTTCACGAAAAACTCCACGTTGGTCGCGCCGTCCACCGCGCTGGCAAACGCGCTGATGAGCAGGTTCGTCGGGCCTTCCACCGTCGTGCCGTCCGGCGGCGCGGTGATTTTGGCGAAGGGCGTGCCGAGGGCGTCGAACACATGGACGGTGACGGTCGAGGATCGCTGGCTGCCACCCTGTTCGTCGGTGGCGACGGCCGTCAGTGCGTGCGGGCCGACGGTTGGGGTGTACCACTCCGTGCTGTAGGGAGCGTCCGTGTCTTCGCCGATTTTCACGTTGCCATCGAAGAACTCGACCTTGGCGACCGCGCCGTCCGCGTCGGAGGCGGTGGCGTCGAGCGTGACCTGCGCGGGCGCGAGGAAGATGGAGTTGTTCGGCGGGTTGGTGAGCGAAACTTCCGGCGAGAGGTTGTGAATGATCACGGGTATTCCCACCAGACCAAGGTTGAAGCTGATGTCGGAACTGTTCGCGGCCTGCTGGTGGATTTCGACGGCGAACACGTTGGTCCCCGCCACGAAATTGGTCGCGTTGAGAGTGAAGGTGTCAATCGTGTCCTCGATCCCGGTGCCATCGCTCGTCACCGTTGTGTAAGTGATCACCGCCGGCGCGGCCGGCATGTTCGGGCTGCGGAATATTTCCCGCCCGTTGAGATACACGACGCCGCCATCGTCGCGTTCGAGCGACATGGTGATGCTGGCGAAGCTGGCCGCGTTCGAGACGACGAACGCCCGCCGGAAATAGGTGGTGATGTAACGGTCGGTGTCGCCCGCGACGTAGCCAGGCGTACCGTTGTCCTCCACCACGGTTGCTTCGTCGCCGTCGCCGTAGCCCAGTTCCCCCGCGCCGCTCTTCCAGGAATAGTCGTCAAAGTCCGGCGCGATCCAGGCGGTGCCCTGGTCGGTGCCGTTGTCCAGGTACTTCCACACGGAGCCGGTGGCGACAAGCGAGGTGGCGACCCCGATGTTCACCGGTTGCGAGTTGTAAGCCGCGTCGGCGTCCGACCGCCCAACCGCCGTGAACCGGTGCGAACCGCCCGCGACGTTGCTCCAGACGGCGCTGAACGGTGGTGTGCCGTCTTCGCCGAACTTCACGTTGTCCACGAAGAATTCGACGTTGGTGATGGAACCGGCGGGCAAATAGCCCCAGGCGGTGACGGTGATGGGATTGAGGTTGGGAAATACTGTGTCTTCCGCCGGGGTGAGCAGGGTCACGCCGACGGTCTGGACAAAGACATTCACGACCGAAGACTGGATCGGCGCCCCGGCGTTGTCGTAGGCGATGACGTAAACGGCATTCGTGCCGGCGGGCGTGTTGCTGGCCACCGCGCTGTACGGCGGGGTTGTTCGCGACGCGAAAAGAGTCGCCCCGCGATAGAAATCAACCCGGGTCGCAGGCGGATTGGGAAAGTCCGGGGTGATGGTGACGCTCATCGGAATCGGGTCGCCCACGGTGAACACCATTCCATTGGTGGGTGTGTTCACGGTGAGGCCGCCGACGCCTTGGACGCGGAGAGCGATGTTGCCGGTGGGGGGGGGGGGGGGGGGGGGGGGGGGGGGGGGGGGGGGGGGGGGGGGGGGGGGGGGGGGGGGGGGGGGGGGGGGGGGGGGGGGGGGGGGGGGGGGGGGGGGGGGGGGGGG
>JANNEF010000265.1:0-30624 GCA_031378375.1 Verrucomicrobiota bacterium | reverse complement strand
CACTGTTGAGGTTTCGTGCAATTCCCACGGCGACGTGCGCGCGAATCCGTGCGCCGACTCGCCTTCGCGTGCTCCAAACCACGGAAATATGATCGGCACCCCGCCGCGAATCGGCTGCCCGGCTGCGAACCCGCTGCACTGGCTGGTGAACAACAGCGGCGGCTGCCCCCGCAGCCGGAAGTCCGTGACATGCGCGCCCTGCAGGTAAATCTCCGCCGTGCTCCAGTCCGTGGCGACCTCAATTTTTGAAAGGTCGCCGTTGCCATCCAACAGCGTGACACGGCCCGGGATCTCGAATTTCTTCCATCGTTCTGGCAGTTCGTCAGGGACCATAAAAAGTCTTTCGTCGAAAGTCTTATCACGCCCGGACGAAGAAACACCAATTTTTTCCGGCTGCACTTTTCCCATTCCCATCCACGCGTGAAGTCCGTAGCCTGCGCGCGAAATCTTATGGCAATCAAACATCACTACAAATTTTGCTTCGGTCCCTGGAATCTCAGTGAGGGTGGCGACCCTTACGGCCCCACCACCCGGCCGCCGCAGACTTTTGACTGGAAGCTCGCCCAACTCAAGAAACACGGCTTCGACGCGATGATGTTTCACGATGACGACGCGGTGCCCGACATTGACGCCAAGTCCGAGCCGCAAATCCGCAAGGAAGCCCGCGCCCTCAAGAAACGTCTCGATGGCGAGGGCATCGCCGTTGAAATGATCGCGCCGCGCCTGTGGTTCGCGCCCCAGACAATTGACGGCGGGTATACCAGCAACGATCCGAAGCATCGCCGTTACGCCATTGAACGCTCCCTTCGTTCCATTGACATCGCGAAGCTCATGGGCACCGACCTCATCGTGCTCTGGCTGGCGCGCGAGGGCAGCTACATCCGCGAATCCAAGAACGCCCGCCGTTGCGTGGACTATCTCGTCGAGGCGATTGACCGGATGCTTGAGCACGACCGGAACATCCGCATCATCATCGAGCCGAAGCCCAACGAACCGATGGATCACGCCTACATCCCGACCATCGGGCACGCCCTCGCCCTGGCGCACAAGACCCGCGACCCTCGCCGCGTCGGCGCGCTTATCGAAAGCGCCCACGCCATCCTGGCCGGCCTCGACCCCGCCGATGAAATTGATTTCGCGATGAGCTTCGGCAAACTCTGGTCGCTTCACCTCAACGACCAGAACGGTTTGAAATACGATCAGGATCGCCCATTCGGAAACACCAACCTTCGGAGCGCCTTCGATCAAGTCCGCGCTCTCGAACGCAATCGCTACGGACGGAACGGCGAGTACGTCTGCTTCGACGTGCATCCCTTCCGCACCACCAAACCAGAACATTGGATGGCGCATCTGGTGAACAGCCGCCGCACGTTTCTAAAACTGCTCCAAAAAGTGCGCAGTTTCGACGAACGGCAGGCCAGCCGCCTTATCGCCGAGCGCGACTATCAGGCGCTGGATCAGTTGGTGATTGAACACTTGCTTGGGGAATAGCGGCGGGGCCGTTCCGATCGGCTCAACGGGTGGTTGTCAGGTTTAACGATAACGCCAGCTTAGCACTGCTTCGGGCTGGAATTTTTTGGAAATCCCTGCGCCTGAGATGTAAGCACACATTTTCCCTGTTCCGGGACTGACTCCCTAAGCTCAGGGAACGAGTCCCTGAACGTAGGGAATGACTTCCTGAACATGGGGAACCAGTCCCTGAACATAGGGAATGACTTCCTGAACTCCGGGAACAAGTGCCGGGACTCCGGCACTGACCGCCGGAACTCCGGGAACCGTTGCCGGCATTCCGGGCACGAGTCCCTGCGTTCCGGCGGCGGCCCCCGGTTGAAGGGGAACGGGTGACTCCATCCATCAACGCGTTGGCTCGTGAACCATTTCATTCGGACGCCACGCGCTCCCCCATCGAACCGAATCCGTGCGGGTTAAAAGTTGGCACCGAGTCGCCGCCGGATATATTGCTGCCAGCATGAACTTGACGACAGCGGATGTGGTAATCATTGGCGCCGGCCCGGCGGGTTCGGCGGCAGCGGCGCTGCTGGCCGAGCAGGGCCATCGCGTGGTCGTGTTGGAGCGGGAAAAATTCCCGCGCTATCACATCGGCGAATCCTTGCTGCCCTTCACCTACCAGCCGTTGCATCGGCTCGGACTCATCGAAAAGATGCGTGGCTCCGCCTTCGTCAAAAAATACAGCGTCCAATTCGTCTCGCCCTCCGGCAGGGCCAGCCAGCCCTTCTACTTCTACAACCGCTACGACCGCGAGACCATCGCGCAGACCTGGCAGGTGCTTCGCTCGGAGTTCGATCAAATGCTCGTGGACCATGCCCGCGCCAAAGGGGCGGAGGTGTTGGAGGAAACCACCGTCACGGCGCTGTTGCAGGACGGCGGGCGCGTCGTCGGTGTGCGCACTCAAAACGGCGCAGGAGAAGCCGCCGAGTATCGCGCGCCGATCACGATTGACTGTTCGGGCAAGGAAGCCTTCACCGCCGTCCGTCAGGGCTGGCGGATGCGCGACCCGTATCTCAACAAGATCGCCGTGTGGACTTACTACCAGGGTGCCAAACGGGACGCCGGCATTGACGAAGGCACGACCACCGTCGCCATGGTGCCGGAGAAAGGCTGGTTCTGGTGGATCCCGCAGCACAACGACATGGTCAGCGTCGGCGTCGTGGCCGAGGGCAAATACCTCACGCGCGACGGCGTGAAATCACCCGAAGCAATTTTCCAGCGCGAGATCGAAGAGAACCTTTGGGTCAAAGACCATCTCGCGGGCGGGCGGCAGGTGGGACAATATTTTGTCACCAGCGAATACACGCACCACGCGCGGCATTGCTACACCGAGGGATTGTTGCTGGCGGGCGATGCTTTTTGTTTCCTCGATCCGGTTTTTTCCAGCGGCGTCATGCTGGCGCTCAAGAGCGGCGTGCTGGCGGCGGACACCGTGCATGCCGCGCTGGCGGCGGGCGATTTTTCGCCCGCGCGCTTTGCGGATTACGGACGGTTGCTGCGCGAAGGGGTCGAGAACATGCGCAAGCTGGTCTATGCCTTTTACGATCCGAACTTCAGTTTCCGCACCATCACCGACAAATATCCCGACCTGGCCGGCGATATCACCGACTGCCTGAGCGGTGACGTGAACAAGGATTTCTCCCGCCTGTGGAAAGCCATCTCGGAATTTGCGCCCCTGCCGGAAGCCCTGCCTTACGGCCAGCCGTTGATGCCACCGCACGCCGCTCCCGAGCCGCAACCCGCCGCCGTGTAAACACAAGGCGTGCCCGCGACCCACTTCAAGACTCACTCGTAGCGCAGTGCCGAAATGGGATCGAGTTTGGCAGCCTTGAACGCCGGCACCAACCCGGCCAGCACGCCGACGGCCGCGCTGAACAGGAAGGCCAGTCCCATCGCGTTGACGGTGATGACGGGCGTGTTTTCCGTGGGGGACAACAGCGCGATCACCTGCACCAATCCGTAGGAAGCCACCATGCCCGCGATGCCACCGAGCAGGGCGATGACGACGCTCTCGACGATTACCTGGATGAAGACATTGGCACTGGTGGCGCCGACGGCCTTGCGGATGCCGATCTCGCGCACGCGCTCGGTGATGCTGGCCAGCATGATGTTCATGATCCCGATGCCGCCGACGAGCAGGCTGATCGCGGCGATGATGCCGCCGCTCATGCGGGCGTTGCGGATGGTGCTGGTGATGGTCTCGGCCCAGTTTTCCTGCGTTTGAAACGCGAAGTCCTCGATGCCCTTGTGGGTGTGCATGAGTACGTTGCGCGCCTGTTGCAACGCCGGCTCCAGCAGGCCGATGTCGGCGACTTTGAAGTTCAGCACGGTGAGGCGTCCGTCGGGGATGTTGTTGGTGCCGGCAGCCGAGCGGAACTTAATCCACATCGTGTTCAGCGGGATATAGACGGTGGCGTTCTTGAGGCGGAACACAAAGCTGCCGCCGCGCCGGCTGCCCCAGCCGCGGCTGCGGGCGGGACCGCTGTCCGTTTGCGGCTTGTCCAATTCGAGCAGGCGGGCTTTGCGTTCCTGGTCGCTCTCGTAGTGCTGAAACATGCCGATGATGGTGAGCGGCTGGCCGTTGACGGAAATGGTTTCCCCGATGGGGATGATCTCCTTGCCGGTCTTTTCGGGCGACCCGAAGAGTTCATCGCGCACGAGGGTGCCGATGACGCAGACGCTGCGGGCATTGTCGTCATCCACCTCGTTGAACATGCGGCCGTGCTCGATGACGTGCTGGTTCATTTCGAGCGCGTTGGGCCAGGTGCCGGCGAAGATGAAAGGCGTGAAGGATTTGCCGCCGCGCGTGAAGGTGATGCGGCGCAGGCCCATCTCCGGCGTGACCAATTTGACGAGCGGCGCGCCGTCGCGCAGCGCGTAAACGTCCTTGATGGTGTTGCCGACGGCCTGATCGGCGAGGTGCAACTGGTGGGGCGGAAGGTCCTGTTCCTCCACGCGCACCTTTTCCAGGCCACCGATGGCGATGAGCGCCTCGCGCATCCCGTTCTCCATGCCCTTCACGAGCGCGGACATGGCGACGAGGCTGGAGACGCCGAGGACGATGCCGAGCATCGTGAGCGCGGAGCGAAACTTGTGCGCCCAGATTTCCTTGAAGCCGATGCTGATGCCGTTGAAGAAATTCATCGTTACGAAACTGCGCCACCTGAGTCGCCGGGGCACCCTGCTCCGCCGCCAGTTTGCCCCTGCACACCAGGCAACCACTGCGCCGCCAGTGATTATCCGGTTCGACCCGCTCGCGCCATCCAATTCTGGGACGAACCACAAACGCCTCGCAACCGACCGCCCCCGACGCGCTTCCCGGCGGACGCGCAGCAGCGGCACACATCCGTGCGCTGGTGCCCACGACGACTGATTGCTGAATTACTGAACGCCGATTACCCATTCAGTGAATGGGTCCGACCTTCCCACCGGCGGCCACAAATGAAGTAACCACCGGACAGCGCAGCGGTCTCATCACCGTGACGGCGGATGGTCGGGCATAACGGATTGCGTTACCACCGTGCGCGAATAGAGTCCGTTGCGTGACCGTCAATTGTCCTCGGTGCCTATGAAAATAAAAGTTCTGCTGGTGACTTCATTCCTCGTGAACGCGGGGTTGCTCGCCGCCTTCCTGCTCTCGCGTCCGACGCCCCCGGCGCCTCTTGCCGAACCATCGGCCCCCGCGGAGACCGTGTCCGCCCCGCGAGCCGTCACGCTGACCTCACGTCAAACGCGGACGGTCGAGACCGTCGTCACGAACGAATTCCAATGGGCCAGTGTCGAATCACCGGATTATCGCGCCTACATCGCCAATCTCCGCGCCATCGCCTGCCCGGAGGAAACAGTGCGGGACATCATCATCGCCGACGTGAGCAAACTCTTCGCGTCACGCGTGGCGGCGCTGTATCCCTCGCCGAAGGATTTCAAGTTCTGGAAGGTGGAGGACCGCGCCAACCGCACCGAAGAGCGCGCCCGCGAACAAAAGCGCCGCGCGTTGGACAAGGAGAAGGGCGAACTGATCAAGGAACTGCTGGGCGTTGATTACGAGACCGAGACGGCCCGGTGGGACGGCCGACCCGACGAGGACGACTGGCGCACCGGATTTCTTTCCGAGGAAAAGCAGGCGCAGTTGAAGACGTTGCAGGACAAGTTCCGCGAACTGGAGCGCGCTGCCAGGAGCGAAGCCGACGGCGGAGGAAACAGTCCGGAAGCCCGCGCGAAGTTCGCCGCGCTGCGCGCCCAGCGCGAATCGGAAATGGCGCAACTGCTCGGGCCGCAGGAGTACGAGGAATACCAGCTCCGCAATTCCTGGACGGCCCGCAACATGCGCGAGAATCTCGCCAGCTTTACGCCGAGCGAGGAGGAGTTCCGGCAGGTCTTCCAGTTGCGCAAGACGTTTGACGAGCAGTTCGGGTTCACCCGCGGCGGTGGTGATGATGCCGCGCGCGAGCAGCGCCGCCTGGCGCAACAGCAATTGGACGAGCAGGTCAAAGCCACCTTGGGCGAGCAACGCTGGCACGATTACCAACTCGCCCAGGACGAGCGGTTCCGCGATCTGAACGAATTCACCGAGCGCAACCAACTGCCGCGCAGCACCGCCGAATCCGTGTACGACATGCGCCGCGTGGCCGAGGAGGCCCGCAAGAAAGTCGAGGCCGACCAGACCATCGCCGCCGATCTGCGCACCGCCACTCTCGCCGCCCTGGCGGAGGAAACGCGCCGCTCCGTCAGTGCGGCGTTGGGCGAGGAGGCGTGGAAGGATTACCAACGGCGCGACGCCCGTTGGATCAACAACCTCGCGCGAGTCGAGCAACAGGGCCAAGGCGAACGTGGCGGCGGTCGTGGGGATGGGGAACGCCCGAGGCGGTAACGACGTCGGCGTAACCAAAGCGCGGCCTGAGAATTCCCCCCGCAGATTACTCGTTCCGGGCGTAATCAAGAGGAATGGTTTCGAGAGCCGGACACATCCCGGTTCGCCCTGCGCACGAATCCCTGATTTCCCCACGCGGTGGCTTCTGAAAAGACGCGCTCCGCAAGTCCCACCCAAATCCCCTCTGCGTGTCATGCCGCAGGATGATTAGGGACTCGTCGTCCTTCCCGGGGCGCGCGGGCGTCCTCGCCGCTTTGGGCGCGGAACGGTGCTGGGGCGAGGAGGCAGAAGATTGCCCCCACCTTTCTGCCTTTCCGTTCAGGCTTACCCGCTTTTGATCACACTTGGGGGCGTGCTTTGACAAAACTGCCCGCTGGATTTCTGTGACCAACGGCCTACAATCTCGCTCATGTCCGACCTCACCCAATTGCTCAGCGCGATTGATGCGGGCGATCCCAAGGCCGCCGGGGAATTGCTCCCGCTGGTCTATGAGGAATTGCGGAAACTCGCCGTCGTCCGGATGGCCAATGAAAAACCCGGACAGACCTTGCAACCCACGGCGCTCGTCCATGAGGCGTGGTTGAAGATTGCTGGCGACGGTAACGAGCACTTCGCCAATCGCCGGCATTTCTTCAAGGCCGCTGCCAGCGCGATGCAGCAGATTCTCATCGACAACGCCCGGCGCAAACAGCGGCTCAAGCACGGCGCCAACCTGGTCGGCGACGAACTGCACGAGTCCCGCATCGCCATGTCCGTGCCGACCGAGGAATTGCTGGCCGTCAACGACGCCCTCGCAGCGCTGGCGCTCGAAGATCCCCAGGCCGCCGAAGTCGTGCAGTTGCGCTACTTCGTCGGCATGACCGTGCCGGAGATTGCCGCCGCCCTCGAGCTGGCGCCGCGCACGGTGGATCGCCACTGGGCCTTTGCGCGGGCCTGGTTGAAGCGCGCGATTCGGGCGTCCCTTTCCGGCTCGGCGGGTTCGGTCTGAAAAGATTTTCAGATGCTATGGCGTGATTTCCGCGGGGAACTCGCCTGTCAGGGTTGGCGGGCTGATTGAGCTCCGATTGAAACCAATTGAATCATGACGGAACGAAAAATCTTCCTTGAAGCTCTCGATATGGTCACGCCCCAGGCGCGCGCGGCGTATCTCGCGGGAGCGTGCGCCGGGGATGTTGCGCTCCGTCGCAAGGTGGAGGAGTTGCTCAAGGAACACTTTTCCAACGATAGCCTTCTCGCCGGGCCCGCGGTGGAAGCACTCACGCCCACCGTGACCGCACCCATGCCGCCTGATGAAGCCCCCGCGCCCATGCTCGGGCGCTACAAGCTGCTCGAAAAGATCGGCGAAGGCGGCTTCGGCGAAGTCTGGATGGCCGAGCAGCGCGAGCCGGTCAAACGACGGGTGGCGCTGAAGCTCATCAAGCCGGGCATGGACAGCCGGCAGATCGTCGCCCGGTTCGAGGCCGAGCGCCAGGCGCTCGCGATGATGGACCATGCAAACATCGCCAAGATCTTTGATGCAGGTACCACCGACAACGGCCGCCCCTACTTCGTCATGGAACTGGTGCGCGGGATCAAGATCACCGAGTACTGCGACCAAAACCAGCTTCCCACCCAGGAACGGCTGCGGTTGTTCATCCTCGTCTGCCAGGCCATCCAGCACGCGCATCAAAAGGGCATCATCCATCGCGACATCAAGCCCTCGAACATCCTCGTGACGCTGCACGACGGTGTGCCGGTGCCGAAGGTGATCGATTTCGGCATTGCCAAGGCCACCCAGCAGGAGTTGACGGACAAGACGGTGTTCACGCAGTTCCAGCAGTTCATCGGCACGCCGGCGTATATCAGTCCTGAGCAGGCGGAGATGAGCGGGCTGGACATCGACACGCGGGCGGACATCTACAGCCTGGGCGTGTTGCTCTACGAATTGCTGGTGGGCCAGACGCCGTTTGATGCGAAGGAGATGATGCAGGGCGGACTCGATGCGTTGCGGCAGATTATCCGGGAAAAGGAACCGGTGCGGCCCTCGACGAAGCTGAACCAGACGCTCGTAGCAGCCGACGTGAGGAGGCTCAAATCTCTTTCGTCCGACACGCCGAGCTCCGAGGAGGAAGTTAGAGCCTCCTCACGTCGGCTGCTACGAATCAAGGAGACCATCACGCTGCTGCGCGGCGACTTGGACTGGATCGTGATGAAGTGCCTGGAGAAGGATCGCACGCGCCGCTACGACACGGCCAACGGGCTGGCGATGGACATCCAGCGGCATCTGACGAACGAGCCGGTCGTCGCGCGCCCGCCCAGCGCGGCCTACAAATTTCAGAAGGCGTGGCAGCGGAACAAACTGGCCTTCACCGCTGGGACGATGGTCGCTATGGCATTGGTCGTGGGCATCGGCGTCAGCACCTGGCAGGCGATCCGGGCCACCGAAGCGAGCACCTTGGCTAGAAAAGCAAACGCGGGCGAAAAGGAGCAACGCCTCGCCGCCCAAACGGAGCAGCAACGCGCCGACGCCCTGGCGCGGAAAGCCTCCGAGAGCCAGGAGCACTCGCGGCGCTTGCTCTACGCCTCGGACATGAATCTCGCCCAGCAATCACTGAACGTGAACAATCTCGGCCGAGCGCGCCGGTTGCTGGATCGTCACCGGCCGCAGCCCGGCGAGGAAGACCTGCGCGGATGGGAGTGGCGTTATCTCTGGCAACTGACCCGCAGCAGCGCCCTCGCCACGCTCACCAACCGGACGAGCCGCGGGTCCGCCGTCAGCTTTTCCCCGGATGGCAGCCTTCTGGCCGCGGGTTGGTGGGGTGGACAGGTGGAATTGTGGGATGTCCCGGGCCGGCGATTGATCCGAAAATTAGCGACAGGCGGGAATGCGTTCTGGGGTCGAGTGGCCTTTTCTCCTGTTCGCAATCTTCTCGCGGCCACCTCCGAACCCAAAGTGGTCGCACTGCATGACCTCGACGCGGGCCGGGAATCCATCCTTTGGCGGGCGCCGGATCGAGGCGAATGGGACGTCCGTGACCTGGCGTTTTCGCAGGATGGTTCGAGACTGGTTATCTACGCTGGTTCATCCCGCGAATTCCGCGACGCCGTCTGGGTGGTGAATACGTCTTCATCCGAGATTGAAAGCCACCATCCGACTGTTTTCAGTGATAACCCATTTTTTGGCGCTGCTCAACTCTCCCCCGACAACCGGCGTCTGTATCTGGCCCGTTCTGATGCTTCGAGATCCCGCTACAGCATCCAGTGCCGCGACGTCGCCACGGGTCAGGAATTCTGGCAGACCGAGACGAACCGGGACATCGGTCTCACCACGCTGGCCCTCTCGCCCGACGGCCGGGTGCTGGCTTCAGGCTCGGGCTTTGAAGATCCGACCATCCGCGTCTGGGATGCCGCGACCGGCCGACCGCTCGTGCGGCTCGACCGCCACACTGGATATGTCTTCAAGCTGGTGTTCGCGAAAGACGGACGGCACCTGGTCTCCGCTGGCGCAGATCAAACCATCCGCTTCTGGGATACGAGCAACTGGACTGAAACGCAGGTGCTGCGCGGCCACACGGACGAGGTTCATGTCGTCGCAATCTCGGAGACCGCCCATCTGGTCGCCAGCGCCGGTAAAGACGGCGACCTCAAATTGTGGAACTCGGATGGAGGAAGCGCCGCCGATGGAGACCGCCAGCGGTTGAAGAACCTCCAGGTCCGTCAGGTTCTGCCGATGGATCACTCGCGCGTGCTGTTGCTGCCCCAAGGCAAGCCGCCGGCGTTGTTGGATCTCAAGCGCGATTCCGCCGCCCGGTCGTTGCCTGAGATCGGCCCCTCCACGAATGTCCTGGGATGGTTCGGCACCAACCTCCTTTGCTCCTGGAACGGAACCAATCAAATCGTCGTCCGCGAGTGGCGGACTGGGGAGTTCATTCCACGCGCCGCCATCGCCCTGAATACCGGCACGCGCCCGCCCGGGGTGGCCTACAACGCCACGCGCCAGATGCTTGCCTGGACCGAAGGGACTTCGTCGGCGTCGGTTTACCTGGCGAATCTCGCAACGCCCGGCCGCCGCATCGAACTGAAGAGCGATGTCCCCGGGCTTGTTCCCTTCCTCTTCAGCGAGGATGGGCATTACCTGGCGGCGAGGACCAAGCTAAGGGATTTCCTGTGCGCCTGGAATGTCGAAACCGGGCAGGTCGTGGCGACCAACGGCGGGATCATCCATGCTGCAACCTTTGCCGCGGGCGGGCGGGTGCTGATCGCGGCCATCACAAAGAGCAACGACTCCAAAATTGTATTCTGGGATTTGGACCGCCCCGACCTGGCCCCGCGTCGTGTTCCCGGCAGAAATGATTTCACATCGCTGACAGTTTCTCCCGATGGCGGACTGGTGGCCTGGTCAACCAGTGAAGGTCAGGTGCGGCTGTTCGATCCCGTAAAGGGCGAAGTGCTCGATCCCCTGCATGGCCACCTGAACGCGGTCTTCAGTGTTGCTTTCTCCGCGGATGGACGACGATTGATTTCCACGTTTGGCGGGCGCGAGGCCGTCAAGCTCTGGGATGTCAGCACGCGACAGGAACTGCTGACCTTGGCCGGCACCGGCGGATCTCTCTACGACGCCCGATGGAGTGCCGATGGGGACGTGATCCTCGCCGGCGCGCCCTGGCAGGCGTGGCGCGCCCCCTCCTGGGAGGAAATCGCAGCCGCCGAGGCGAAGGAGAAAACCGAAGCCAAACAGCCCTGAGTCGCGAAGCAGTCCGGGAGTGCGGCAGTCCTTGCGCCTTCACGACGCGACGGCGGCTACCGCATTTCCCACGGAGTCTGGTCACCCCTCCCATCAAACAGTCCCGAACCCCGAATTGGAGCCCGCGAAACACGCCAAACACACGAAAAAGGAAAGAGTTGGGACATGCATTGATGATCAAAACCGTTCTGGCGGCGCTGGCCCGGATGTTCTCTGTTTTCGCGTTCTTTCGCGTGTTTCGCGGGTACAACCTCGGAGTTCAGGATAATAGTTCAAAATCCCTGGCGTGATTGGGCGGCGGAAAACGCCTTGGACTGGTGACACGACAAACCCTGGCCGCGACAAGAAAGACTAAAACATGAAAACCACGACTGCACTCAGGCTCGCCAAACGCGCCGCGTTTCTGCTGCTCATCTCGATCCTCAACCCTCAGCCCTCAACCTTCGCCCAAGGCACGGCCTTCACCTACCAGGGCCGGCTTAACGACGGCGCCAATCCCGCCAACGGCGTGTACGACCTCTCCTTCACCCTGTTCAACGCAGCCAGCGGCGGCGTGGAACTGGCGAACTCCTTCGTGGGCGACCTCGGCATCACCAACGGCCTGTTCACCGTCGCGCTCGACTTCGGCGCGGGCGTGTTCACCGGCGCGGAGCGCTGGCTGGAAATCGCGGTCCAGACCAACGGCGCCGCGCTGTTCACCACCGTCAGTCCGCGCCAGCCCCTCACCGCCACGCCCTATGCCATTTATGCCGGTGGCGTGACCGCCAGTGGCATCAGCGGCACGATCGCGCCGGTGAACATCGGCGCGGGCAGCCTCACCTCGGTCATGCTCGCGGCGGGCGCCGTTGGCTCGAATCAACTGGCGGCGGGCGCGGTGACCACCGGCAAGCTGGCCGACGGCGCGGTGACGGCGCCCAAGATGGCCACGGTTTCCAACTGGTTCACGGTGACGTTTCCCAATCCCACCCCGGTCGCCGACGACTTTTTCGGCTACTCGCTGGCGGCGGTGGGGAGCGACCGGGTGCTCATCGGCGCGTATCAGGACGACACCGGCGCGGGGAATGCCGGGGCGGCGTATCTGTTCAACGCCAACGGCACGTTGCTGACGACCTTCGCCAATCCTTTCCCGGCGGCCTTCGACTTTTTTGGCTACTCAGTGGCGGCGGTGGGCAGCGACCGGGTGCTCATCGGCGCGTATGGGGCCGACACGGGCGCGGCCGATGTCGGGGCGGCCTATCTGTTCAACACCAACGGTGCGTTGTTGACCAACTTCATCAATCCCACCCCGGTGCTCAACGACAGATTTGGCTGGGCGGTGGCGGCGCTGGGGAGCGACCGGGTCATCATCGGCGCGTTTGGGGACGACACCGGCGCGACCGATGCCGGGGCGGCCTATCTGTTCAACCTCAACGGCGCGTTGCTGACCACCTTGACCAACCCCACGCCGGCGGCCACCGACTTTTTTGGGATCGCGGTGGCGGCGGTGGGGAGCGACCGGGTGCTCGTTGGCGCGTACGGGGACAACACGGGCGCCAGCGATGCCGGGGCGGCCTATCTGTTCAGCACCAACGGCACCTTGCTGACCACCTTCACCAATCCCACCCCGGCGGCCAACGACTTTTTCGGCTGGTCCGTGGCGGCCGTCGGGAGCGGCCGGGTGCTCATTGGTTCGTATAATGACAGTTCGGGTGGGGTGAATGCCGGGGCGGCGTATCTGTTCAGCACCAACGGCACGTTGCTGACCACCTTCACCAATCCCACCCCGGTAGCCGGCGACCACTTCGGCATCTCGGTGGCAGCGCTGGGGAGCGACCGGGTGCTCATCGGCGCGCGTCTGGACGACACCGGCGCGAGCGATGCCGGGGCGGCCTATCTGTTCAACACCAACGGCGCGTTGCTGGCCACCTTCACCAATCCCACTCCTGGGGACCGTGACCTGTTCGGCCACACGGTGGCGGGGCTGGGAAACGACCGGGTGCTCATTGGCGCGCATCAGGACGACACGGGCGCGGCAAGTGCCGGGGTGGCGTATCTGTTCAGCGCGGAATCCTTCACTCCCGGACTGGTGGCTGAGGCGGTGCGCGCCGGCTCCGTCACCACGACTTCGCTGGCAGACGGTGCGGTCACCACGACTTCCCTGGCGGACGGCGCAGTGACCGCCGCCAAGATTGGCGGGGTGCTCCAGGCCGGCCAGATTCCCAATCTGGATGCGTCAAAGATCGCCGGCGGCACCCTCGCCGACGCGCGCCTCTCGACCAATGTCGCGCTGCGCAACGGTGGCAACGCCTTCACGGGAAATCAGACCATCGCCGGCAGCGTGGTGGTTGATCAAAACAGCCAGAACAATGGCAACGTTTCTTCCAGCAGCCTTACCTTCGGTTCCGTGAGTGGCGAAGGCATCGCCTCGAAACGAACCGCCGGCGGGAACCAATGGGGTTTGGATTTCTACACCTTCTTCCTGCCGCGCCTGACGATTGCCAACAACGGCAACGTCGGCATCGGCACGACTCAACCGAGCGCGCGCTTGAGCCTGGTTGCGCCCGGAGCCTCCGAACTGGGCGGGACCGCCAGGAGTGCCACTCTGCTCACATCCTCTGGAGGCCTGGGAACAGTGGCGGGCAATGAACTGGCCCTGGCCACTTTTGGATTTGCCAGTGCCAACAGCTCGAGCCTGGGTATCCGCGCGTTGCGCGTCGCCAACGGTTCCGGCTGGCCCGACACAGCTATCGGCCTGGGGATGGACGTTGACAACACCGTCCGTGCTGGAGCGAGCCTTTGGCTCCATGCGAATGGCAACGTCGGCATCGGCACGACCAGTCCGTCCACGAAACTGGAGGTCAATGGCACCGTCAGCGCCGCCGGGTTCAGTGGCAACGCGGGCGCGCCGCTCATGCTCGGCACGACGGACGATCAGCCGCTGGAATTCAAGGTCAACGGCACTCGCGCGCTGCGCCTGGAATATGCGGACAATGGTGTCTTCAGCAGCGTGAATGTGATTGGCGGTTCGGCGCACAACTTCGTGGCTGCGGGAGCGGTGGGGGCAACCATCGGCGGCGGTGGTTCGAGCGATTCCGGTGGTGGCCCCGCCTACACCAACAAAGTCACTGGCAATTTCGGCACAGTGGGAGGCGGCCTGGGCAACGCCAGCGTCGGCAATTACTCGACGGTGGGTGGCGGTTACCAGAACACCAGCAGGGGGTTTGCCTCAACCGTCGGCGGGGGCTACAACAACGGGTTTGACGCGAATGATGCCGCGTACGGGACCATCGGCGGGGGCGGCTTCAACACGATTCAAACCGAGGCCGTGGGCGCAACCATCGGCGGGGGCCATACCAACACGATTGGGGCCTACGCCTTTTACGCGACCGTGGGCGGTGGCGAGCAAAACACGATTGAGCTAGCTGCCTTGCACTCGACCATCGGCGGGGGCGCTGAAAACAGGATTCAGACCAACTCCCACTACGCGACCATCGGCGGGGGCTACCGCAACCAGGCGACCAACCATTATGCGACGGTGGCCGGCGGCGCAGGCAACACCGCCGGCGGACAATTCAGCTTCGCGGCGGGCCACGACGCCAAGGCCCTGCACGACGGCACGTTTGTCTGGGCAGATTCCCCAGCCGGGGGCTTCAATTCCACCGGCAACGACCAATTCCTCATCCGGGCGGCGGGCGGGGTGGGCATCAATACCAACAATCCCAACGGTGCAGGCCTCGCCGTCCACGGCACCGTCACCGCCACCGTCTTCAGCGGCAGCGGCGCAAATCTGACCTCGCTGAACGGAGCGAACATCAGTATCGGCTCCGTGCCCGGCACGCTCCCGTGGCAGACCGTCGGGGGTGTGACGCAGGCGGCGCAGGCGAACATGGGCTATGTGGCCAATAGCGCGGACCAAGTCACTTTCACCCTACCCGCCGCTCCCAATGTGGGGGATATCGTGCGCGTCTGCGGCGCGGGCGTGGGCGGCTGGAGGGTGAAGGCGAATACCGGCCAGTCTATCGTTGGCTACCCGCTCGCCGGTGCCAGTTGGGCCGAGCATGAGAACAATCGGGGGTGGCAATCAGTCGCCTCGTCGGCGGATGGGAGCAAGCTGGTCGCGGCGGTGCATGCCGGCCAGATTTTCCTTTCGACCGACTCAGGCGTGAGTTGGGTCCCGCGCGAGAGCAATCGGGGGTGGAAATCCGTCGCTTCGTCGGCGGATGGGAGCAAGCTGGTCGCGGTAGAGTACGGCGGCATGATCTACACTTCGAGCGATTCGGGCATGAGTTGGCTTCCGCGCGCGAGCATTCGTTTTTGGCGGTCGGTCGCCTCATCTGCGGACGGGACCAAACTGGTAGCGGTGGGCGGTCCAGCAGGTGGCGACCAGATTTATACCTCGACCGATTCAGGCGTGAGTTGGACCCCACGTGAGAGCAACCGGAGTTGGACTTCCGTCGCCTCGTCAGCGGATGGGAGCAAGCTGGTCGCAGCGGTGGCCAACGGCCTGATTTATACCTACCCTCCGCTGGTCACGGAGATAACAGGGGTCCAAGGGACGACCGCCGAGTTGCAATACGTGGGTAACGGCCAGTGGCTGCCCGCCAACATGGCTACCGGCTCGCGCCAGCGGTTGACCGGCGCCGGGGGTGAGGGTACCCGGGTGATGCTGGATCTGGCCACCTACCCACCGGAGCGATACGGCGTGAGCGACCCGTCGGCGCAGATTCGCGCCACCGATACCAATTACAGCGGCGATCTGGACTTCCTCACCAAGCAGCCCGGTGCCGCTGAGAATCCGCTCGTCTCACGGCTCCATATTACAAGCAGTGGCAACGTCGGCATCGGCACCACCACTCCGGGGTGCGCCCTGCAGGTCATTGGCAACGTTTCCGCCACGTCGTTCCTTCCGTGCAGCGACCGCAACCTGAAGGAGAACTTCACGACCGTGAACCCGCGCGAGGTTCTGGAAAAGGTGGCGGGCATGACGATCAGCCGCTGGAACTTCAAAGGCGACACCGCCACCCCGCACGTCGGCCCGATGGCACAGGATTTCCACGCCGCCTTCGGCCTGGGCACGGACGACAAGCACATCGCCACGGTGGACGCCGACGGCGTGGCGCTGGCGGCCATCCAGGGGTTGAACCAGAAGGTGGAAACTGGAAGTCAGAAGTCAGAGGTGAGGATTCAGAAGCTCGAATCGCAAAACGCGGAGTTGAAGCGTGAACTTACCGAAATCAAACAACTGCTGTTGCAACTCTCAGACAAAAGGAACTAAACCATGAAAACCAAACTCATCCGCTTCGCCTGTCTCCTCACCGCGCTGCTCGTGCTGGTCACTGTGGCCGACGCCCAAACCACCGCCTTCACCTATCTGGGACGCCTGGCGGAGAACGGCGTGCCGGCCAACGGCTCGAACGACTTCACCTTCACGCTCTACGACGACGCGACCGTCGGCGCGACGGTGGGCATGAGCAACGTCGTCAACGACCTCGCCGTGGCCAATGGCCTTTTCACCGCCACGCTCGACTACGGTGCGAGTGCTTTCGACGGCAGCGCGCGCTGGTTGGAAATCGCCGTGCGGCCGGGCGTGAGTGTCGGGGCTTATACCAACCTCGCGCCGCGCCAGCCCATCAACGCCACGCCCTATGCGATTTACGCGGCCGGTGCCAGCGCGGCCGGCATCAGCGGCACGCTGCCCGCCGCCAGCCTCTCGGGCACCTACGGAAGCGCGGTGAATTTCAACAACGCCGCCAACGCGTTCTCGGGCAACGGCGCGGGGTTGACGAACCTCAATGGCGGCAACTTGACCGGCATTCTCGCCGACGCGCGGCTTTCGGCCAATGTCGCGCTGCGCGCAGGCGGCAACGCGTTCACGGGAAATCAGACCATCGCCGGCAACGTGGGCATCGGCACGGTGAACCCCGGCGCGAAACTGGAGGTGGCCGGACCGGCAGGCACGTCCGTCCGCGTGACCGGTCCAGGCGGCTTCGGAACGACGGTGGCGTTTGATCTCGCCACCTATGACGCAGGCGCCGGCAACGCTCCGTCGACGCGGATTCAGGCGACGGACAACAACTACTCCGGCACCCTGGATTTCCTGACCAAGCAGCCAGGTGCTGCGACCAATCCGATGTTGTTGCGCTTGCAGCTCAATCTCGATGGCCACGTGAACATTGACCCGTCGTCAACCAACGACGGAGCCATCGTGGGACAACCTGCTCTGGCGTTCGGAGACGCCGGTTCGGGCGAAGGCATCGCCTCGAAACGAACGGGCGGCGGGAACCAATGGGGCTTGGATTTCTATACTGGGTTCCAAAACCGCATGACCATTCTCAACAACGGCAACGTCGGCATCGGCAAGACCAACCCGGCGACAAAACTTGATGTCAACGGAGTCGTCACCGCCTCCTCCGACGTGGCCGAGGCGTTTGAAGTCCGTGGTGAGGCGGCGGGCTATTCGCTGCACGATCGTATCACGGGCGAGACCAATCGCTGGGCCATGTTCGCCACGGAGGGCACGCTGGGATTTTATAGTGCCAATGCCGGGACCACGCTGATGTCGGTGAGTTCCAACGGCGCCGTCACCGCCAGCAGCTTCAACGGCAACGCGGGCACGACGCTCATGCTCGGCACGACGGATGACCAGCCGCTGGAATTGAAAGTCAACAACCAGCGCGGGCTGCGGCTGGAGCCGGGCGGCAGCAACAGCGTGAACGTGATTGGCGGCTGGATGGGCAACAGCGTGGCCCCGGGCGTGGCGGGCGCGACTGTGGCTGGCGGCGGCGCGGGCGATTATTTTGGCAGCGCCTACGCCAATCGGGTGGAAGCCGACTTCAGCACCGTGTCGGGGGGCCGCCAAAACACGATTCAGTCCAATGCCTACTCCGCGACCATCGGCGGGGGCGGCGGGAACACGATTCAGATCGCCGCCAACCGCGCGACCATCGGCGGGGGCGAGAATAACACGATTCAGACCGGCGCGGAATCCGCGACGATCGGCGGGGGCGAGCTAAACAAGATTCAGGCCTACACTCTGCACGCGACCATCGGCGGAGGCGGGGGAAACACGATTCAGTCCAACACCACCCGATCGACCATCGGCGGAGGCGGGGGAAACACGATTCAGACCAACGGCGGATTCTCGACCATCGGCGGGGGCTTCGCAAACACGATTCACCCCAACACCGCCGCCGCGACCATCCCCGGCGGGCAGCACAACAGCGCCACCAATTACGCCTTTGCCGCCGGACGCTTCGCCAAGGCCAATCACACCGGTGCCTTCGTCTGGGCGGATTCGACTGGAGCCGACTTCGCCTCGACCTCACCTAACGAGGTAAGCTTTCGCTGCGCGGGCGGCGTGCGGTTCACCAGCGGCAGCGGTGGCACCAACCAGACGGTCGCGTGGGTGCCGGGCAGCGCCAGTTGGAGCTTCTCCAGCGACCGCAATCTCAAGGAAGGTGTGAAGGCGGTGGATGCCCAATCTGTTTTGGAAAAGGTCTCGCGGCTGCCCGTGGCGCAGTGGAACTACATCGGCTACCCGCAACAACACATCGGGCCGATGGCTCAGGATTTCCATGCGCTCTTTCCTCTCAACGATAGCGAGACGACCTTGAACGACGCCGACCTGCACGGCGTGGCGCTGGCGGCCATCCAGGGGTTGAACCAGAAGGTGGAGGAGGAAGTCACCGTGCTTCGCGCCGAGAACGCGGAGTTGAAGCAGCGGCTGGAAAAGCTCGAACAACTGATGAACCGCCAGGACGGAGGTGCCCGATGAGCACTGCGAAACCAGGGATCGGAACGGAAGTTCAGATGGATGCCCGCCCTCTCCCCAGCCCGATGATAATATTTTCTTCGCCGAGGCTTCGCCCGCAGCCCCAGGAGAGGGAGCATCGTTCGCCGCTGCCTGGCGTGGCGGGAGTCGCAGGTGGGAGCGCGGCTCTGACGGTGAATGGCCAGAGGGCGGACGAAAGAAAAGACGGCCACGAATGTTCCAAGGGCGCGCCAGGTATCTCCCTCTCCCCGGGGGAGAGGGCCGGGGTGAGGGCGGGCGTATCTCTCTTGTGTCTGTTGCTACTCTCGCTGTCGGCCCACGCCCAAACCTATTCCATCGACTGGTTCACCATTGACGGTGGCGGCGGCACGAGCACCGGGGGCGTCTATGCCGTCAGCGGCACCATCGGCCAGCCGGACGCAGGCACGCCATTGACCAACGGCCAGTATTCCGTCACCGGCGGTTTCTGGGCCTTGCCCATTGCGGTGCAAACCGTGGGCGCGCCACTCCTCACCATCGTCCCCGCCGCGTCCGGCCAGGCCACAATCTCGTGGACGCCCGCCACGCCCGGCTTCGTCTTGCAGGAGAGCGCGCTGCTCTCGCCCGCGAACTGGACCAATTCCCCGAGCGGCGCGGCCAACCCCATCACCGTCCCCGCCACGCTGCCCACGAAGTTTTACCGCCTGCGCCAGCCGTAGGCTGGAGAGCAACTGCGGCTTGAACTCCTGAACTGTAGCAGCCGACGTCAGGAGGCTCTGACTTCCTTCGCCCGCGAAAGAATGAGCCTCGTGACCTCGGTTGGGTTCCTCGCTGTTTTCGGTGGAATGGTTGGACGCAGAGCCGGCGATGAGTGGATTGGACCGCCCTCACCCCGGCCCTCTCCCCCAGGAGAGGGAGGAACATGCGCCACGCTTTGGCCAGGCGCAGGTCGCGGGTAGCAGTGAGGTGTTAAGGGCCAAGGCCGGGAGAACCGACCCAACCGCAGACACGCTCCCCTCTATCGAGGGTCGCTTGCTGGTCTCCCTCTCCTGGGGGAGAGGGCCGGGGTGAGGGCGGACCATTCCACTGAAAACAGCAAGGAACCTCGGCTGCTACTGAGGCTTCGTCCCTAAACAGGTTCCAAGAAATCTTCCCGGCGCCGGCGCGCGACCAGTTCCACCAGGAGTGCCCGGCAAACCAGCCCGTTCAACATCACCCAAGCGGCTTGCCAGCCCGCGTCGGATGCGCCAATATTTCGGGCATGGATGGAGTGGAAAAACGCGGCGTGGTCACGGTGGAAGACTATCTGGCGGGTGAGTTGCGGAGTGAAACGCGGCACGAATTTCTCGGCGGGACGGTGTATGCGATGGCGGGCGCCAGTGAAGAGCACAACTTCATTGCCACGAACCTGCTGGCCGCGTTGCACGCGCATCTCCGCGGGAAGCCCGGCCGCGTGTTCATGGTGGACATGAAGGTGCGGTTGCTGATCTCGCACGATGACGTTTTCTATTACCCGGACCTGATGGTGGCGGGCGACGCGCGGGACACGGACCGGTATTTCAAGCGTTATCCCAAGGTGCTCATCGAGGTGCTCTCGCCCGACACCGAGCGCACGGATCGCCGGGAGAAGTTTTTGAGCTACACCGGAATCGAGACGCTGGAGGAATACGTGCTGGTGGCGCAGGACCGGCGGGAGGTCACGCTTTTTCGCCGCAACCGGCAGTGGCAGCCGGAGATCCTGACGCAACCAGGGCAGGCGCTGGAACTCGCTTCACTGGCTTTCACGGTGCCATTGGAAATGATTTACGAGGGGACGAAGGTCTGACCCGTGGCGAACGGGTCAGAACGGACTCTTCCAGAAGGTCTGCCAGCCTTCACCGGCGATTCTCAAAACAGGTTCCAACTGATCTTCCCGGCGCCGGCGCGCAGCCGGTTCCACCAGGAGCGGCGGCTCGCGGATGGTACGGCGTTGGCGGTTTCACTCAGTTCTTCCTCGTCCGCGTGGAGCGGAGATTCCGAACTGCGCGCGGCGAACCTGAACGGTTGCCAATCCCCCTCGCCCCGTCCTTCTCCCCCACTGGGGAAGAGATTCCATGAGCCGCTGAAGCTCACGAATTGTTCCCCTGAACCGGGGCAAGGTAGTGGGGCAGGCTTCCAGCCTGTCTGGGCGGGCATCCTGCCCGTGAAAGGGTCTGGGGCTGGAAGCCCCAGCGGCAGGCTGGAAGCCTGCCCCACTACTTTCCGGTTCATGGGTAGGGTGCCCGGAGGGCGGGTGAGGGGGCGCGTTTCATGGGTGGTCGTGATGGCGGACACAGCGGCGCTGGCGGCAACGCTGGACTCAACCGCCGCGCCGGCCCTGGCCCTGGTCTTCCGGCGACGGATCGGTTGGTTGAGATTGAATTCCAGCCAGCGCACGTCGGCGGGTTTGAGGAGGGAACTCAGTTCCTTGAGGAGGCAGCGCAGGGCGCGGTTCAACTCAACCACGGCGTCGTCGCGCGCGTCGCGGGCGCAGCGCAGGCGCGTGCGACTCGAACGGTAGCGTGCGTCGGCGGCGGTGAGGGAGCTGGCGAGGGCGCGGGTGCGCGCGGCGGTGAAGTTCGCGGCGGGGGATTCCCAGTCCGGGTTTTTGTCGAGCGTTGGCGCGAGGAAGGTGAGGACGTGTTCGCGCGCGGCGAATTGTTCCGGCACGCGCAAGGTGGGCCGGGTGAAGCCCACGACGCACCAACCCGTGTTCCACCTTTGGCCCAGGAACGGTGCGAGCGCGAGGCGGGTGAGGCGGATGTGGTCCCAGGTTTCGTGGTCGGCGCGTTGTCGCGCGGAGCGGGCCGCGGCCCACGCGGCGTGCGCGGCGCGCAGTTCGGTTTCAGCGGCGCGGGCATTGGTGGCGGCGCGCTCCAGGCGGTCGGCGCGATGGTGGACCAGGCCAATGGCGTCCTGCCATTTCTCGCACGCGCGGGTCTGGTGGTCGGCGTGCGCGATCAATTTGTGGAAGGCACGGGGCAATCGGTTTTCTGCCATAACGGTTCTGAACTTAGCAGCGACCGTGCCGACGGGGCGTGCTGGTCTGGCGCGTGTCCGAAAATCGTAGCAGCCGACGTGAGGAGGCTCACTTTCCCCGTGAACAGCGCGGTTCGCCGAAGAAATTAGAGCCTCGTGACCTCGGCTGCCACGGTGCGGTGGGAAAGCGGTGTCCCGGTTTGCGACGGACACCGATTCCGTATTGTCTAAAATCGGGGCAGACAGGCCGCGACACTTGTACAAACGTCGTCGCCGGATGGGCGGACGGCGGAACGCGGTGCCTCGGAGCGGTCGGCGGGAGGGCGGACGTCTTCACCCTCCCTTCGTCAGCCGTCGGCGGATACCCGGACGCCTTCGCGCGCTCCCCGGCGGCGGTCGGCGGAGGGACGGACGGAGCGCGGTGGTCGTCGCGCGTGCCCGGCTGATGGGCGGACGCTTTCGCAGGCTGATCCGTGTCGGTAGCCAGATGGGCGGACGCGCCGATCCCCCCGTTGCGTTCGCGGCGGAAGTGGAGGTTCGCCGCCGCAGGGCTGTCGCGAGCGCGTGACGGAAGGTGGTCGCGCGGAAACAGGGGGATGCATCCAAACGTTGAATGGGCGCACGGCGGAAATCCCCCGGCGCGACCGCTACGTGAGAACTTATCCGACCGAACAGGGGTTTCGCGGGCAATTCGCAAACCACGACACGAAAAGTTTTGAGTCGAATTCCGCCATTCAATCAGCAATAAGAAGCGCGTGATGATGTCGAAGAACCGCACGATTCGCCGCCGCTGGTTTCAGCACTGGAACGTTGCGCGCACCCTGTTGCGCGGCGGACGCGCCGGGATCGCGGCGGTTTGTGTGGGGTGGTTGCTTCACGGGGTGGCACCGGTTTGCGCGCAGGACGCGGCGGAAACCAGCGCCTTCAAGGCAGCGGCGCGGGCGTTTCAGGACGGAGTTTTCGAGCGGGCCGAACGGGAGTTCGCGGAGTTCACGCAAAAGTTCCCCGCTTCGGCGCAGTTCGCGGAGGCGGTGTTGTTCCAGGCGCGGGCGGCGTTGAAACAGCGGAAGCTTCAGGGCGTGGTGGATTTGCTCACCACCAACGCGGCCCAGGCCGGGGGACTGGCGGATCAATATCGTTATTGGATGGCGGAGGCGCAGTTTCAGAAAGCCGACTATCCGGCGGCGGCGGAGACGTTCGCGTTGCTGGCAAAGGATTTCACCAACTCAGTGCGGCTGCTCGAGGCGGGCTACGGCGAGGCGCTCGCGCGTTTCCGGATGCGCGAATGGCGGCGGGCGGCGGAGTTGTTGCGGCGGCCGGATGGCGCGTTCCAGCAGGCGGCGAAAGTTCGCGCGAATGACGAACTGGTGGTGAGCGGCCATTTGCTGCTCGGCGAGGCGCTGCTCGAGGCGAAGGAATTCAGCGCGGCGGAACAGGCGCTGGCGGGACTGGCAGAGAAGGATCTGATCCAGGAATACCGATGGCGGCGCCAGTATTTGCTGTGCCGCGTGCGGGTGGCGGGCGGGTGGTTGCCGGAGGCGCTGGCGAGCACGACGAATCTGCTGGCCCTGGCCGCCGCGTCGGGCCAGAAGAATCTGCTCGCGGAATCCGTCGCGTTGCGGGGTGGCATCCTGGAGCGGCTGAACCAGCTCGAACCGGCGGTGGCGGTGTATGAGCAGAACCTGCTCGATGGCACTCCGTCTGAATACAGCCGGCAGGCGATGGTGCAGGTCATTCAACTGACCCTGGCGCAAAACAAGATCGCCGAGGCGGCACAAAAACTGACCGCGTTTCTCACCAAGCATCCCGGTGACGCCGCGTCCGATGTGGCGTTCCTGACGCTGGGGGAGGTGCATCTCCGGCACCATCTGGCCCAGGGCGGCACCAACTTTTCTGCCGGTGAGTCGCTGACGAACACGCCAACGGTGGTGACGAACCATTTGCAGGCCGCGCTCGGTTATTTCGACAAATTGATCAGCACGTTCACCAACAGCTTGCTCGTTCCCAAAGCGCAGTTGGAACGCGGCTGGTGTCTGTGGGCCGAGGGGCGAATCGCGGAGAGCCTGCCGGCGTTCAGCGTGGCGGCGGAAAAGCTCCCGGCGTCCGAGGACCAGGCCGTGGCCCGGTTCAAACTCGGCGACGCGCAGTTCTTCCAGAAGGATTACTCGAACGCGGTGCAGAATTACCGGATGGTGATCGACCAGTTCGCCAACCTGCCGCGCGTGAAGGACGGATTGTTTGACCACGCGCTCTACCAGATGTTGCGTGCAAGCCTGGCCCTGAACGACCTGGCCGGCGCGACGGACGCGATGCAGAAGATCTTGCGCTGGTATCCCGAAAGTTTTTACAGCGACCGCGGCCTCCTGCTCGTCGGGCAAAGTTTTAACGCGGCCGACAAGCCCGGCGAAGCGCGCTCGTTGTTCGCGGACCTGGTCCGGCGGATTCCAAACTCGCCGCTCCTCCCGGAAGTCGAACTGGCCATCGCGCGGACGCATGTGCAGGAAAACGACTGGGCGCCGGCCATCGCCCGGTACGACGAGTGGGTCGGACGGTACGCGACGAACGCACTGCGGCCGTGGGCGGAGTTCAGCCGCGCGTGGGCCAACTATCAGGCGGGTCGCGAGACCAATGCCCTGACGTTGTTCACGAATTTCGTCGCGCAGTTCCCGGCCCACGAACTCGCGCCCCGCGCGCAATACTGGGTGGCAACTTATCATTACGACCAGAAGGACTTCGTGAGCGCGGAAAAGAATTTCCAGGACAAGCTGCTTTTCCAGAACTCCAATTTCGTCCATCAGGCGCGAATGATGGCGGGCCGCGCGGCGTTCGCGCGGCAGGGCTGGAAGGACGCGCGCGACCATTTCACCGCGCTGGTCAACGACAACAGTTGCCCACCGGACCTCGCGGCGGAGGGATTCTTCGCGCTGGGCGACACCATCACGCGGCAGGACGCCGACCCCGCGAAGCCCGCAGCCCGGTTCGACGAAGCCAGGGAAGCCTTCAGCAAGATTCCGCTCCTCTATGCAACCAACCGCCTCGTGCCGCGCGCGTGGGGCCGCATCGGCGATTGTTATTTTCAAATGGCCGCGCAGGACGCCAAACACTACGACAACGCCACCAACGCCTATCGCAAAGTGCTGGACGCGTCCGTCGCCGACGTGAGCGCCCGCTACCAGGCGCTCATCGGCCTGGGCCAGGTGCTGGAACGGCAGGCGCAGGCCAGGCCCGCGCCGGAGAGCGCCGCGCTATTGAAAGGCGCCTTCGACCATTACTACGACATTCTCAGCGACGCGAAACTTCGCGATGGCGAGCAGCCCGATCCGTTCTGGTTCAGAGAGGCGGGCTTCGCCGCCGCGCGACTGGCGGAGGGACAAACGCAATGGGAGGTGGCGATTGGCATTTACCGGCGCATGGGCGAAGTGCTGGCGCCGCTGCGGCCGGCGCTGGACAAGAAGATCGAGAAGGCCCGGGAGCACTTGCGTCCGGAGAAGGGCTGATAGGCGCATCTCATTTTATTGCAGCCCGGGTGCCGCGCCGGAGCAGCGCACGCTTTCCAGGCTGCGCTACAAACTCCCGGCCACGCCTGGCAAGAAACTGAGATGCGCCCAGGCTGATCAAGTAATCCGGGTTTCCTTTCGTTGACACGCCGACGGGCGGCGGGGATAGTCACTTGAACAAATTCTCATGAGCCAGACAAACACTCGGGGAATGAACGCGGCTGGTGGAAATCACCTCCGGCGACGGTTCGCCTGCGTCCTGCTCGGATGCGGGTTGGCACTGCCGCTAACGCTCGATGCGACGCCGGCCAACAGAACCGCGCTGGCCAAACATTACGACCGTTTCCTCGCGACGAACCTCAACAATTGCTCCACCTGCCATCTGCCCGCCAGGCTGGCTCACCCGCCGGAGAGCCTCGACGAGTTTCCGCACAATCCCTTCGGCGCGCGGCTGCGGCTGGTTGGCAAAGAACTCGCCAGTCGTGGTGAGAAGAAAACCATCCCGCAAAGGCTGGCCTTAATCACCGCCGAGGATACCGACGGCGACGGCGTGGCCAATGAAACAGAATTACTGCTCGGCCATGCGCCTGGCGACGCGCGGGACAAGCCGTCGAAGCGGGAGTTGTCCGTGGTGGCGAAACGGCGCGGCGAGTTCGCGCGCTTTCATGCGGCTTATCGCTGGGAGCCGTTTCAAACTGTGAAGATGCCGCCGGTTCCCAAGGTGAAGAATTCCCGGTGGGCGCGGAACCCGATTGACGCGTTCATCGCCGCCGAACAGGAATCGCGCAAGCTCAAGCCGCGTCCGGAGGCGGCGCGGGAAATTCTGTTGCGCCGTGTTTATCTCGATTTGATCGGACTGTCGCCGACGCCGGAGGAACAGGCGGACTTCGCCCGCGATGATTCACCCGACGCCTACGAGAAGGTGGTGGAGCGGTTGTTGAATGATCCGCGTCATGGCGAGCGGTGGGGTCGGCACTGGATGGACGTGTGGCGCTACAGCGATTGGGCGGGCTGGACGGACGGCGGCCAGGTGCGCGACAGCAAACCGCACATCTGGCGCTGGCGCGATTGGATCGTCGAGTCGCTCAACCGGGACAAGGGCTACGACCGCATGGTGGTGGAGATGCTCGCCGCCGACGAACTGGCGCCCGAAGACACTGACGCCCTGCGCGCCACCGGCTTCCTGGTGAGGAACTACAAGATGCTCAGTCGCGAGCAGTGGCTGGAGGATACGGTCAAGCACACGTCGCAGGCGTTTCTCGGCGTGACGATGGGTTGCGCGAAATGCCACGACCACATGTTCGATCCGATTTCGCAGAACGAATATTACCGGCTGCGCGCCGTCTTCGAGCCGCACCAGGTCCGCACCGACCGCATCCCCGGCCAGCTCGACACGGCGAAGGACGGTCTGGTGCGTGTCTTCGATACCGACACCAACGCGCCGACATACTTTTTCTCGCGGGGTGACGAGCGCAAGCCCGACACGAATCAGATAATGCTATCTGCCGTGCCGGTGGCGTTCGGTGGCTCTGGTTCGGCGGAAGGCAAATTGAACGTTGAATCCGTGAAGCTGCCGCGTCTGTCCGCCTTCCCCGACAAACGGGAATTCGTCGTCAAGGAAACCATCGCCGCCAGCGAGAAGGATTTGGCGGATGCGAGCAAAGCGTTCGAGGAGGCGGAACGAAAACACGCGAAGGCCTACGCCGACCAAGGCAACACGAGCGCCACCAACCTTGTCGCGGCCAGGCGCCAGCTTGATGAGTTGCAGGCGAAGCTTTCCGTGGCCACGAACCGGCACGACGCCCTGCTCGCGGTTTTGCACGCCGAGCGATTGGAAGACCTCGGCCAGAAGGACACCGAGCAATGGAAGCAGGCCGCGACGACGGCCAGCGCCGCGCAGCGCAAAATCTCCGTCGCGGAGGCCGTGCAGAAGTTGATGCTCGCCCGCCATGCCGAAAGCGAGGCCCAGTCGAAGGCCGAAGCCGCCGCTCAAGCCACCAACGCACCCGCCAGCCCTCCCGACACAAAGCCGTCCGACGAGAAGCTGGCTGCCCGGAAAAAGGCGGCGGAAAAAACCGCCAAAGACCTGGAGGCCGCGAAAAAGAAAACCACCGAAGCCGAAAAGGCGCTGGCCGACGCGGAGACGGAACTCAAGGCTGCGCCGTCCGTCGCGTTCAAGCCGCGCCCCGCTGATAAGTTTCCCACTGTCAGCACGGGACGCCGCTTGGCGTTCGCGCGCTGGGTCGCCGACGAGAACAATCCGCTGACCGCGCGCGTGGCCATGAACCACCTTTGGCTGCGGCATTTTGGCCGGGGCATCGTGCCGACGCCGGCGGACTTCGGCGGCAATGGCCGTCCGGCGACGCATCCGCAATTGCTCGACTGGCTCGCCGCCCAGTTCATGGCCGAAGGGTGGAGCATGAAAGCCATGCACCGGCTGATGGTGACGAGCGGCACTTACCGCATGGCTTCCACGCCCGACGAAGCGAATGCCCGGATTGATCCCGACAATATTTATCTGTGGCGGATGCCGTCGCGGCGGATGGAGGCCGAGGCTGTGCGCGACAACGTGCTTTACGTTTGCGGCCACCTCGACGCGACGATGGGCGGGCCGGAGGTGGACCACAAACTGGGCTTGGAATCGAAAAGGCGCAGCCTCTATCTGCGGCAGGCGGCGGAGAAGGAAGTGGAGTTTCTGAAGATTTTCGACGGCCCGAGCGTGACGGAATGTTACGAGCGCAAACCCAGCGTGGTGCCGCAGCAGGCGCTGGCGCTGGCGAACAGCGAACTGACGCTAAACTACGCGCGGCTGCTCGCGGCCTCCATTCCGTCAGAAGCGGCCGATGAAGAGTTTATCGCGCAAGTATTCCGCCGCGTGCTCGCGCGTGCGCCCACGGCGGACGAATTGCGCCACTGCGTTGGATTTCTGCGCCAGCCTGCCGCAGTCAAGTCGGCCACGGACTCAGTCACACCGATTTCCACGCAGCCAACGGTCACCAAGCCCGGCGCGTCGAACGCGCGCCGCAACCTTGTGCTGGTGCTGTTCAATCACAATGACTTTGTGACGATCCGTTGAACAACCATGAACACCGACGAACCGAATCTTTCGCCGCATTGCCAGGGCATCACGCGCCGATCCTTTCTCGCCGATACCGGCATGGGTTTCACGGGCCTGGCGCTGGGGGCGATGTTGTTCCGCGACGGACTTGCGCGCGCCGAGGCGCATCCGACCGCGTGGCGTCCGCCGAATGGCCGTCCGCATTTCCCGCCGCGCGCCAAGTCGGTCATCTGGATTTTCCTCTGCGGCGGCGTGAGCCACCTGGAGAGCTTCGACGTGAAGCCGGAGTTGAACAAATACGCCGGCAAATCCATCGCCGACACGCCGTACAAGAAAGTGTTAGAGACGGAGGGCAAGAACATCCTCGGCGGCAATCCATCGCACGGCAACCGCAAGGTCATCATGCCGCTGCAAACCGGCTTCCAGCACTACGGCCAGTGCGGTCTCGTTGTCGGCGACTGGTTCAAGCACATCGGCGAATGCGCGGATGACCTCGCGGTGGTGCGCTCGCTGTGGACCATCCACAACGATCACGGCGCGCAACTCACCTGGCAGACGGGCCGTCATCCGCGCGAACTGGAACATCCAACGCTCGGCTCGTGGGCCTGCTATGGGCTTGGCTCGCTCAACGAAAACCTCCCCGAATACGTCGTGCTGGGCGTGCCGACGGGCGATTGCTGCGGCGGTGCCTTCACGCATGGCGCGGCCTACCTCGGCCCGCAATACGGCGGCGTGCGGCTCAACGTGGACGTACAAAAGCCCCTGCCATTCCTCGCGCCCGCCGGCGGTGCGGTCACGGCGGAGGAGCAGGTGCAGAACCTCAGCCTGCTGGGCAAACTGAACCGGCTGGCCGGCATTGATTATCCCGACGACCAGCATCTGCGGGCGCGCATCAAGTCGTACGAGCTGGCGTTCCAGATGCAGACCTCCGTGCCCGAAACGCTGCAACTGGATAAGGAAAGCCCGGCGATCCGCGCGCTTTACGGACTCGACAAGCCGGAGACGAAGAAGTTCGGCGAACAATGTCTCGCCGCGCGCCGCCTGGTGGAGCGCGGCGTCCGCTTCGTGCAAATCTTTCACGGCGGTGGCGGCGGCGGCGAGTGGGACGCGCATTCGGAAATCAAATCTAACCACACCAAGCTCGCCACGCAGGTGGACCAGCCAGTGGGTGCGCTGCTCAAGGATTTGAAGCAACGCGGCCTGCTCGACGACACGCTCGTGGTGTTCGGCACCGAGTTCGGACGCTCGCCCGGTGTGGAGGGCACGGGACGCGATCATCATCCGCAGGGGTTCTGCGCGTGGCTGGCGGGCGGCGGCGTCAAGCGCGGAACCGTGCATGGCGTGACGGACGAGCTGGGCTTTCACGCGGTTGAAAACCGGCATTACGTGACGGACATCCACGCCACGACGCTGCACCTCCTTGGCCTGGATTCGCACAAGCTGGAAATCCCCGGGCGCAAGCGTCTCGACATGGACCATGGCGGGGTGATCAAAGAAATTATCAGCTAGTGCGCTGAAACAGTGCTGAGTTACCATGGTTCACGGTGGGTTCCTTGTAGCCTTCGAGGAACAGTTCATCACGGGCATCGCGACGAAGGTATCGAGACTCTCAAGAAATCCATGCCAGCGCCGAATTTCGGCGCGCACTTGGCGGTCAGTCCACACCCGCCGCGCGCTCGAACTCGCCGCCGCGCGGTGACGGCAACCCTAGCCAGAGAGCACGCTCCAATTTACCGCAGACGGCGCAAAGGTTCGCGCGGAGGGACGCTGAGAGCAGCCGGTTTCTCCGCGCCCTCTGCGCCAACCTCCGCGTCCTTTGCGTTGAAGCCGGGGAAATCTTCGCAGCGGGCTGCGCGTTCTACCATTCTAGTTGGCAGGGATTTCTACACCCATCGCCCTCGCCCTAACTTCATACGCGTTTAGCAACTTCGATGCTTTCAATCCTTCCCCACTAGCAAAGAGGAATGCGATGAATATGCCTGCAAGGTCAACAAACCGATGACAACCGTAGTGGTCCACGACGGCAAGTGCGACACAATACGCACACTCACTACCCAGCGCCAAATCGTAAAGAGTCGCATATTCATCAAGCGCCTGCTCTGTAATACCAACTACGTTAATTGGCTGGTAGAAGTTAAGCGGCGGGGATAGCCTTTGGGCATGGCCAGACCCCGAGCAAAATTAGATCGTTGCGGTGAGGCGGACCTCGTCACCCGCCGCCTCCACACCGAACCTCCCGGA
>JANNEF010000280.1:0-5143 GCA_031378375.1 Verrucomicrobiota bacterium | reverse complement strand
CTCCAGGCCCGGCTCAAGAAGGCCGGCACCGCCTGGCTGCCCGAGCACGCCGACCAGCTCGCCCACCTGCGCGTTCTGCGTGCGAACAAGCAATGGCTCTCAATCTGGAATTAGCCTCACCCACTTTTAATCGCACCCCTGCCACTACCAAACTTAACCCGGACCTACCTTCACTGGCAGTTTCACTGGCAGCGAGGTCAAGCCGATTGCTGGCCTTCAGTTCTTTCGAGCATCCGTCTCGTATGTCGGCGCACGGGTAAAAAGCGCCTTGAGATGATTAGTGTAGATGCTGAACTGGTCCAACCGCCCGGCTGGACGGCATGGCTTGTGCCGGTGGCTTACCGGTCTTCCACGACGCGGTAGAAGCGTTGGGCGGCATCGGCGGTCTTGTCCGAGAAGGTCGCTGTCACACCGATGGCCACGATAGTTTCCGGCGCGTCCTTCCATTCGGCGTCGGCCAGTTTGTCCGTGTATTGCACGCGATAAGACCGGCCCGGCTGGGTCGCCCATATCAGCGTCGCAAAGCCGTCGTCCACATTCACCGTCACATGGATGCCGGGAGCGTCGGCACCCGACGACAGCAGGGGAGTGGGCAGCGCGCTGGCCTCGTTGAAGAGTGCCAGCACTTCGCCGGCCGGGAGCGCACGGCTGTAGAAGCGCGCATCGTCCATCGCCCCGGCGAAGTATTTGGCCGCAGTGACGCCGCCGCCGAGTTGCACGGGATTGGCATTCTGACCGGCCGCCGCAGTGGTGGTGGTCGTGCCTTCCATCACGCCGTTGATGTAGAGCTTCATCTGCGCGCCGTCGTAGGTGGCCGCGAGATGATACCAGGTGTTCGATTGCCAGGCGCTGGTGACGGACTTGACGATGGGTGTGCCGGTGTTGAGCACGAAGGCAAATTTGCCATCGCCGCTTGGGAAATTGAGAAGCACCCAGTAGGAAACATACTTGGAGAACAGATCCATGCGTCCGCTGGTGGCGTTGAGCAGGTGCGTGGGTTTGAACCAGAAGGCGATGCTCATGCGGTTGCTTACTGCCAGTGAAGCGCTGGACGGGACGTTCACGTAATCGTTGACGCCGTCGAAGCTCAACGCGCCGTTGTTGATGCCGGGCACGCGCAACGGGCCGTTGACCAGCGTACCGTGGTTGACGCCGACCGAATCAATCGCCGTTAGACCGGAGGTTTCGTCGAAGCGCCAGCGGGCCAGCGCGCCGGTGTTCGTGAGGCCGAAACTCACCTGATCCACCCAAGCCCGATCCTGGCCGGCGTGAAGGCTGACATCCTTCACATAATCCCATCGCAACGTGTGGCTGCCGGCGGTGATGGAGAAGGTTTTCAACTCCCAACCCACTTCGCCGGAAATGTCCTCCTGAAGAGCGCCGTCCACAAAGAATTTCAGGAGGTCGAAGCCGCTCTCCGACGAAACTTTCCACCAGAATGTGATTGTGCCCGGCCCGGTGACGGTGGTTTCCATGCGGCTGAACTGGTTGTGAGTGAGCGCGCCGCTCTGCGCCGCATCCACGCCGTCGTGATTGGTCGCGGTCTGGCCGCACCACGGGGCGTTGCCGCTCGTGGACCAGACCCGGCCGGGGGTGTCCAACGCCACATCGAGCGCCAGACAAGGCTCGGACGTGAATTCAAAGGCTCCGATGTCGCCGCCGTCGGCAATATTGACGATGCCCGGCACGTCGAAGGGGCGGGCTACCCCGCGCTGGTCGGTGGTGGAACCGCCGGCGAAGCCCTTGTCAATCGCGGGGCTGCCGGACAGCAGGGCGTGGGTTCGCGTCGGGCCACCGTTGTTCTGCAAAGGACCCAACAGCGGATTGCTTCCCAAGATGTCAGTGGGATCGGTGAAACCGGCGCTGCCCGCCGGGTTTTGAAGCAGGTTAAAGCCGAAGGAAAGGACACTGCCCCAGCAGTCTTGTGCCAAACCGTCGGCACGATTCCCAGCAATCAGTGCGTTCCTGATGAACCCGCTGGCGATGAAGGCGATGAACATCCCGCCGCCCTCACCTCCGGTCGAAGTGACTTGCGCCGCTGAATTGCTGCTGATCGTGCAACTCGAAATGGACATCTCATAAGCGGAAGCCCACACGCCGCCACCATGACCGTCGGCAGCCGTGTTGCCGCTGATCGTGCAACTATCCAGACTCATCGCTCCCCACTCGAAACTGGTATGGTGAATCCCACCCCCGGTATCCGCCACGTTGGCGCTCACAGTGCAGCGGGCCAGATTCAACCACAGGTCACTCCAAACACCGCCACCAATACCCGCACGGTTGCTGTGGATGGTGCATCCGTTCAGTTCCGAGTGCCCGCTGTTCTTGAGGCCGCCACCTTCACCCAGCGCGACGTTGCCAGTCAGATTGCACCCATACAGGAACACTTCACCTGAACCCGGATCTCCCCGGCGGCCATTATTGAAAATGCCGCCGCCGCCTTGACTGGAGTGGTTCGCGGTGAACACGGAGGCGGAGACGGTCGCAGTCGCGTTCGACCAATTTGCCAGACCGCCGCCGTCGCTGGCCGAGTTGCCATTGAACGCGCAGTTGCTGGCCGTCAGAATGCCAAAATTCATGATGCCACCGCCATACCAGCCGTTGGCGCGGTTGCTGCAAATGGTGCTGCCGTAAACCGTCAGCACCCCGCCGTTTTCGATCCCGCCTGCCGAGCCAATCGCTGTGCCGTAGTTCACGTTGCCACACACAACGGAGTTACTGAGCGTCATGATACCGCCGTTTAGGATGCCGGCTGCGAATGCTTCAAACCCTCCGACCACGTTGTCGTTGACCGTGCTGTTCAAAAGAGTGAAAGCGCCGCCAAAGTTCACGATGCCGCCGCCTTCGCCCGCATCAATTACCCAGCACGAATTGCTGGTGACTGCGGAATCTTGGATGGTCACGATGCCGCTTCCCTCGTGGTAGATACCACCCCCGAAACTGGCCACGTTCCGCACCATCGCGCTGTTGCGGATCGTCATGCTGCCGAGATTGTAAATCCCTCCCCCGTCGGTGTGCGTGTTCTCGCCGTAATAGCGTCCGTTGCCGGCCAGCGTGCTGTTGCTGACGGTTAGCGTTCCCTGGTTATAGATCGCCCCGCCGAAACCGAGATTGATCATGATGTTGTTGCTCAGAGTGCAACTGTCCACCGTCAACCGTCCGAGATTCTTGATGCCGCCGCCCGCCGGCGCGACGCCGTTGCGAATCGTCAGGCCGCGCAAGGTGACGACCGTGTTGCTCGTGACACAGAACACGCTGCCTCCCACACCGCCGTTCACGAGTGTGCTGCCGATGCCCGCACCTTGCAGCGTGAGATTTTTGTTGATGACCACGTTGTCGGTGAATGTGCCGGCCGGCACGTTGACCGTTGCGCCCGGTGCCGCCGCGTTGACGAGCGCCTGGATGGGGCCGACGACGGTCAACACCGCGACGCTGCTGGTCACAGCCCCGAACGCGTTGCTCACCACGACGGCGTAGTTGCCGGCATCGGGCATTTGCACGTTGGACAGCGTGAGGTTGGTCGTGGTGGCACCGCTGACGTTGCCGCCATTGGCGAGGTTCGTTTGATCGCGCCGCCATTGATAATTCAACGGCACCGCCCCGCTGGCCCGCACGCTGAATGTCGCGGTCGTCCCGCCAACCACAGTCTGGCTTTGAGGCTGGAGCGTGATGCTGGGCGTGGCGGGCGCGTATACCGCCGTCATCGTGTGGTCGGCGTTCATGGCGACGGTCGTCGTCAGACTCGTCGTCGCGTCCACGCCGTCCTGCTGCCATTTCTGGAAAATATTCCCGCTCGCGAGCAATGGAGCCGTCAATGTTACTGTGGGATTGTTTGTGTAAACCCGCGTGAACAGCGTCGGCCCGCTGGCCTGGTTGTTGGTGTCGGCCGGGCTGACGGTGATGTTCACGCCGCTGTTCGGGTTCAGCGAGGCGACGGTGAGAGTGCGCGGTGGCGTGCTGCCCGGCGCGGGATTGATCAGCGCCTGCACCTCCGCCGCCGTCAGGGCCTGGCGATACAGCCGCACCTCGTCCATCGCGCCGGCGAAGTACTTGGCCGCGGTGGTGCCGCCGCCGATTTGCACGGGGTTGGCGTTCTGACCGGCCGCTGCCGTGGTGCTGGCCGTGCCTTCGAGCACGCCGTTGATGTAGAGTTTCATCTGCGCGCCGTCGTAGGTCGCGGCGAGATGATACCAGGTGTTCGATTGCCAGGCGCTGGTGGTGGACTTGACGATGGGCGTTCCGGTGTTGAGTACGAACGCAAATTTGCCATCGGCGCTGGGGAAGTTAAGGAGCACCCAGTAGGAAACGTATTTCGAGAAGATGTCCATGCGTCCGCTGGCGGCATTGAGCAGGCGCGAGGGTTTGAACCAGAAGGCGATGGTCATGCGGTTGCTCACGGCCAGCGAAGTGGAGGAGGGCACGTTCACGTAGTCGTTGATGCCGTCAAAGCTCAGGCCCCCGTTGTTGGTGCCGGGCACGCGCAACGGGCCGTTGACCAGGGTGCCGTGGTTGACCCCGGCCGAATCGAGCGCCGTCAGCCCGGAGGCTTCGTCAAACCGCCAATTCGCGATCGGGGGAGGATCGGTTGTGGGTTCGTTGTCTGCGATGGTGACTGTGGCACTGGCAGGCGAGCCAACGGCGTAGGCGGCGCTGGTGGACAGAATCATGATGACCGTCTCTGGACCTTCGACGAGGAGGTCATCAAGCACTGCCACGTTGGTGGATGCGGTGGCTGCGCCGGCGGGAATGGTTACGGACGTTCCCAGCGCGGTGTAGTCATTACCGCTGGACGCCGTGCCTCCGGCCGTGAAGTTCACCGTCAGAGCACTGACAGTCGCCCCACTGCGCGTGAACGTGAACGTCCCCGCATCACCTGGCTCTGCCGCCGTGGGGTCCGTCGCCGTCACCGTGACCACGGGCAGATCGTCATCGTTGATCGTCACCGTCGCCACCGCCGGCGACCCCACCGTGTAGCCGCTTCCCGCCGCCAGTGTCACCACCACCGTCTCGGGCACCTCCACCGTAGCGTCGTCAAGCACGCTCACCGTCTTGGTCGCCGTCGCCGACCCCACCGCAAACGTCACGGTTGTCCCGATGATGGTGTAGTCCGTGCCGCTGGCCGCCGTGCCGCCCACCGTGAAGT
>JANNEF010000257.1:0-37852 GCA_031378375.1 Verrucomicrobiota bacterium | reverse complement strand
GACGGCAACGATGTCATCGCCGGTGGCAACGGCTCCGACTTCATTGATGGCGAGGGTGACAACGACAAGATCTACGCCGATGCCAACCATGATGACGCCGGTGCTGATAGCTCCGTGGACATTGTGAACGGCCGGAGCGGGGAAGACCGGGTTTTTGGCTATACCGGCTCGGATGAAGTGTCCGGCGACGCCGACGCCGACGCGGCTCTGATCGGCGGTCCGGGCAGCGACACGGTGGAGGGCGGCTTGAAAAATGACACGCTGGCCGTGATCGAGCGTGGCGCGGCCACGGACTACGATCTGTTCAAGGGTGGCAAGGGCGACGACACGTATCTGTTCAAGGGCGACTGGGGCGTTACAAGTATCAGCGAAGGCAACTTCAGCGGTACCGACACGATTGATCTCAAGGCGCTCAGCAGTAACTACGTCCATATCCTCAGCGATGGCAGTCTCTACTCGACGCCGGGCAACCTCTACGACAGCCTGATTTTGCGGAGCGACGGTTCGTCCTTCAAGCTCGGGACGGTGCTGGAGAAGTTGGCCGGCACTCAGGCTTCGAGTGGCCAGGTGGTCACCGAATGGGGCTTCGGGTTCCATCAGACCGCCGTGGGCGGAACCGCCCTGGACAAACCGGCCGAGTTGACGGCGTTTGGGAAGCCGACCTCGCCGAAAACCGTTGGTGCCGGCGGGACTGTTGAGAACGACTACGCCGAACTCAGGTTCCTGCTGCGGGTTGACCGCGGCTCGAACACCGCGGTCTTCGATGTCAGGCTGAATGCCGGCGTCTATGCCGACCTGGCGGCGCTGGCAACCGAACTGAAACGCGCGCTGAAGGCGGCGGCCAATCTGGCCCCCGGCGCGACCGATATGGAACTGCTGACCGCGACCGGTCTGGAAGTGAAGACCAAGAGCGGCGCTTTGCAAATCTCCGCCACGCCGGACGGCCAGACCGATGAGAAAGGCAAAATCATTCCCGCGACCATCGAGTTTGCCGTCCGGGGCGCTGGCACCGTGGTGGCCGGGGGTGCCGGCAACTTCGAGAACATCGACCGGATCAATCTCGGCAGCGGTGGCCAGTCCTTTGTGTTCGGCAACGACTACTGGGGCGCAGGCGTTGGCGGCACCGACGTGCTCAACACCATCGTCCAGTCCATTCCCATTTTTGATGTGATCGCCCGCTATGCGCAGGGTGAGCTGACCATGGACACCACCCAGCTTCATGAAGAGGGATCGTCGCTGGAACTGGATTTCCGCGCGGTCAATCACGAGCTTTATTTCACCTTCAGTCCGATCGAGGGTGATGCAACCGCCGTCAAGCTGACCGTGCGCAGCGTCAAGAACCTGACCCTGCCGATTGTCGGCATTGGCCCCAACATCCGCGACGACACCGTGGTGTTCACCCATGTGGACAAGAACGCGGTGATTCGCGGCGGCCGTTACAAGAACACCTTCAACTTCGACCGCGGCGCCACCTATCAGGGCAAGCTGATCGGCGGCGAAGGTCTTGGGTTCCTCTCGCAGTTCCCCGGGCGGTACACCGACAAGATTTTGGACGCCCTCCGGGCCATCGAGGCGGGGGCAACCGGACTCTCCCTCACCGACCTCATCAACGGTCTTTCGTTTCAGGTCCAGAACACCCTCAGCTATTCGAACTTCGGTACGACATCTCAAATCCTCGGCGGTTCCGCCAAGAACCTGGTCACCACCGTCAATCTCCAGACCATCAAGACCAAGGGGGAGCCGGTGTCGGGACCGGCAATCGCCGCCCAGTTTGTGGCTGGAAACGTCCTGCCGCTCCTCGAAGAAAAGGGTTATTTGTGGAAGACGACCACCGGCCTGTCCGGTCTGTCCGAGAACACCAGCGACGCGAGCCTCTCCGGAGTCATCGTCCGCTCCGGCATCAACCTGGTGCGCGGAACGGACTACTCGTTCTTCGATACCTCGAAGACCAATCCCTTCGCCCTCCTGTCCAGCGGCTCGGATACCATCAGCATCGGCGACAACCCGTTCTCCATCACCCCGGGCTTCCATGTGCTGATGGGCGGGTCCGGCGCGGACACCTACAAGTTCCGCTCGCAGGTTTGGGGCGCGGCGCTGGTGCTGGACGACCTGTTCCAACCGGGCCTGTCGCTCGGCGGCACCGGTGACGCGGTAATCGATGCCATCATCCCGCAGGACACGCTGGATTTTTCGGCCGTCTATCAGGACTTGTATTTCACCATCTTCAGCCTTTCGACGGACGATATTGCGGAGATCCGGAAATACGCGACTGACAACGGGCTGCCCGGCGTGGGCGAATTCCCGATCAGCCTCGGCACCAGCGCCGTCCTGGTGACCAGCTTCAATCCGCTTGAGAATGACCCAAAGAGCTTCAGCGTGCATAACCTGATTCCCTACTTTGGCGGCGGCGTTGCGTTTGCGGTCGGCGTTGAAAACCTCGCCGGTGGCCGCGGCAAGAACACCTTCTCGTTTTATGACGGCGGCAAGATCGGCGGACGCATCTCGGCTGGATTCGGCGGCTCCGTCACCCTGAACTACGACCATTTCGCGATTGGTCCCACGGTGGCCATCACCGGCGGCGGCGGAACTGGAGCCACGGCAGGCGCGAACGTCTTGTTCGGCTTTGTGTCCTCAGTTGCCGTCACCAATGGCGGCAGCGGTTACACGTCTGCTCCCACTGTGACCATTGATGGCGGCGGCAGGGGAACGGGAGCAACGGCCACGGCAATGATTTCCGGCGGTGTTGTGACTTCCATTGATGTCACCTTCCCCGGCATCGTGTATGCAATTGGCAACATCCACTACGGCGCCACGGTGGACTTCGCCGCCTCGGGCATTGACGCACACATTTTCCCGGCGGGTCTTTTCTGGGATGCCGGCGGGCTTCCCGAAAGCGTCCAGAGCCTGTTCCCTGAAGTCAACTACGGCTATGGCAGCGCCACCGGTTCCGGCGGCGGCAAGCTCGGCATCGCCGGTGGCGGGAGTGTGACCGGGTCGCGCGAGGGCGACACGATCCTCGGCAACAGCACCGCCAACACCCTCAAAGGCGGTCTCGGCGGAGATACACTCAATGGCAAGGACGGCAACGACATTCTGAACGGTGGCGAGGGCGATGACACACTGATCGGCGGCTCCGGCGGCGGCATCTTCATCGCGGGCAAGGGCAGCGACAGCGTGGACGGCGGCGGGAACGCTTCCGATCCCAAGGATTACTTCAAGGACATCTACGCGCCGGACACGGACGGGAAGCTCATCGCGCGGGCCACTGGAGATACCACTGTATATACTCTTGCCGGTGCCGAGGTTGATACCCTGACGGGCATCGAAGAGATTGACCTCTTCAGCAAAATCAATCTGGCGCAGTTCTTAAAGGCGAAGAGCCAGCCCTACGACCCGCTGGACGTCTTGCTGCCGAAGGAAGCCGGCTTCCTGCTTCGGGACAGCATGGTGCAGACGATCTTCCTCGATCCGACCGGAATGCAGGACGACAGCAGTTACACCCTTTACCTTGATACGACTGACCAGATCATCGTGAAGGGGTATGGTGCCAGCACGGTGCAATTCGTCAGTTATTCGGGCGCCGATTCAACCTCAGAGCAGACGCTGAAGATCTACAAGGACGCGGCCGTGAACGGCGTTTTCAGCGGCCCGGTGAAGCTGACGCTGGTGGTTCGCGGATTGGGCAAAGAGATCAAGCAAGTTGACTTCGCTTTTGGCAAGACGCTGACCGTTGCCCCCCACTTCGGCGACAACTCCGCAGGGCTGCCCCTGGCCGAGACCGATCAGCAGAAATTCCAGAACGGGCTGAATGCATTTGCGATCTGGGCGGACGGACTGGCGGCGAAATTGACCGACGCCTTCACCCTGCCGTTCATCAACAAACCGATTTCGGAATACTGGGCCACGACCGTCGGCACGATTGCCGGCAGGATCGGCACCGGTGTCCGCGACCAAATCCTGGCCGTATTCGATAACAACACGGAGGTAGATTCGAACATGCTGGCGGCGCTGGCGGTGGTGGATCACGCGCCGTCGAACAAGCTCACCGAGTTCGTCGCCAATCTCGAACTCGCCAGCACCAGCACGGACCTCACGCTGAGTCTGGACACGCTGGCTGACCTGGGCCTCGATTTGAGGAGTTTTGCCTCGTTGACCCAGTCCGAACCGCTCAAGCTCACCGCCTCCCTCAGCCTGCGCTTCGGCTTCGGCATTGATGGCACGACCGGAAATTTTTATATCGAGGATCCGTCGCTGGTGGGTTCCATCACGCTGGACCATCAGCAACCGCTCGACGTTTCGTTCAGCGTGGGGCCGCTGGGCATCGGCATCGAAAAGGGCAAAATCTTTTTCCAGGCGGGCATCCTGATTCCGACGTATGGCCGCTATGAGGTTGTCCAGCTTTCGAGTCTGTCGCTCGGGTTTCCGAAGTTCGATCCCACCAGCAGCTACGAGGTGGACCTGCCGTTTCGGTTGCAAGGCGCCCTGGCCGGCTTGGTGGACGGCAACGTCGGGCACATCTACGGCTCCTTCAACCGGCCCGGCGGTGCTTCGCAGCGGGCGGACAAACTGTCGGCGATCCAGTTCTTCACCGACATCATCCCGAACACGCTCAACTTCGACGGGCCGAACTTCGGCGCGTTGCAGGACTTGAAGAACGTGTCGCTGGACGCGGCGCTCGAAGGCATCAAGGCCACGCTGCAATCCGCCATCGCTCCCGACGGCGCGGCCTACCGGAAGCTGCCGTTTATTGACAAGAGCGCGGTGGACTTGCTGGGCAATGGTTCGGTGGACGTGGTGCGGGCGATCATCAACGCGATCGAAGTGGTCCAGGCCAATCTCAAAGACATCAATCACTTCGAGATCGATCTGAACCAGGAACTTAACCGCGTTCTCGACCTGAAGTTGAACATCGGCGGCGTGGAGGTCGGGATGAGTTACGAGGACCTGGTGACGCTGTCCCGAAGCCTGTCCGGCCAGTCCACCGACGCCGACATCGCCCTGGCCCTGGCCAATCGCGACCAACCGACGCTCCTGGTCAGTCTGCTCCATGACCGCGACGTCGTCGCCGCGGCGGCCCGCCTCGCCGCTCAGGGGCTGACCGGCGCCTCCACGGATCTGGAACTGGCCGAAACCCTGGCTGACCCGACTGCGCTGGTTGCGGCGAAGGCCGATCGCAACCTCGTCGCCGGCGATGCCGTGTTCCTGGCTGCGTGGATTCGCCTGGCGGGATTCGGTTTCGATGCTTCAACGACCGATGCGGAGATCGAAAGCCAGTTCGACTCCACGGCTGCCATTGCCCTGGCGACGGACAGCCGCGCGGTGCTCGACAGCAGCACCGCCACCGACGATGAGAAAAAGGTGGCGCGCATCCAACTGGCTCGCCTGGGCATCGCCGAGAATGCCACGCCGGAAGAAATCGCCGCGACGCTCGGGCATGCGGCCGATATTGCCACCGCCAAGGCGGATCGCAATATTGTCGCCGCCCGTGGCTCCCTGTTGCCGGCCGCCGCGCGACTCCGAGCCTTGGGATTGGACGGTGCTGCGACGAACCTGGCCATCGCCACCGCGCTTGCCGACCCCGACAGCCTCGAAGCCCTGCGGGCGGATCGCACACTGGCGGAGACTCCGGCCGCAGCCATCGCGGCGCTGGCGGCGTTGAAGATGCAGAGCATGAGCCTCGGCGCGGATTCCACCGACGCCGAGATCGCGGTGACGCTCATCAGTCCTGCGGACTACACGAAGTTCAAGGCCGCCCGCGACGTGGTCGCCAAATACGACGCCAACAAGGCCATTGACCTTGAATACAAGAACTCGGTGCTGGACATGCGTTTCAGCATGGCCAAGGCCTTCGTGGCTGACTTGGATCTCGATTTCGACCTGGGCGATGTGCCCGGGATCGGTGAGTTACTCACGGGCGGGCCGGTGGCGCTCGAACTGACCAGTTCGGGCAAGCTGCACGTTGACGCGGATCTCAACTTCGACCTCAATTTTACCTTCGACCTCAGCCGTCTGGGTTATCCGGAGTTCATCCTCTACGACGACAGCCAGATCACGTTCAACAAGCTGGACATTCGGAGCGTGGACAGCCAGGGCAACGCGGCGCCCATTGACATCACCGGATCTTTCCTCGTGCTCGGCAAGCGGATCCTGACGCTGGCGGTCAAACAGGCCGACATCTTCGTGGACCTCAAGGGGACCATCTCACTGGTGGCGGACACCACCGATCATGGGTACCACATCACCGAACTGTCGAACCTCGCGCTTTGGAACATTGACCTGGTCGGCAGCGTGGAGGCCAATCTGCCGCTGTATTTCCCCACTGCGGGCATTCCTTTCGGCGGCTCCTCCGCAGACGGCAATGGGGATGGCTACAAGGACAACACGCTGCACCTGGACGCCACGTTCCGCGGCAACAACGATTTCGACTTCAATCTCGTCCTGCCGAAGTTCGATCTGCTCCGCGCCGCGCTGGACGTCTTTGCCTTGCTCAACGATCCCCGGACCCTGCTGGTGGGGCTGGACGGCATGTTCGAGGGCATCAAGACCGGGCTGAATTCCCAGTTTGCCTCGCTGGCGCTGCCGATGATTGGCGAACAGCTCAAGGACGCCGCCAAGTTCGTGGACAACCTGCGTGACAGCCTGCTGGGAGTGGACAGCGCGCACAAGGGCGACGCCGTGACGGCGCTCTCACGATATCAGAGCACCGGGATTGGCCACGAGCTGGCCGCCGCAGTCGCCAAGAATGAGGACGGCGATCTCACGAACGACGTCAAGGTTTCCGACATCGTGCTGGACGGCATCCGCGAGGCGCTGTTCGAGAAGTTGGGCAGAGGCACGGCGGACGGCAACGGGCAATACCACGGACTGAACATCCTGAAAGTCGCGCAGCTCGACGCCCGGGGTCGCCCGGTTTTCGACAGCACCACCGGTGCCGCCCGGCTCGTCGAGGTCACCTCCAAGGAGCAGGTTGAGATCGTGTTGGGCGGCGGCGGCATCCAGTTCAACGTGACGCTTGGCGGCAGCCTGCTGCAATACATGTTCCCGGCGGGGACCGGCACGCTCCAATACCACGATGTTGATCCCGGCCCCGGGGAAGACATCGTCGTTTCCATTCCGATTGATTTTTCGGCCGCGATCCCCGGTTTTTCCCTGAGCACCGGGCCGGGTGACACGATCGACATCCGGTTCAATTACGTCATGGGCCTGGGCATCGGCCTCAGCGGTGCCGAGGGCATCTACCTCGACACGAGTGGCGTGACCGAGTCCGGGGACGAGTTGCAGATTGACCTGTCGGCGGCGGTGTCACCGGGCGCGACCCTCAATGCGACGGTCATTTTCCTCAACGGCCAGTTGGCGGACGTGAACGACGGCCGGTCGAGCGGGCTTTACGGTTCGTTCAGCGTGGACCTGCAAAGTTCGGGCGGCGAGCACTGGAGTCCCAAGCGCGGCGATACGCTCAAAGTGGTGGCCGAACTGAGCGCCTTCGCCGACGTGGATCTGCGGGCGACACTTGCCTTCGAGCCGATCAACACTGGCGGGCAGGACAAGACTTTCTCCTTCCCCAGCATCCAGACGATCCTGCACTACGATCAGGTCTTCGCCAAGGCGACCTTCGGCAGCGGCATGAACAAGGCGGAATTCGGCGGCACGCCGATAGTGCTGTTTGAAGACGTGACGCTTGACCTGGGCCAGTTCATCACCGGCTTCGTCGCGCCGATCATCCAGCAGGTCCACAAGGTCACCGAGCCGCTCGAGCCGCTCGCCGAGGTGCTCACCACCGAGATCGGACTGCTGAAGGAACTCGGCGCGAAGCAGTACACGCTGCTCGACATCGCCGGCACGCTGCTCGGTCAGACCAAGTATGCGTCTGTGGTCAAGGCGGTGAAGGCGATCATCCAGGTGATTGACCTGGTAAAGACCGTGGATGAGTACATCGCGGCCAACCCGAACGGCACGCTCCAGATCAGCTTCGGCGATTTCGTCATCGGCGGCGACGCGCGCAAGCCCGCCAGCGCGCCGGGCAACGACCCGGTGCCGACCAACACGCCGCCGGACGCGGACGCCAGCGCGAAGATCGACAACGACCCAAAGAACGCCGGGAAATCGCAGGCCGAGAAGGATTCAGCCAAGAAGGTGGCCAAGAGTTTCGGCACCAAGCCCGGCTCCTGGCGCTTCCCGTTGCTCACCAGCCCGGCGAGCATCTTCGGCCTGTTGAGCGGCAAGGAAGTGGTGCTGTTCGAGTATGACCTGCCGGCGCTCGACCTCGGCTTCCTCTACGAGCAGACCTTCCCGATCTTCCCCGGCCTCAACGCCAAACTTGGCGGCGAAGTCAAGGCGACCACCAACATCGGCTTCGGACTCTCGACGCGCGGCTTCATCGAGTTCCAGGCCCGCGGCTACCAACCGGCGGACGCCCCGCTCATCTTCACGAAGGGCTTCTTCCTGCTCGACCACGGCATCGAGGGCACCAGCGGAGATCAGCCCGAGGCGACTCTCAGCGCCAAGATCATTGCCGGCGCGAGCGTCGGCATCGGCGGGCTGGTAGAGGCGGGGGTCGAAGGCTACATCAAGGCCACGGTCAACTTCGACCTGAACGACGATCCGAACTCCGGAACCGGGTTTTACATCAACAACGACCGCAGCCAGGGCTACGCGATTGATCCGGTTTATGACGGACGGCTCTACCTCGACGAGTTGATCAACGACCCGGCGTGCATCTTCACGATCTACGGCGACCTGACGGTAGGGCTGGACGCCTACTTCTGGGTCGGGCTCAACATCCTTGGCGGCAAGATCACCATCTTCGAGGCGCGGCAGAACTTCTTTACCGCGGTGATCTACGACTTCCGCCTCGAATGCCCGGACGAGATGCCGATCCTCGCCGAACTGGTTGATGGCGAGTTGAAGCTGCTGCTCGCTCCCCAGAACGAGGACGGCACGACGGTCGGCGAACGGTTCATGGTGATGGAGGCGATGCTGCCAACCGGGCCGGATCAGGCGCCGGAGGCTTACGTCCAGGTGAGCGCGCGCGGCGCGAGTAACTTCTTCCGCAAGCGCGACGTCCGGCGCATCACTTCGGTTGGCACCGAATACGACGACGAGATCGTGATCGACGGCGCCATCGGCACGGCGATTTCCATCGCGGTACACGGCGGCGGCGGCAATGACCGGCTGATGGTGGGCGCCACGGCGCAGAACGCCGGCATCACCCGCAAGCTGTATGGCGACACGGGCAACGATGTGCTGGTGGGCGGCGATTTTGCCGACGAATTGCATGGCGGTTCCGGCAACGATCAACTCTATGGTATGAAGGGCGCGGACCGGCTGTTCGGCGACGACAATGACGACGCGCTCTACGGCGGTGACGGCAACGATGTCATTGATGGCGGCGCCCACAACGACGTGGTTTATGCCGGCAAGGACAACGACCTGATCCATGGCGGCACTGGGGATGATCGCCTCTTTGGCGAAGACGGAGACGACTGGCTTTACGGCGACGCCGGCGCCGACGAGTTGACCGGCGGCCAGGGCGCCGACTACCTGATTGGCGGTGCGGACGCGGACAAGCTCATCTGGAGCGCCGCCGAGCCGGTGGACGCATTCATCGCGGGCGGCGACAGCAGCACCGCGAGCGACGGCGCGCTGGATACGCTGGCCATCACCGCGACCGCCGCCGCCGATACGATCACGATTTCAACGGCGGGCGGACTGGCGAGCCTCACGGCGGCTGACCCCGATCCTTCCGATGGTGCGAACACCACGCTTGTGCGGATCAGCACCGGTGTGCAGGTCGTCGTCAACGCCGCGATGCTGACCGCCACCGACATTGACAGCATCCGGATTGACGCCGCGGCCGGTGCCGACGTGATCACCGTGCATGACCTGAAAGGTTCGCTGCTCAAGGACATTATTCTTGATGTTGGAGTCGCGTCCGGAACGACCGAGACCCTGGTTCCGGTGACGCGCTCGATCCTGATCCAGCCCATCGTCGCGAATGGCGCGCTGAATTTCACCCTGCGCGGGGCAGTCACCGCCGGCGACGTGTGGACGCTGGCAATCGGGAGCGACTCCTACAGTTACACCGTGGCCCCCGGGCAAACCACGCATGGCCACGTCGCTGCCGGCTTGATGAACTCAATCGCGGCGCGTGCCGGAGGGCCGGTTCATTCGGCGACAGTGAGCGGCAATACTCTCGCGGTGACGCGGCTCAACGCCACGGCCACGCTGACTTCGGGATTGCTGGGCAAGCAACTGGCGGTCACCGGCACTTCGGGATTCTACCGGCTCACTGACGGAACGGGATTCACCGATCTCGCCTGGGACGCCGACGACGCGACGATTCAGGCCGCGATCGAGGGCTTCAGCACCATCGGCGCCGGCCACGTCACGGTGGCCAGCAAGCTGATCATCCTCACCGGGGTCTCGACCGTTGTGAGCCTCGAAGCGACGCCGGCGTTTGCCGATCGGGATACTGCGGGTTCGGTGGTGACGGTGAAGGATTTGAACGGCGTTGCCCGGACCGAGGCGGTCTTGGAGCCGGCCACTGACGCAAACGGCAACACGCGCATCTCGGCGGCCGCGATCACCGGCACTGAAATCCTGACACTGCGCGTCGAGCAGCGGAACCTGCTCACGCTGACGGGCAACGCCAACGTCGGCAACCGTTGGGAGGTCGCGATTGACGGCGTCAAGTTCGGCACCAACGTGGTCGCAGGCGACACCTTGAATTCCGTCGCGGCGCGGCTCAAGACCGCCATAGACAATCACGCCAGCTACAAGGCCGAGGTGAGTGGCACAGTCATCACCGTTTCCTTGCAAAACGGCGGCGGACGTTTCTTCATCACAGAGGCCAATGTCCTCGAAACCTCCGTGCCGGGCGCGTTGCGCGTCAATAACGCCCGTCTCAACCTCAGCCCGGACGAGGTCTTCCAGCAATTCTGGAGCACCGCCACTGTCACGCTCACCGGGGCGGCGCCAGCGGATGTTTCCAGCACCTGGCGCGTGACTGTGGGCGAGATCGAGTTCCAGACCCCGGTGGCGGCCGGCGCCTCGCTCGCCAGCATCGCCGGCGCCCTGCGCAGCGCCATTGACGCTCATGCTGACTTCGTCGCGACCGGCAGCGGTGCCGCCATCACCATCACGCGCGCCGACGGAGAGGTGTTCACGGTTGAGGCAACCAAGTCCTACCTGGTGCCGGCGATGACCAAAATCTTCGTGCCGAACGTCGGCCACGACGGCGGCAACGATGTCATCACACTGCATGGCGGGCAGGCTTTCGCCACCACTGGCGGACCGGGCTTCAGCGCCCACGCCAACCACGCCGGCGACGCCGACGCCTGGACGCTCACCACGGGCGCGGGTGCCGTGTTCTCGACGCAGACCGGCGGGCCGAAGGTGACGATCCTCAACGCGCACCGGGACGCGGGCGACAAGGCGCCGCACGTTGACACCAACGGCAACCCGTTCTTCGTGGCCGACAATCTCACCATTCTCGGCCACGCGGGCGGCGACATCATCAACGCCGCGGGCATGACGGAAAACCCCATCGCGCTACAGTTCAAGGGCGAGAGTGGCAACGACAGCCTCACGGGTTCGGCCTACAGCGACGTGCTGGACGGTGGCACGGACGACGACCGTTTCCGTGGTTCCTTCGGCGTTGACCAGTTCTACGACGAGAGCGGTGACGACACGCTCGACGAGGCTTTCAACCTCGACATGTCGCTGTTCGGAAACACCTTTGTCGTCGGCCAGATCCTCGGTGACAACGGCGGCGTCTTCGGTAAAAGGAACGTGGTGGATGAACAGGCGGCGAATCTCGCGGCACAGACTCGTGAAGCCTTCCTCACGATTCGCGATGGCCGCGAGAACGCCCAGGCACCGACGCTGTTGACGCTGACGGTTTCCAACCCCGCCCACAACCGGAGCACGCAGCAACATTTCTTCGCCACCAACGGTGCCTACCAGGAAACCGACATTCACCTGGCGGGCGATCCGGTGGCGGGCGAAAAATGGACCCTCCGCATCACCAGCAAAGACGGCAACAACGTCGCGTTCACCAAGGACTATGAGTATGAAGTCGGTTCGGGCGGCGACCCGGCCACGATGGTTGCGGTTGCCAAGCGGCTTGCGGAATCTGTCAACCAGGACACGCGCAGCGTGCTCACCGCGGAAGATGCCGGGCCGGAACCGATCATCCACGGCCTGACCGATCGTGGTGACCGCTACGCCGTCGGCGCGGAGGTCGAGAGCCTGGTGGATGCGCGCCAGCACCATGAAATTTTTGAGAACGCCAACCTGGTCGGTGGCGATTCCAACAACACCCTGGTCGTCAACGATGGCGACAACCGGTTCTTCGTGGGGGCCAACGACCAGATGGGACGCGGCGTCACCAACTGGCAGGGTTCGGTGACGCTCGACAGTCTCGGCAGTTCGGGGCCGGCCAACGAGTATTACCTGATCTCGCTCAAGGGCACGGGCGCGCGGTATTCCATCAACGACAGCGGTGGCACTGCCAGTTATGACGAGGTGTACGTGCTCGGCACGTCGGGGCAGGACCAGTTCACCCTGGATGCCTCCGGCCCCGTTGGCTACGTGTTCTCTGGCTCGCTGGTGGACACGAGCTTCCCCTATTCGGCAAGCGTCACCTCGACGGCAATCTTCCCGGTGCGGAACATCGTGGCGAGCGATGTGACCGTCACCGGGCCGTCGCCCATGTCGGTGCACATGCAGGTGTTCAAGGATCGCGTCGCGCATCCAGTGACTTTCAGCGGCAACCAGGGAACGTTTCGCATCTCTGCCGACCACGCGGCCGACGGCACGATGGACGCAGGGCACGTCTGGTCGGTGGTGCTCGACGGACTGGTTTACACCTACACCACGATCACGGGCGACACGGATGCTTCGGTCGCCGCGCAGATCAAGGCGCAGATCAAGGGCGACCAACCCGACGGCGAGCGGCTGGTTTACCAGAACGTGCGGCGTCTCACGGTGCGCGCGTTTGAGGGCAACGACACGCTGGTTTCGAACAACACCTCGGTGGCGACCATCGTCGAGATGGGTGCCGGCAACGACAACATCACCATCGGCACCGTGCCGCAGATTCCCGATCGCGGCAACGGCGACCTCGACAACCCCGCCGGAATCCCGATCGTGGATCTGCACCACCTGACCAACGGGGTCACCGCCATCGCCTACTTCTACGGCGGCATTGACGACGACTACTTCCAGGTGGATCACAACGCGGCGGAGGTGTTCCTGTTCGGCCAGGAAGACGACGACACCTTCGTCGTCAACACCTTCCTGGTGCTGAACGACAACCCGGACGATCCGGGATCGATCACCAACCTGGCCCGGCTGTTCGGCGGCGGCGGCAGCAACCGTTACCAGTATTTGCAGAATGCGCCGGTGAACATCTTCGGCGGGCCGGGCATTGACACCGTGGTGATCAACGGCACGGCGATTGGCGACACGTTCATCATCACCGACAAGTTCGTTGCTGGCGCCGGGCGTCTCGTCCCGTACACCGGCATTGAGAAGCTCGAAGTGAATGGCGCGGGGGGCGCGGACAACATCTATATCCTGTCATCTCCTGCGCATCTGTCGATCACGGTGCGCGGCGGGAGCGGGGACGACACGATTCACCTCGCGGGCGATCACCCGGCGCTGTTCTTCGATCCGCCGGCGTTCACGTACCAGCCGCCGTCGTTTACGGTGCAGGACGACCCGGTCATCGTCTTCGACAGCCTGACTTGGGATCCGGCGCGTTACTACCGCAGCCTCTCCTGGTGGGGCGACGACAACTTGTGGGAGTTCGTGCATGACGTTAACAACTATGGCTCGGTCGGGAATTACGTGGCCGGCGTGGTGACCAACTGGGTGAACTCCTGGTATGACAACAACAAGGCATCCTGGCGCTACCTCGACGTCAAGTATCCCGGCGGGTTGCAGGGAATCATCAACGCGGCGGTCAACTCGGTGGAGTGGAGTTTCAGTTGGGGCAGTTGGTGGTTCTTCGACCCTTACATAGATTTCTCCTTCGACATGCCGGAGATCACGGTCGAGTACGGCGTCGAGGTCTGGCCGGAGCCGCGCGTGGTGACGCCGCCGCCAATCACGGTTGATCCATCCGCGTTTGCAATCAAGCTGCCTGCGACCACGGTGCTTGACGGCATCCAGGGACGCATCGTCATCGACGGCGGCGAGGACAGCGCCAGCGACAACGACACCGTCACCGCTCATGCGCAGGGCAGCACGCTGCCGCTCGTCGGCACGCTGGGCAACGCGAGCGAGACGAAGACCAGCCGCCTGCTGACTGTCTCGGCGACCACCGGCAGCTATGTGTTGAGCGACGGAACGCAGCGCGCGACGCTGGCCTACAACGCCAGCGCGGCGGCGATTCAGTCGGCGCTGCAACAGTTTACCAGCATCGGTCTCGGCAAGGTGACTGTCGGCGACGGATCGGCGGCGAACCTGAAGCAGATCAACCTCGACCTGGCGACTCCACCGACTCTATCGGTGATCGGCGGGGGCGCGACCCTCATGGCGAATTCGGTGACGACGGATTACCTGCGCCTGAGCGGCCTGGGACTGCGCTCCGGCTTTGTGAACGGCCTGTCGTTTGACGGCGCGCTGCTGCAGAACCTGGAGAACTTCGACGCGCTGCTGGGCAGGCAGGGAGATTGGTTCACGATGAACGCGACGCAGATCGCCGGGCAGCCGGTCAAGACGCGGCTGTCCACCGGCGGCGGCGACGACCAGGTCTTCATCACATCCATCCTCGGTGAGACGACGATTCTTGGCGGTGCGGGCACCGACACGATCACGCTGAACGCCGATCAAGGCGCGCTCCCGGGCATCATTGGCCTTCTGCACATTGACGGCAACGGCGAGATCTTTGAGCAGTCCACGGCCATCACCTACAACGCGGCGTTTCACAACCCAATCATCGCGGCCGTGCCCAGTGTGGTCGTGAATACCATCGGCGGCACCGTGGCCAACCCGGTGGCGCAGCAGACGGACAAGATCCTCACTGCCAGCCGCACGGCGCACGTTTCGGTGCTGGGCGGCGCGCTCACGGGAGTGACTACCAGTGCCAACATCCGCGAACTTGCAACGCCCATAGACATCTACTGGGCCGAGGCGACGGTCGCGCTGACGGGTGCAGCCGCGGGCGAACGCTGGTCGCTGGTGGTGGACGGCGTGGATTACTTCTACCAGGCGAAGGCGAATGATGACCTGGCCAAAGTGGCGGAGGGACTCGACGCGGCCGTTGGCTCGGCCTTCAGCGTGACCGCGAGCGGCAACGTGCTTGCCATCAACAAGGGTGGAACCCGGTTCACCGTGCAGGTGATCCGTGGCTTCGACAAGGCGGCCGACATCACCGGCACGCCCGACATGAACTTCACCCAGTTCGAGTTGACCGGGCCGGTGGTTCCCCTGGGTGTCTGGAGGATTGGCGCGCACGTTTACCTGGCTCAATCCGGGGACACGCTGCAATCCACCGCGCTGGCGTTGAAGAACCTGATCGGCCCCACGGCGCGGGTGAACCAATACCTCGACCTTTACGTTCTCGATTTCGATCCGATCACCGGGCTGCAAATTCAGGACACGATCCAGCGGCGCGGCGTGCAGGCGATCGGGTATCAGGAGACGGGCTTCCAACTGCGCGGCTACGCGATGGTTAACGGGCCGGGCGCACAGTTCTACGAGGATGCGCAGGGCAACCGGGTCACCACGAACACGGGCAAGCCGCTGTTCGTGATTGATCAGAGTTCCAACCCGCTCGCGCGACCGTTGTTCCTCGACGGGCTGGGGCGGCTTACGACGACGGACACCGGCCTTCAGGCGCTGCGTATAATCGAGGGCAACAAGCTGCCGATGCCATTCTACCGCGACGGCGGCGGTGTGATTTCGAATTGGAGCATCGGCACGCTGGTCACCCCGGCTTCGCCGATTTCTCCGGACCTCTCGCCGATTCGTCTTTTGCACTTCGACGCAAGTGGCAACAAGGCGACGGCGGGGCCGCTGGTGGTCGGCGGTGCCGAGCAGAGAGGCTATCAGGAGCAGGGCTACCAGGTCTGGGGCTATTACCTGCTGCCCGACGGCAGAAAGAGCACCACCTCCATCATGGCCGGTTACACAGTGGTCGAGGACTTCGACGATCCCATCGCGGTGCCGCTCTACAAGCGATTCAACGCCCTCGGCATCGAGGAAACCAACACCGAGCGGATTGCCAACGCGCTGTTCACGGTGGGTGATGACGGGACGACCGAGGCGTACGAGTATTTCAAATCCACTCACCCGGACTACGTCTCGGGGCAGCTCTACAAGCACAAGAACGCGTTGAATAATTGGGTCGTCACGGATGATGCGTTCGACGGCATCCGTCCCTACGTCCGGACCTACGCCCAAGGCAATGCGACCGGCGGCGTGGTGACCGAGATCGGCGGCAACAGCCACGCCGCAGTGCAGTTGTATCTCGACGCCAACGGTAACCTCACCACGCAGAATACCGGCACCCGCGACTGGCGGGTCGGCTTCCAGCGAAACAACCTTTACCTAGATGCTGCCGGCAATCCGGTCACGGGCGGCGGATACCGCCAGGCGGTGATCGTCGCCAACGAACTGGTGTACCTCGACAACGAAGGCAACAAGACGCTGGTCCCGACCAAGAACAGACAGTCCATCGTGACTGACAACAGCAATTCAAGCGGCCGGGCGAAGACCCTTTACGCCGACGCGGAGGGCAATCCCACCACCAACCTGAGCAACCCCTCGGTGGTGGTGAGCAACACCCATCTGGACGGCGGCGTCTTGTTGCCGCTTTACCTGAACAACCTCGGCCAGAAGACGACTTCGCCGACGCCGAACCGGCTCTATGCCGCGACCGATTTGAACAGCGCGCCCCTCATCTACTACGACGACCAGGGGTTGGACGTGCAGACGGCCGACCAGCCGGCGGTCGCGCGTGTGAAAGGCAACGACGGGGCACCCGGTACGGCCCAGTATGACTTGGTGAAAAACCAGAAGGCGACCATCCAGGTTTATCGCCAGGAACTGGTGGTCGGCACGCGGCCGTTCCAGATGGTGCGCTCGGTCGCCGACGCGGGCACCGACACCCTCACCGTCAATGCGAATGGGGCGGCGTCGAATCTCACCGTGACACGCACGGCGCTGATCGGCCTGGTCCGGTACGGCCTGACCTACGCCGCGCTTGAAATTTTTAATGTCAACACGGCCAGCCAGCGCGACACCGTAATCGTCGCCACTACCCACGCGGCAACGGCGGTTTATATCAGCACCGGCGCCGAGGATGACCTCGTCAACATCGGCACCTACACCACCGCTTTCGGTGACGACCTTGGTACGTTGAATGAGATACTGAGCCGGGTCACAGTCGATGCCGGCACGGGGAGCAACGACATCCTCAACCTCGACGACGGTGGCGACACCAGCGACAACACCGGGACTCTCACTCATGATCGCCTGAGCGGATTGAGCTTGGGCGACATCGTCTATCTGAATCTGGATCACCTGAAACTCTGGTTGGGGAAAGGCCGCAACATGTTGACGATCCCCTCGACCCACGGTGGCACTGAAACGATCGTGACCGGTCGCGACGGCGGTGGCACCTACAACGTCGGCGGCAACGCCGGACGCACCGAGTTGATCCAGGGCCGGCTCGACCTGCGTGCCGGCAGCGGCGTGGACATGCTCAATTTCGATGACGGCGGCGACACGATGGACCGGCGCGGCACTCTCGGCGCGGCGTTGATCACGGGCTTCGGCATGGTGGATGCGGGGGTCAGCTACAGCGGCTTCGACGCGGTCGGCTTCAAGCTCGGTGCCGGCAAGGACATGCTTCACATCGCTGACACCATCGCTGGTCCGAACAGTGTCGATACCGGTGATGGTAATGACACCGTTACCATTGGCCGCATCCGGGGTGCGACCACCGTTTCCGGCGGACGAGGCGACGACATCCTGCGCGTCAACTACGATCAGAACGGCCTTCAGACCAAGGACAGCCGTATCGGTGCGTTGCTCAATCTGCGCGGTGGAGCCGACAACGACCGCTACGACATTGGTCTGGCTGGGAAAGGTTCGGCACGCATCAAGATCGCCGACACGAGCGACGACGGCATCAACCAAATCAACATTTACGGCACCGACCTGCCCGACTTCTTCCTGTCGCGGCCGCACGCGTTGTCGGCGATCCAGGTCGATCCCGTGAGCCGGCTGCCGGTCACGGGCGGCGTTGTCGAGCGCGTTGATTACGACGATTCGCTGGTCGGTGGCGGCATGTTTCTCCACGGCCTGGGCGGCGATGACACGTTTGTCTTCGATGACAACAGCATGCCGATGACGGTCTATGGTGACGCTGGCAACGACACCTTCCAGATCGGCCAGGTGTTCCAGTCCGCCCGTGACGGCACCAACCTGCTCAACGGCCTCTTGCCCGAGGACTATTTCGCGACGATTCCAGTTACGACTGGGGGGAGTGGTTTCCTCAGCAAGGGCGTGAGTTTCGCCACCACCATCTACGGCGGTGCCGGCAACGATACGTTCACTATCTATCACAACGGCGCAGAGCTGTCCCTCTTCGGTGACGCTGATGACGACACTTTCCGCCAGCGCGCCTTCGTCAAGACCGACCCTAACGATCCGAAGCGACCGTTCACAAACATCAACGGCGGGCAGGGCGCCGACTTCATCGAATACGTGGTCAATGAACCGGTCAACGTCGAGGGCGGCGACGGCTTTGACACGATCGCCGTGCTGGGGACGGAATTCGGCGATGTCTTCCTGGTCACCAAGGACGCGATATACGGTGCCGGCCTGCCGACGCGCTTTGACGGCATCGAGAAGGTCACAATTGACGGGCTTGAAGGCAATGACACTTTCTACATCGACAGCACCAAGGACAACGTCGTGGTCGAGATCGTCGGCGGCCTCGGCAGCGACACCTTCAACGTCGCTGGCAGCGATGGGAAGCCGGTCACCGTCGTGGCCTCTGCGAGCCAGGGCGGCCACAGTGGAGTGATTGGGCACACGGTCAACGTGCAGTCCGCCGCCGGCTACCGGGGCGTGCCGATACCCGACATCAGTGCCATCGTCGCCGACAACGAAGTGGCTGGCGTGGTCATCACGCGGCTCAACGCGGAAATGACCCTGGTCGAAGGCGCGCTCGCGGCATCGTCGTTCGGTTTGATTGGCTACCGGGTTGCCCTCACGCGGCCGCCGGAGGAGGACGTGCGGGTCTATGCGGTCGTGGGTCTCATCAGGGAAGCGGCTCGGATTGCCGGTGGCAAGGGCGTCATTGTCGCGGTCAGTCCCACCGGCACCGCCTTGACTGCGCAACAGGTTCTCAACACCGGTGACGGGAAGGGCGCGACGCTGCTGTTTAACCGTGACAACTGGTCGGTGCCGCAAACGGTCTTCATCGCCGCGCCCGATGACGTCTTGGCCGAGGGCACAAGCGCCATCACGATTCAGCACAGTGTCTTGCAAGGCGGCGATGCCGGCGACGGCGGTGCCTACGACAAGGTCAAGGTCGCGAGCGTGGTGGTGAAGGTGCTGGACGACGACAGTGCCCAGGTGGCGGTCAGCCAATCCGATGGCAGCACGCTGGTTTATGAACGGACGGGGACAAGCGCCGCCACGCTGGTTGGCGACCGGTACACCCTCAGGCTGACCAAGGCGCCGACACCCGGCACCGAAGTGAAGGTGCTGGTCCAGGTTGAACTGGATGATAATCGCGTGCTGCAAGCCAAGGTGAAGCAGGCATCCGACGTGGCCCCCTCGGCCTCGACTGAAGTGAAGCTCAATGCTGGAAACTGGCAGGATGGCGTGGAGATCGAGGTGTTCGCGATCAACGATGCCAACGCCGAAGGCACGCACTATGCCCGGATTACGCATACGCTTAAAAGTCCAGTTGCCGATTTCTTCAACGTGACTTCCAGCGATGTGGCCCGCGGCGTGACGCAGAGCGTCGTTAACGCGCTGCTTGCCAGCGCCAGCACGGGCAGACCCAAACTGATCTCCGCCACGACAAGTGGCAACGTGGCGACGATCAGCGGGCCGGTGTTTACCGCCGATGCCGGCAGCGACGCGAAAATCGTGATCAACACGGTGGCGAGCGAGAAGGCATGGATTACCGCCGACGTAACGCTGTCGGGGACGCCGGCGGCGCAGTCCACCTGGTCACTCACGCTGGACGGAACAACCTACGAGTATGTCGTGGGCGTCAGCAACAACGTCACCGACACGCTCGACACCGTGGCGCAGCGGCTGGCAGAGAAGATGAGGAAGAACTACCGCGTCACCGTGACCGGCGCGCAGTTGCGCATCTCGAACTCTTCGGGCAACGCCGGGACGGCGAGTCTGCTGGAATTGCAGGAGGCCGTGACGGTTGGACAGCAGTGGACCGTCACGCTGGACAACGGGATCGATGAGCTGACGCCTTCCTACACCGTTTCCGATCTTGCCGTTTTGGGTGCCACTGCTCCTGCGCAGAGCGCAGGACTGGCGACGGCGCTGGCGGGACGAATCAACTCGACTGCAGCGGGCTACGTGGCGCAGGCCGACGGTGGCACGCTGGTGATCGTCCGCAAGGACGGAGCGAACTTCACCTCCAGTTATTCGATCGGCGGTGTTCACAAACATGATGGAACTGCGGGCGTCTCGCACAGCCTGAATCTAATCGCCAGTCCGGTCGTCGTGGGCGATCGCTGGAACCTGGCCTTCAACGACGGGGCGAACAGCACTTTCTCGGTGACCACTGGCGACGCGGAGGCCGTTGCGGTGGATCCGATGTCCGCGCTGGCCAGCCGTCTTGCGGCCGAGGTTAACCGGGATTTGGATCTCAACCAGATCGTGGATGGCTCCTACCTTGGGCTGGTTGACGGGTCGCGGTTGATTTTCGTCCGGCGCCTGGACGGCCGTGCCTTCCTGTTCAACGGTGCCGTGACCCAGGGCACGCAGACCTTCAACCAGCTTGATTTGCGTGCAAGTCCGGTGCTTGCCGGCGACATTTGGACGGTGACGTTGAATGCCGACGGCGCGGATCGTTCCTATGCTGTCACAGTGGATGCCAGCGATGCCGGGGCGAGTAATCCCAAACTCGTGGTCGCGGCGAAGCTGGCGGCGGCCATCACCGCCGGAGGCGTTTACGATGCGACCGCGAGTGGGGCGACCTTGAGCCTGCGCCACCGCTCGGGCACAGCGTTCACGTCTGCTTACGATGCGAGCCGGCCGTTTGCGCTGACGACCTCGGCACCGGCCGGTGGCACCATCAGTGTCGCGGGCAGCCGGAGCGGTGATCGCTATCAGAAGCTGGTATTCTCAGTCAGCACACCCGTCGGCGCCACGGTCTGGAACCTCGTGGTGGACGGCCAGACTGCGCGATACACAGCGGGTGCGAACGGTGATTCCACCAGTATCGCCGGTGTGGATGTGGAGGTCATTGACAACGAAACGCCCGGCGTGCTGGTTACTCCGACCGGTTCCGGCACCAACGTCACGGAGCCGTCGGATCACGCGGTCATCGGCAGCGGGCAGATCACCCAGTACACGGCGGGCGGCACGAAGTTCACCGGCGACTTCGGCACGGCGACGATGAACGAAACCGACCTCCACGATTCGCTCGCGACGGCGCAGAACCTCGACTTCGGCAAGTGGAGCAGGAACCCGGACGCCAACATCGCATCCGCGACGACGCGGGCGCACCTGACGATCAACGGTAACGGCGACAACAAGGTGGATTACTACAAGTTCACCGTGGATCAAACCATGATCACCGCTGGCGGCGGACGTGTGCGCGCCGTGTTCGACATTGACAAGGGCTACGAAGATGGCGAGGCGGTTTTCTGGGGCAGCCAGTTGCGCTTGTTCGATGAAAGCGGCGTTCTGCTCCGGCAGGGCCTGGGCTACTCGGATCCGGCGAACAGAAACTTTTACCCAAACCAAGCCAACAGTGCGGGTGGCAGCACGACCTGGCTCGATGATTACCTCGCGTACGACATCACCGCGCCCGGGACTTACATCGTCTCCGTTGACAACTGGCTGGGCGCCTACTCGTACTGGAGAACCGGGGTGATTAACGGCGTGCCGCAGGGGGCCGACTACCTGTTGCAGGTGTCCGTTGACCAGCACAAGGTGGATGGGTTCCAGTTTACGCCGACGCCGATCGTCGAGAACGAAACCGGCAACAACTCCGCTCAAAACATTGACGACGTCGCCTACTGGTACAGATTTTTTGATTCCACCATCGGCAACCAGGCGACGAGGGGCGGCATCAATTCGCTCACGCCCTACACCAAGATCCTGGGCGGTGGCAACGGCAGTTGGGACATTTATCAGTTCAACATTTCCGAGGACATGCTGCATCCGAAACTGGATACTACCACCACCACCGCCACCACGCCGCTCACAGGGCGCGGCAGTTTCTTCGAACGGGCGGGGCTGGCTTTGAGCGGCGATCTGATTGACTCGATTTGGACGCTGAAGATTGACGGCAACACCTACACCTACCATGCGGGCGCCACAGAAACGCTGGCCGACGTCGTGTTGAAACTGCAAGGCAAAGTGCCTTCAGCCTACGCCCCGAATCCGGCGGGTGCCCGACTCAGCATCGCCCTGCCGACGGGTTTCTCGTTTGACGCGCTGCAGCAGGATGTCCAGATCGCCGGGCAGGTTGCCAAGACCCACCGTGCGTTGGACCAGAACGGCGCGGAGATCACCTTCTCCAGCGCGCAAATTGTCCTCGGCGGCAGCACGGCGAGCGGCGAGCAATGGACGCTGAAGCTCGACAGCAGCGGCACGCCTGTTACTGCTTCGGGCAGCGACATTGATTCGATTGGTGCTGCGCTCGCCGGAGTCGTTCCGCTCGGCTTCACGGCCGTCTATTCGGCGGCCACCGACACCCTGTCTGTCAGCAAAACGGGCGGCTTCAAAGTGCAGGTCGCCATCGCCACCCAGACCGGGGCCAGCTCGAATGCGACCGCGACGATCAAGGGCACGCCGGTGCAGAACGCGGCGCAGAATGCGACGCAAGACCGTGTGGTCGAAGCGGTGAAGTGGACCCAGGCGCAAGTCACACTCGGTGGCACGGTCAATCACAACCAGGTCTGGACACTGACGCTGACCGACAGTCAGGGCGCGGTATCGAAAGATTACTCAACGGCGCTCAACGACACCACGCCGTCCGACATCGTTAGGAATTTCCCCGTGCCGATCGGATACACGCTGGGGCGTTCCGGAGACGCCCTGACGATCTCCAATGCGGCCGGCCGGGACTTCAGCGTCAAGATTAACGTTGCGCCAACCGCCGGAGACGGCGCCCAGACGACCAGTGGCACAGTCAGCCATTATTCGACCGCCAACATCGCGCTGGTCGGGACGCCTCACGTCGGCGAGACTTGGTCGATCAAGCTGACCGTGAGCGGCACTGCTGCCCAGATCTACACCTATCTGGTGACGGACTCCGACAACGACGGTGCCGCGACCCTCGCGGAGGTCGCTCTTGGTCTGAAGCAGGACATTATCACGAAGGGGATTGTGGCGATCACGAGCGCCAATGGCGGCATCCTGACGGTTGCCGACGCCAGGGGCATCAAATTCGAGATGCTTCCCGTGATGCCGAATACGATGTCGCAAGGCTCGATCACCGACAACGTCGCCGGCAGTCAGCGCCAGGTGCTCAACCGGTCCGTTAATCTGACAGGCCTGATCGTGGGCAACAGTGAAGCCTGGAAGCTGACGCTCGATGGAACGGACTACACCTTCACCACCGCAGCTACCGGCACCCTCACGATTGACGACGTCGGCGCAGCCTTCGACACGATGACGCGAACCGACACGACGCCGAATATCCCGGGCGAGTTCACTGTTGCCTACGACGCGACCTCGAACCTGCTGACGATCACGCATTCGACGAAGGCGAATTTCACCGTTGTCTTCGTGCCTGGTGGTGCTCAGGCCAGTCCAGTGGTGGTGCCGGGTGAAAGCAGTGATCACTGGGCGAGCCTGAAGCTCGACCTGGCGAGCGCGGCCACGCCGGTTCGTCCCGACGAAGCGTGGTCACTCACTCTGGATAGCATGACCAGGACGGCGATCGTCGGCACGACCAAGCTGGCTGATGGAACGACGACGGTGAATACGCTGGCGCTGATCGGCCAGTTCTTCGCCGAGCAGTTTGGGGCGCTGGGTTTCAGCATGACGCGTGGCGTGAACGCATTGACGATCAGCGCCGCTGGCAACGCGGCGTTCACGGCGTCGCATTCGGTCAGTCCGCCCACGGCCGTTGCGAATCCCGCGAACATTGTCGCCGGCACCAGCGTCGCCAGCCACTGGAGCACGGCGGACATCCAGTTCGCCCAGACGGTGAGCAAGGGCGAAACCTGGCGTCTCGTCCTGACGCATCCGGATGGCACGATCGCGCAAGACCTCACATACGTGGTCGCTGACGCCGATGGCGTGAACGGGATCACGCTGGATGATGTCGCCAAAGGCTTCGCCGATTTGATCAACGATGTCAGCAAGGCATCCGCGAGCGGATCGGTCCTGCATCACAACGACGCGAGCGGCGTCCGCCCGAGCCTGACTGTGATGGTGGCCCCGGTCGCCGCCACCGCCGAGATTGGCGGCACGCTGCCGGACGCCTGGACACAGACGATCACGTTGCTCGGCAGCGACACCAGTGTCGCCAATGACGATGTTTTTTCCATCGGACTCGCAAGCCCGCTGGATGTTAACAATGACACTGTGCTCGATTCCCAGATCACCTACGCGGTCAGCGGCCTCGGCGGCAGCGGCCAGTTGAGCTACGTCGCCGCCAGGCTGGATGCGGCAGTCACTTCAGGGCTTGATGTTGAGCACGGTGGCAAAACGCTGACGATCAGCCGGACGGATGGCGGTGAGGTCAAATTCACCCATGTGCGCCACATGCGCGTGGATGCGCTCGATCCGTCATCTACTTTCTCCGCCGATCCCAATCCGCATTACCAGGATGTCAAGTACACCATCCTCGGCAACGCACCGGTGGTGCCGGGCGATGTCTGGTCGGTGGTCATCAATGGCAAGACTTACGATTACACCGTGGCCGAAGTCGGCCCGGATGAGCGGACGGCAAACCTCATCGCTCAGGGGTTGGTCGGCAAGATCGTCGCCGACGGCAATGCGAGCTACACCGCCAGCCTGACCCAGACCGGCGGTAATGTGATCCAGATCCAGGACCGGGATGGCGCGCTGACGGGACCAGGACAGACCATTACGTTCAAGTCGTCGCTCGGTGGCAACGTCGTCAAGGCGTTGTTCGACATTGACGGCGGCAACTTCCAGACCGTCATTGACCCGTCCTTCGGCATCTTCTCCTACCGGGACAGCCTGGCACTGATCCTGACCGATACCAGTGGCAATGTGCTCGCTTCGAACTTCGGCACCGGCGTGCTCGATGCCGGCAGCACGTCGCCCTACGATCCGTTCCTCGGTTACGACTTCCGCGCGACCGGCGACTACCAGATCCGCGTCGGCACCTTCCGGCACTACTTGTTCAGCGTGTTCTCGGACTTCGACGAGGTGCTCGGTGTTGCGGCCGGATTGTCGTACCGGTTGAACGTGTCGCTACAGCGGCATGACCCCAACGAGACCGCGATCGAACTGGTTGGCGCCCAGGTCAGGATCAGCGAGGGGACCGGCGCCGGACAGACGGCCAACATCACCGCCTACGATCCCGAGCGCAAGCTGTTCACGATTGACCACGCCTGGACCGGCGGCGCGGATGCGACCAGCGTCATCGAAATCGGCAAAGCCATCGCCGCGCCCACCGTCGCCGATTCCTACGACCTCGTGCTGACCTATCAACCGGGCGCCGACGTGATCGTTGATGTCGTGCCGCAAGTCACGCGTACTTACAACTCGAAGGTCGCATTCGATGCTTCGGCCAACTTCGGCGAGAGCCAGGGGGTGCAGGTCTTGGTGGCGACGTCGCTCGCGAGGATCGAACTGAAGGGGGCGCCCGTCAACGGTGAGACCTGGGCCGTCAAACTCAATGGCAAGCCATACTCCGTGATCGTCGGCACAGATGCCGCAGCCAACCTTGACGCGGTTGCGAGCGCACTAGCCGGCAAGATCCACAATCAGACGGACGCGGGAAACACCTATCAAGCGCGTGCAAGCGGCAGCGTCCTGACGGTCTTTACCGGCGACACGACCAGGCGCTTCTATGCCGAATTCGCGGTGACCACCCCGGTCGGCGGCGAGGCTGCGGTCAGCGGCACGCGCATCTCGCCGTTCAAGTGGAGCGTGGCGAATCTCGCCCTGACCGGCGCAGCCGCTCCCGGACAGACATGGCGGCTGGTGCTCGATGGTGGCACGCCGATCGAATACGCCGCGACGGGAGCTGACACGCTGTCAACTGTGGCCTCGGCGTTGAGTGCCCGTATCAATGCCGCTACTTACTTGGTTCAAGCTTCGGGAACCCCGTCCAATCCGGTGCTTCAGATCACCCGCAGAGACGGCAAGACATTTGCAGCCGAAGCCACGGTCAACCGGGGTGAGGCCTTGATTACGCCACAAGTGAAATTCACCGCGGACGACTGGAACAGGCTGCAGACGGTTGACGTCAAGGCGCTCGACGACCAGGTCATTGACGGCGGTGAGGCGCTGGTTTTTCCGACGATTGCCGAGCGCGTCAATCGCATCCGCGGCCCGCTGATCATTGATGGCGGTATCCAGATCGCGGAAGACCGCTTCCTGATGAATCCGTTTACCCTGCCCGGCGAAACCAATACGCCGGTGCCTGACGGCGATATCGAAAGAGCCGGGACGACGAGCGACGGGAAGGCTTATCTGGAGGACGACACGGCTACCCATGTCGATCCCAACATGGGGGCCGGGATAGGCGGCTTCGACCCTCGGATCAACGACGATGGCAATGCCTACACCTTCAGAATTCTCGACGGTGTGGCCAGGGGGGTGGTGCTCGAAGCCGTGAGTGTCAGCGGAAAACGGGTGGTGTTCCTGACCGATTGGCCGGTAGACCCGGTGACCGGGCGGCAACTGAAGCCGGGGGCCGGCGACCATTACTACTTCGCCCCGCTCAATCCCAACGTCCGGGTCGTCGAGGATCAGCAGGTTGATGTGCTCAACGTATTCAATGGTCAAAGCCCGTCGAAGGAGCACGGGACTCTGACTGAAGACCGGCTTACGGGATTCGGGATGGGATCCGACACCGTGATTGGCCAGCAGGCATCCCATGGCGGCATCAGTTATCACAACCTGGAAGTCTTGAACCTCGAACTCGGATCGGGCGCTAATGCGCTGACCATTCAGTCCACTCATCTCGGCTCGACGAACATCCGTACTGGCAGTGGCATTGACACGATCAACGTGGAAACCATCGTGGGTCATACGACGATTGATACCGGTGCGGGCGTGGATACGATCAATGTCAGCAGTGCCAATCAACTGGTGAACGAACTCGGCGGCCTGCTGACGATTAGCGCCGGTGGCGACGGAGACGTTCTGTTGATCGACGGTCGGGCGGAAATGGTTGGCGGCAACACGACGCTGACCGGCACCACGTTCACCGGTCTGGTCTCAGCAGTGGCGGAAGAGCAAACCGTATTCATCCAGGCGGGCAGCGGCAGCTACCGGCTTCGCGCGACCGGCTTCGGAAGCGAAAGCGGTCTGCCGGACTACACTTCGAGCGACCCAGCCAAAACCATCGTGATCACGCGGCAGGCTGGATTCGCCGAAGTGACGCTGGGTTTGAATTTGGTCGCCGCGGACGTGGAGCTGGCGCTGGAGAAAGTTTATGGCTCGACCGGCGTCCGGGTTCAGGAGTTCCGCACCTCGATGGATGTGACCTACACCGTCGTTTGGGGTGGAGATATTGCCGGTGCCGGCATCGCGGAATTGGAATGGGCCGAGACGGTCGCTGACACGCTCCTCGTGAGTTCCGGTCCTGACGTCACGGTGGACTTGAGAATCATGACGGCACGGCAGGGCACCACTGCGCCGGAGGTCAACAACGTGCAAACACTGACGGTGAACGCCACGCCGGGCACTACTTTCAGGATTGGCTTCCACCTCGACCCGCTGACGCTGGCGGCGATTGCCGCTCCGGGTTCGCCCGGACTCCTTCCGGATTATGTGCCCACGGTCATTGGCGACATCGCTTGGACGGCTCCGCTCCCCGTCGGCATTTCGGCGGGTGAGTTTCTCAAGAAACTCGATCCCATCCTGAACCCGAACAACTCGCACGCCAACCTCCCGCACACGAACAACGTGGCGGTCACCAAGTTTGGCAGCGTTTATCTCCTGACCTTCCAGGGCGAACACAAGGTGCTGGCGATTTCCCCGGGCGATATTGAGACCATGCAACCCGGCGCTATCACACTTGATACACGGGTGGATGGACTCAATTACTACGGCATCGGCACGCTGAATCTCGAGCTGGGATCCGGCCACCAGGTGTTCAACGCCCAAGGCACCTCGGCGGTGACGAACCTTCGTTTCCTTGGGGGTGATGGGCAAATCAACATTTCATCAGGCGCTGGCGTGCCATCAGGTCTCGCCGCGTTTGCTCCGCTGAGTGCCGGTGAAATTCTTTATGGCGACCTCGATCAAATCCTTGGCACGTTGAACATTGATGCGAAAACCGGCAGGCATAAATTGCTGATTAGCGATTTGGCCAGCACGGCCCCGGACACCAACGTCTGGATAACCGACCAAATCATTGCCGGAGGCGATCCGGGTCTGGCCGCCAACCGTGAGATCATCATCACCGGGCTGGCACCGGTGCCCATCAGCTTCCGCGCCGATCCAGGAGCGGCAAATAACTTTGCCGATGGCATCACGATCTGGGGCGGATCGGGGGGCAACACGTTTACGGTGAACGGCACGCATCGGCGCGGCACCGGCCAGATTGGCGATGTTCGAACCGTCACCACGCTCAACACCGGCAGCGGCAACGACACGGTCAACGTCTCACTCACGGCTGGCCAGGACGATACCTTCGTGCTCAACACTCAGGATGGGGATGACCATGTCTTCGCCAACGGCCGCATCGTCACCGGTTCACTCGGCTCCGGCACGGTTGCCCTCGCGCCTTCAACCCTGCCCTTGATCATCTTCGGTGGCGCCGGCCAGGACGAACTCCACGGCGGGTTGGGCAACGACATCATTTTCGGAGACCGTGGCAATGTCTTCTATGCTGTCGCCCCGCTATTTTCCGCCGATTTGGATGGCCGCACGCCGCAAGAACTTGAGTTGCTGCTGGGCGTCACCATCATGGGCAACAGCGGCCTCGGCGACATCACTGACGGGGTTGTCCGACCTTTGGGCATGGCTTTCACTGTGGAACCAGGTGTGGGCGGCAACGACATGATCTTCGGCAATTCGGGCCGCGATGTCATCTTCGGCGGTGCGGGAACTGACACTTTGAGCGCGGCGGCGGCGGATGTTCAAGCGGACATAATCGTTGGCGATCACGGCTCTGCCCTGTTTAGCGGTGGAATCCTGACGGACATTCGGACGAGCAGTCCGTCCGTCGGCGCCAAAGATTTCATTACGGCCGGCCGGGGTGCGAATGTCATCTTTGGCGGCGCGGGCCGGGACGAAATTGCTGCCGGCGGCGATGCCTCCCCGGACATCATTGTTGGGGACAACGGTCTGGCGAGATTCAGCGCCAGTTCAGGCGTGCTTCGCCACATCCAAACCAACAGTCCAGAAAACGGTGATAGCGACATTATCAGGACCGGGGACGGCCCGAACGTTGTGCTCGGCGGCAGCGGCAGCGACTACATCAACGTGGACCCCGTGACCAGGCTGCCGCTGGGTGTTGAAGGTGCCAGAGATGTCATTTTGGGCGACAACGGATACGCGTCCTTTGATGACGTTGTGATCGCGAATACGACCATCCACTTCAGCCTGCTGATAGAAATCGGGACGACAGACCCTCAGTTTGGAACGGATGATTTCATTTTTGCGGGCGACGGTTCGGACGTGGTGTTGGGGGGCAGTGGCAGCGATGTCATTGACGCGGGCACGGACAGTGCCCGGGACATTGTGATCGGCGACAATGGCTTCGCGCGCTTCGATGCGGGCGGTGTGCTCGTGGAAATCCGCACCACGGCCCCGACGATGGGCGGCAGCGATCAGATCGTGGTGGGCAATGGTGATGACGTGGTGTTGGGTGGCGGCGGAGTGGACTACATCAACGTGGATCCGATCACGCACATGAACATACATAATGACCAGGCACTCACCGGGCAGAGCAGAGCCGGCCCGTCGCTGGACGAAGTGATCCGGTCGCTCAGGCTGGGCAAATCACCATCCTTAAGCGAAGTATTGTTACTCAAACAACAGACGTCTGAGGACACGAACGGGGTGACATTCGCAAGCGGAGTGTCTGTGCCCAAACAATTGCCATCGGACAAGATCGGAGGGGTGTTTGGGAAACAGCGTTCGCCGAATAATAGCCAACTAGCCGGAGCGACGCTTTCTGTTAGTGGTCGGATGGTTGTGCCAACTGACAACGACGGAAACGATGTTTTTGTCGGGGATAACGGTTTCGCCCTGTTCGACAACGTCAATGGCCACAGCCTGCTGCGGCGCATCGAGACGAGTGACCCGCTCGACGGCGCAGACGACTTCATTTTTGCGGGCGACGGTTCGGACGTGGTGCTGGGAGGCAGTGGCAGCGATGTTATTGACGCGGGCACCGACAGCGCCCGGGACATTGTGGTCGGTGATAATGGCTTCGCCCTCTTCGATGCAACGGGTGTGTTGGTGGAAATTCGCACCACCATTCCAACAGTCGGCGGGGTGGATGAAATCGTGGTGGGCGATGGCTCCGATGTGGTGCTGGGCGGGGCGGCCACCGACTACATCAACATCCGGCGAGCCACCGGCGAGCAGGTCGGTGAGGATCGTGGTGATGATGTCTTCGTCGGGGACAACGGCTTCGCGCTGTTCGACAACCACAACGGGCAAAGCCTGCTGCGCCGCATTGAGACAACTGACCCACTCGACGGAGCGGACGATTTCATTTTTGCGGGCGACGGTTCGGACGTGGTGCTGGGGGGCGGCGGCAGCGATGTCATTGACGCGGGCACGGACGCTTCCCGCGACATCGTGGTGGGCGACAATGGCGCGGCGCTCTTCGACGTCACGGGCGTTTTGATTGAGGTGCATACGACCGCGCCAGCCATTGGCGGCCTGGACGAGATAGTAGTGGGCGACGGTTCGGACGTGGTGTTCGGCGGTTTTGGGGTGGATTACATCAATATCATCCGGGCGACGGGCGCGAAGGTGGGTGTGGACAATGGGGACGACGTGATCGTCGGGGACAACGGATTTGCAATGTTCGACAATCTCAACGGTCGTAGTTTGCTGCGACACATTGAAACGACTGACCCGGCGCAGGGCGACCGCGACTTTATCTGGGCGGGCAACGGCTCGGATGTCGTGCTGGGCGGCATGGGTGATGACCTGATTGATGCCGGCACGGACGAATCGCGCGACATCGTGGCGGGGGACAACGGGCGCGCTTTCTTCACCTCCGCGGGAATTCTGATCATGATAGAAACCATTGATCCAGAATTCGGCGGCAACGACACGATTACCACCAGCAATGGACCGGACGTGGTGTTCGGCGGGAGCGCCAGCGACTGGATTGACGCGGGCACGGACGGGTCGGCGGATAGTTCAGCCGACATCGTTCTCGGCGACAATGGGCGCGCTTTCTTCACGTCCGTGGGAGTTCTGGTCCTGATTGAAACGATTGATCCGGAATTCGGCGGCGATGACACAATCACGACCGGCGGCGGGCCGGACCTTGTTCTTGGCGGCAGTGCGAAGGATTATCTGGATGCCGGTGCGGATTATTTCGCCGACATCGTGGCGGGCGACAACGGCAAGGCGGCGTTCGATTCCAGCGGACGGCTCCTGCGCCTCGAAACGACCGCGCCGGCCATGGGTGACAACGACACGATCATTACTGGTGCGGGCAACGACATGGTTCTCGGTGGCATGGCGAACGACCTGGTCCATGCAGGCGATGGCGACGACCTGGTCCTCGGCGATAATGGAGTGCTCGACTTCATGGCGGACGGAATACCGGGCACTTTGGACGCGATGTTCAGCACTTATCCGAACTATGGCGGAGATGACATCATCTACGCCGGTGCCGGTGAAGACGTGATCTTCGGTGGAACCGGAAACGATGACCTCCACGGTGGCGAAGGTCATGACGTGCTCCTCGGTGATCACGGCCGGCTTGATTACTCGCTGCCGGTTTACCAGAACTTCCGCTCCCTTTTCGTTGGCGCAGGCGAAGGCGGTGGCAATGACGTTATCCATGGCGACGCGGGCGACGACTTCGTTATGGGCGGACAGGGTGACGACCGGATCTTCGGCGGTGCCGGGGAGGATGATTTGACCGGCGGTCACAACGTTACCTTTGGCGCGGACGGCCACGACTACATGGACGGCGGCGACGAGGCGGACATGACACCGGGCGACGGTGCAGACGCAATCCTCGGCGACAACGGGCTCATCACGCGCCAGGTTTTGCCCGGCTATCCTTCACGCTGGCAGCGCCACATGGCACCGTTTGCGGACGTGATTCGAACCCTCGTTCGATATGATGACGTGGATTTGATCGGTGGCGACGACACCATCCTCGGTGACTTGGGACAGGACATCGTTCACGGCCAGCGTGGCAACGATCGGATTGACGGTGGACTTGGCGATGACGAGGTGTATGGCGAACTCGGCGCCGACAACCTGATCGGCGGCGATGGCAATGACTACCTGATTTCCGATGGAGGCGTGATCATTCGCAGCTTCAATGCCGACGGCTCAATTCGAGTCAATACCAATGGTTCGTGGCACCGCGACGTGTTCCTCGAAGAAGTCGGCATTCTCACCGGCATCATCCCAACGGACACGACGCCGTTGCGCAGTCTGGATGCGGATCTGACGCGCAAACTTTTCTCCGCCGATCTCGCGATCATGACGGGGGCGTATCTGCCGGGCGGGGCGAAGTTGTACAACGCGGACACGGGCGCTTGGGCGACCGCACTGCTGTTGGTGGACCTGATGGAGGCCAGCAGCGACACGCTCGACGGCGGCGCGGGTGACGATGTGTTGTTTGGACAGCGCGGCGATGACACGCTGCTGGGCGGCGCGGGCGACGATGTGATCTTCGGCGACGGGGCGACCAACGTGGTGCCGTTCGAGACGGACCTGCCGCAGATCATCAACAGCGTGCGGCTCATCGGCATCGCGCCGGGGGCCAATGTGCCCATCGTGCTGGCGGTTGGCGGCTCGGTCATCGTGCCGAACGTCACGTTGCTGCCGGAGGAGTTCACTTTCCTGGCGCCGCAACCGACCTTTGTGCCGGATGTGGCGCGGACGTTCAGCCAGCTTGCCGCCGCTGATGCCCTGCGGCGCAACGACGGCGCGGCGCTCGTGCCTTATCTCTCGTTCGTGCCGGACCTCGTGCATCACCTGGACATGCTGCCTGGCAACGACCGGATCGATGGCGGCGCAGGCGCAGACCTGATCTTCGGCGACAACGCGATGATTTACTCGCCGCTGTTCACCGGCTTCGCGGAGATTGACAAGGCCACCGACGACCTGACGGCGGCGTTGTTCGGCGCGCTGCACGCGCTGCATCATCTGGCGCTGGATTACGATCTCATGGAGCACACGCTCGGCGGCGTGACGCACCCGCATGACCTGCGGCGCGGCAACGACACCATCAACGGCGGCGACGGCGACGATCACATCGTGGGCGACGACGGCCTGTTGAGCGTGCCGTTCATGGTTGGTTTCCCGGTGGAGGAAGCAAACGTGACGCAGGCGGCGCTGGCGCATCACAACTTCCTGCGCGACCTGGAACACGTGACCGTGGACTTCATCGCGCTGCCCCAGGCGGCGCATGTGCCGGTGCTCAACGCGCTGGTGAACGACGCCATCGCGCACAATCCGAGCCGCACCAAGCCGCGCTCCGGTGACCTCATCGATCCGAACCTGCACGACCTGTTCCTCGGCAACGACGTGATTGACGCCGGCGCGGGCAACGACACGGTGATCGCGGATGACGGGGCAATCCTCTCGCCCGTGGTGACCGGCGAGCGGTACCAGAACGCCCGGGACGTGCTGGAACTCAGCCAGGCGGTGTTCAAGGCCACCGAGGCGGCGTTGAAAACTCAGCAGGCGGCACGCAAGCATCAGTTGGATTACCATCTGGCAACGCACCACGCCAACTTCGGCGACCGCCTGCCACCGCAGCGGGATCTGGATTTGATCCGGTATGATTTCGAGTATGACCTGAACACCGGCAACGACACGGTCCACGGTGGTGCGGGCGACGACTTGCTGGTGGGCGATTTCGGCGCCGTCATAATCCCGATCGTGCTCGACACGCCCGCCAACAAGAAAGCGGCGAAGGAGTTGGAGAAGGATGTGAACCACCTCCTCAACGATCTCCAGCGCGTCTTGCGGACCAAGCATCACCATGACTATTTCCACCAGCTCGGCGCGGAATATTTCGACGGCCATTACGCCCACCACCACCATCGCCGCGCCGGCCATGACCGCAGCCTGATGTTGAACGCGGGCAACGACACGCTCGCGGGCGATGACGGCAACGACCTCGTGCTGGCCGACAACGTGTCGTTCGTGGTCGGCTTCGCCGCCGACACGGGCGCGCCGGTGCCGCTGCGCCCGGGCAAGTTCCAGATCAAGGACGTCGCGAAAGACTTCGGCTACCTGCTGCATCACTTCAGCGCGGACCGGAAACTGTCGGTGCTCTTCAACGATTCGATCGAGGGCGGCGAGGGCGACGACCTTCTGCTGGGCCAGCAGGGCCGCGACAACATCAACGGTGGCCTGGGCAACGACCAGCTCTTCGGCGGCAAGGACAAGGACACCCTCGTGGGCGGCGGCGGCTCCGACCTGATCAAGCAGGGTGGCGGCGACAAGCCGTCCAAGGCGATTGCCGAACTGATCCGCGACGCCTTCTTCGCGTCGCTGACTCCGCAGTTGTCGCAGTTCCTGACCGACGTGGCGGCCACCGGCGGCGTGCTCACGCCCAGCGGCCAGGTGGTGGTGGTGCCCCTGGACGGCGACCCCGGCACGGTCTTCGGCGTCAACCCCTCCGGCGTGCTGGATGTGAGACTGACGGGACCCGCGGCGGGCGTCCGCGGCCAGGCGCTGGCCTACACGGGCGCGGTGAACTTTGTGCCGGCGGCGGGAACAGCCTACCGGATGCAATGGAAGGTTCTGGATCACGCCGACGCCGTCGTGGCGGTGGGAGTGGGTGGCGCCTTTACTTTCACCCCGACGGTGGCGGGCGTTTACACGGTGCTGTTCGGCGTGGCGGATCAGTTTGGCGGCGTCGGCATCGCGACGGCTGACCTGCCCGTGAGCGTGATGCTGCTGACGCCCGACACGGCCAATCCGGGCAAATCGATCCTGTCGGTCGGCGGCAGTGCGGGCGGCGATGTCATCACACTTGAAAAGGGCAAGGCGGCGGGGACGGTCAAGCTCAAGCTGGATGAACGCGAATTGCGTTCGCCGAAGCTGGAGCAGGAATTTGCCAACCTCAGCCGCGTGGAACTCTACGGCGGCCTGGGCGACGACGAACTCAAAGTGAACTCCAATCTCGGCGCCCTGCCCGTGTTGCTGGATGGCGGCCCCGGCTTCGACAAGCTCACCGGCGGCCCGGGCCACGACACGCTTCGTGGCGGCTTTGGGGCCGATGAACTCTCCGGCGGCGACGGCGACGACACCCTCGTCGGCGGCAACGACAACGACGTGCTCAACGGCGACGCCGGCAACGACACTCTCGATGGCGGCGATGGCATCGACGAATTGCACGGTGGCACCGGCGACGACAGCCTGCTCGGCGGTATCGACAATGACGTGCTTGACGGCGACGACGGCCAGGATCGGCTCGCCGGCGGCGCGGGTGACGACACCCTCGACGGCGGGCGTGGCAACGACGTCCTGTTCGGTGACGCCGGCAACGACTGGCTCCTGGGCGGCGACGACAACGACGAACTCCACGGCGGCGCGGGCAAGGACACGCTGCGGGGCGACAAAGGCAACGACACCCTCTTCGGCGACGAGGATGCTGATCGGCTGGAAGGCGGTGATGGCGCGAACGTGCTGCGCGGCGGCACGGGCGACGATCTGCTGATCGGCGGCAAGCACAACGACTCGATCTACGGCGACGACGGCGACGACATCATGACCGGCGGCGGGACGGACCTTCTGGACGGCGGCGCGGGAGTGAACTGGGCCACGGGCACCATCGGGATCCGAAACGGCGATTTGTACGTGCTGGGCACGCTGGGGCGCGACACCGTCACGGTCAGCCTGTCCAAGACCGGCCAGTTGCAGGTCTCGACCAATTTCGGCAATGCGACATATAGCCTCACCAGCGTGGGCACGGTTTACATCTACCTCCTGAACGACAACGACACGGCGACGATCAGCAGCAGCGTCATGAAACCGGTGTTCATTGACGGCGGTGACGGCGACGACCAGATCACTGCGGGCGGCGGCGGGGCTACCCTCGCTGGCGGGACCGGCACTGACGACCTACAGGGCGGCGCCGGCGATGATACAATTGACGGTGGCGACGGCGACGACACGATTCACGGCGGCGCGGGCAACGACCACCTCGCGGGCGGCGACGGCGCGGACGCGATTTACGGCGACGATGGCAACGACTGGCTCACCGGCAGCGATGGCAACGATGAATTGCACGGCGGCCTGGGCGACGATCAATTGATGGGCGGCAATGGCGACGACACGCTCTACGGCGAGAGCGGCACCGACTCGCTGGCGGGGGAAGACGGCGACGACACCTTGAATGTCAGCAGTGGCAATGACGCGCTCAACGGCGGAGCCGGCACGGACACAGTCGTGGCAGCGGGCGATCTGAACCTGACCCTGACCAACACGCAACTCATCGCGTCCGGCACCGACACCCTGGCGAACATCGAGAACGCCGAACTGACCGGCGGCAAGGGCAACAACAAGCTCGACGCCGGTGCCTTCACCGGCACGGTGACCCTTGATGGCGGCGCAGGAGACGACGTGCTGCTGGGCAGCGCCGCGGGCGGCACACTGCGCGGCGGTGACGGCGCCGACCTGATCGTCGGCGGCGTGGGTCGCGACGAGATCTACGGCGACAAAGGGCGCGACCTCCTGATCGGCGGACGCGGCGCGGATACGATTGACGGCGGTGGCGACGACGACCTCATCATCGCCGGCTACACCACGCTGGATGCCACCCCGGGCGCGCTGCTGGCCATCCTCAACGTTTGGAACTCCACGGCGAACTACAACAGCCGCACGACGAGCGTCCGCAGCACGTATCTCCAGGTGGGCGTGACAGTGTTCAACGACGGCGCGTCCGACACCCTCACCGGCGGCGGCCAGCAAGACTGGTTCTTCGCCGACCGCGACGGACTGAATGGCGACGACGACACCCTGCTGGATCGTGACAGCAAGGAACTGATTCAATAAACTGGCAGCAGCCCCTCCGACTTTGGAGGCCGAACAGCCCCTGTCATTCCACTCGTGAACAAAGGCACAAGAGTCAGCGATGCCCGCGGCCAGGGAGACGGCTCGGGCAACTTGATGGGACATGCCCGGAACCTTTGCCGGCTAACCTGACCTGCGGCGTTGTTATACCAACTACGTTAATTGGCTGGTAGAAGTTAAGCGGCGGGGATAGCCTTTGGGCATGGCCAGACCCCGAGCAAAATTAGATCGTTGCGGTGAGGCGGACCTCGTCACCCGCCGCCTCCACACCGAACCTCCCGGA
>JANNEF010000242.1:0-6779 GCA_031378375.1 Verrucomicrobiota bacterium | reverse complement strand
CTGCGGCGGCTGGCGCTGAATTTGTTAAAGCGCGAGAAAACCAAGAAGCGTGGGATCAAAGGCAAACAGAAAAACGCCGGCTGGGACCACAGCTACCTGCTCAAACTTTTGGGCGTCCCAATTTAGCTGCGTCTGCCCTGCAGCACCGCCGCCAGTCCGTAGTGCAAATAGTGAAAGAGCTTCATGATGCCGGCCAGCGCGAAGAACATTGAGCGCAGCCCCAGGATGGCGAACACGTTCGAGGTATAGACGATGAACGGGTCGGTGGTGATGGCCAGCACGGCGGGCACGGAGTCCACGGCGAACACGAGGTCGGTCGTCTCCAGCATCAGCAGCACGATGAACAGCGGCGTGGCCGCCCAGAGTTGCCCGCGCTTCACGAAAAAGTCGCCGCCGTGGTATTCCCCCGTCACCGGCATGAACCGGCGAAAGATTTTGAGCACGGGATTTTTTTCCGGATGCACCTCTTTGTCCTTCTCGAAGGCCATCTTGAGACCGCTGACGACGAGAATCGCGCCGAAGACGTAGATGATCCAGTGGAACTTCTGAATCAGCGCAATGCCCGCGCCGATGAACACCGCCCGCATGACGAGCGCGCCGAGGATGCCCCAGAACAACACCTTGTGCTGATACTCCGCGGGCACTTTGAAGTAGGCGAAGATGAGGAGGAACACGAACAGGTTGTCCACGCTCAACGACAGTTCCACCACGTAGCCGGTGAGAAAGGTCAGCCCTTGGTCGGGGCCCCGCCAGTACCAGATGCCCGCGTTGAACAGCAAAGCCAGCGCAATCCATACGGCGCTCCATGTCAGCGCCTCCTTCATGCCGACGGTGTGCGACTTGCGATGAAACACGCCGAGGTCCAGGGCGAGCATCGCCAGCACGAAGATGCTGAAGCCAATCCAAAGCCAGAGTTGCGGGGTCATGAAAAATGGTTGTTCAACTCGAATGTTTCACACGCCGCGCCGTACTTCGGCGGTGAAGTTTCCGCCTCACTGCACCACCCCGCGCACGCCGGTTGGCGACTGATGGATGGCCTTCACCTCGCCAGCCGTGAGCGGGCGATTGAAGACAGCGAGGTCATCGAGCATCCCCACGTAGCTCAAGCCGAGGGTCAGCGCGCTTTGCGACACGTCCCAATTGAAGGCACCGAGCCAGTCGGTGAATTCACCCTGGAATTCGCCGTTGAGATAGAGCCTGCCCCAGCCGTCCTTCGCGCCGGTGTTGAGATTGCCGAAGCAGAAGACGACGTGCGTCCAACGCTCGCGCGCAAAGGGCGGACGATACACCGGCACCATCGGGCGCTCCTGGTCCGGGATGGCCTCCCAGCCGCGATTCTGCGGATTCCAAGTTTGTTTCACCGGCAGGATGGCGTAACGGAAATGGCGCGGCGTGTGGTCCTTGCTGAACTCGATGAACATGTTGCCCTGCTCCCAGTGTTGCGCGACGAATTGCAGCGGGTCGCAATAGCCGGGTTCCAGGTCTTTGTCCGGGTCAAGCTTGAGCCAGAGGGAAACGGCGCCGCTCCAGCCGTTGGTGGCGTAGCCCAGATTCTTTTCTCCACGGAAGAACACGACCGGTTTCATCTTCTTCGTGAAACGCAGGGCGTCGCCGTGGCGGCCCTCGCCCTTGGCGTGAACAACCAGTTCACCGTCGGGCAATCCGGGCCGGGCTTGTTTGCGGTCGCCGGCGGGCGCGGTGTAAAGCGTCGCATCGCCGACGGCGAAGTCGGCGTTTACCCCGCCGTCGAACGACGCGCGCAGGAGGAGCGCGTCGCGCAAGCTGGATCGGGACGAACCGCCGCCCGTGGCGCAGCCGGCGAGGCTGGCGAGGACCGCGGCCAGAGACAGGGCGTGGAGAGGGCGGAGGAGTGACTGTTTTGGCATATCCAGAGTGGTGTTGAAGGTTTGCGGAGGAATGGGCGATGCCGTCCGACGACTGAGTTCAGCGATGCGTCCAGCGAAGCTGGAACTCCAATTCTTCGCGACCGCCTTCACGCTCGTGTTCGATGTTGAAGCTCGCGTCGGCGGGGATGTGCAGCCGTTCGCCAGCGACCTGGATGGGAAACGGTTTTTCTGTTTCCAGCGCGTCAGCCAGCCGGCGCAATTTGGCGATGAAGTCTTTGCGGGGGTATGTCTTCTCGAGGTCGCGGCTTTTCTTGCGTGGGGAGGGTTGTTTCATGGTCGGAAGGAGGGTTACGAAAAAAGATTTGAAAGGGTCAGTTCATGCCGTCATCGAGCCGAGGCGCGCCGGGCGCAAATTCACCATGGCCAACCCGGCCAGAACGAAGGCGAAGGCGAGCATCCCGCCGAGACCGGCGCTCGCGCGGTTCATCCAGGCCCCGGACGGTTCCTCGCGGAAAACAAAACGCGGCATCTTCTCGTAGTCGGCCATCGTTATGGTTTCGCGCTTGTGGATCTTTGGCGTGTAAAAATCAGCGACCGACTTCTTGAAGGCGGTGACCTGATCGCGGAAGGCGCGGTGCCGCCAGTAACCGGTGCCGGCCAAGTCGGTCAGCGCCTCGTGCATGGCGATGGCGGGCGAAAGGAAACGCCATTGCCCCACCGCCGTCTGCTGTCGCGCGAGTTGTTCGTCGAACTTCTGCCGCACCGGCTCGACGGCGCGGCCTACTTCGGTCTGCACGGTGAGATGTTGCGCGGCGAAATCGGCTTGCTGGCCGGGCGGAGCGAGTTCGGGATGGTCGCGGTAAAAAGAGTTGAGCAATTCGCCCCCGCGCTTCTCCGCTTCGCCCGAGGCTTTGCGTCCGGCGGCCACCAGTTCCGGGCGTGACGGCGTGGGGTAAAGGGTCTCAACCGTCACGTTCAACAGCGTCGGTGCGACGAGGACCAGCAACACCCAGGCGGCACCCAGCGAGGTGGCGGCACTGGCGGCGCTGCGCGCCACCGCGTTCACGGCGATGGCCAGCGCGACCCAGAACAATCCGTAGGCCAGCACCACGGCGAGCGCGAGCATCAGGCGCAAACCGGTGCCGCCCGATCCGCCGAAGAAACCCGCTGCCAGTGTGCCCAGCGCCGCGAGCATCAGCATGGGCAATGCGCGGGCCAGGGCGCGAAGGATCATCCAGCGCCACGGCGTGACGCCTTGGGCCAAGGCCAGCCGCAGCGTGCCGGATTCGCGGTCGCCAGCCATGAGGTCGTAAACCAGCGCGAGGAGGAACAGCGGGAAAAGCCACACGAGGACAAACGCGAGATCGAAGCGCCCGGCCAGCAGATGCGATGGATTCTCCAATTCGGAGCGCGTGTCGCCCGAGGCCGCGAACCGCCAGAGCACGACCGTTTCGTGACCCGGCGACAAATCAGACTGGCCGGTGGCGAGCAACGGCAGCGGTGCCGGCGGCAGCACCGCCATCGTGCCGCGTCCGGCAATGGCCTTGGGATCGATGGCCTGCTGGCCGAGGTGCTGGCGAACCTGCGCTTGAAACGCCTCGGTGTCCTGCGCGAGGGCGGCGGCGGCCTCGCGCTGTCGCCCGGCCACGCGCCCCCCGTTCCAGAGGCCGTAGCCGAGCGCGGCGGCGAAGAGGCCCAGCAGCACCCACGCGGCGCGTTCGCGCACGAGCAGCCGGAGTTCGAGGCGGAAGAGGTGCGAGGTCATGCGTCAATTCGGTTTCAGTCGCGGCGCGACGAGCAGCAGCGCGGTCCACGCCCCGACGGCCCAGAGACACAGCACGACCAAACCCGGCGTGGCGGCGCGCAGGGCGTGGGCGGGCGGCGGCGGGTCGTAGCGGAAGGCGGGCAGCTTTTCCCACAGCGCGCGGCCAGCCGTGCCGCCGTGATGACCGCCAGCGGTGTTGTTCATCATCTCTTCGTTGAGCACGCGCACGAAGTTGCGGCGATGCTGCTCGGCGGCGACGGAGAAATGGCGGTGCTGCGTGAAGTCGGTCCCGGCCAGCGCCATCGACGCGGAGCGGAGTCCGAGCAGCGGCGCGACGAGGCCGGTCCAGGTCACGGTGCGGTCCTGGGCTTCGAGACGATCCCAGAGTTTGCCGAAGTGATGATCAAACACTTCGCCGGCCATGCGTTCGCTCTCCAGCATGACGAGGCCGTTGAAATTAAACGGCAGTTCCTCGATGCGCGTCTTGCCGTTTTTCTTCAACGTCTCCTGGGCGAAGGCCTGCAACCGATCGTTGCGCGGATTGTGACCATCCAGCCCTTCTTGCACGGCCTTGTTCATCGCCGTTTCAAAATCGACGAGCTTCGGCGTGGGCAGAAGGCGTTGCGCGAAATCGGAAGCGAGCCGCGGCGCGATCACAGCGTTGGCCGCCCAGCAGACCAGCAGCGTGGCCAGCGCGGCGCGCGCAGTGGACGCGACCGCCGACACCGCGAGGCAGCCGGCGAGAATGGCCGCGAGATAAAGGGCGTAAGCTCCCCCCAGCCACGCGAGGCGAACCCAGCCGCCGCTCACATCGCCGCCGGGAAGTTTCGACAGCGCCACGGCACCGAACAATGCGACGGGCAGCAGCAACGCCGCGAGCGCCGCACCAAGGCCAAGGGCTTTGCCGAGCACGAGGTCGCGCGGACGCACGCCGAGGCTCAACACCTGCCGCAGCGTGCCGCGCTCGCGCTCGCCCGCCAGCGCGCCGAAAGTGAGCAACACGATGAGCAGAGGCACGAGCAGTTGCAGTCCGGTGGCGGCGGTCAGTTCGCCGAAGCGGCGCATCGCGGTGGCGTCCTGGGCGGGGAGGAACGCGGCCTGGTTCTGCCTGTGCGCTTCGAGAAAGACAGTGGTGCCGACGAAGGGTTCCAGGCCACGATCAAACACGGCCAGCGGCGCGAGCGGCGTGAAGACGTACACGCCGTAATGGCCGGCGGAGTGGGAATTTTTCTCGCCCTGGTTGAGCCAGTTCTCGCGCTCCAACGCGGCGGCGGCGGCGCGCTCGGCGCGGGCGCGCGTGACTTGTTGCCACGCGAGCAGCAGCGCGACGCCGAGCAACGCCAGAGTGACGACGGCGGCGATGCGAAAGCGTCCGTCGCGCCAGGCATCGAGGAATTCCTTGCGGGCAATGGCGGCAATCATGCGCGGAGATGTTTGAGGTAGAGCTTTTCCAAATCCACATGCTTGATGTCGTTGGTGGCGTATTCGCCGGCCAGCTTGCCATCGAGCAGGATGCCGATGCGGGTGGCGTCCTCGCGCGCGCGGAACAGATCGTGCGTGGCCATGAGAATCGCGACACCATCCTTGGCGAGCTTGCGCAGGAGCAGGGAGAATTCGTGCGACGCAGCGGGGTCGAGGCCGGAGGTGGGTTCATCGAGCAAGAGCGCCTTGGCTTCTGTCGCCAGCGCGAGGGCGATGCCGACTTTCTGGCGCATGCCCTTCGAGTAGGTGCCGACGCGGCGATCGGCGGCTTCAGCCGGCAGCCCGGCTTTTTTCAACAGCAGGAGCAACTCCTCGCGGGTGTGCCGACGTCCGCCCAGCGTGCTGAAGTAATCAAGATTTTCCACGCCCGTGAAGCGCGGGTAGAGCATGACCTGCTCGGGGATGTAGGCGAGGTGCCGCCGCGCCGCGATGGGATCGGCGGCGACGCTGGCACCATTGACACGCGCCTCGCCGGCATCGGGTGTAAGGAAGCCGAGGAGGAGATTGATGGTCGTCGTCTTGCCCGCGCCGTTGGGCCCGAGCAGCGCGAAGACTTCGCCTGGCTTGATGGCGAGGTTCAGTTCATGGACGGCGACGTGGCTGTTGAAGCGTTTGGTGAGTTTGACCGTTTCGAGCATAATTCTTTAGAGGTCCACGAGGCAGGATGGCCGTAACGATTCGCTGGATGGAACTCATTCGAGAGTTTGCTGCTGGCGATGGCAAGCATTCAATCCGGCAGTCTCCCGCCGGTCAGCAGCAAGAAGCAGGTGCCACAGAAAACAAATCAGCGACGAGATGAACGCCGCCTCATACGTCCAGGTGGCGCCGTTCAACACCGGGCGGACGGCGGCGGATTCAGGGCCGAGCTGGATGAAGTGCCATTGAGCCAGGAGGCCGATGGCCAGCGTGAGCAGGAAAAGGAGGATGATCATGTGGCCTTTCTTTTCGAGAGCAGGGTCCGGCGCACCTGCCGGAGCAGGAAGCCCGCACTCCGCCGAACCGATTTCATGGTGAACTTTTTCCGCGGCGCGGAATCGACTTTGGAACGTCGCGGCAAAAGCGCGCGCGCCGAACGCAGCCAGCGTCTGGCCCAGGCAAATTCAACCGCCAGAATGGCCAGCCCGGCGGGGATGACCAGGAAGGATGGACCTGGCAGGACAATCATAATGATGCCAAGGACCAGCACCGTTCCCCCCACGATGGCGATGACCACCCGCTTGACTTGCTTCAAGGTGGCCAGCCGAAACTTGGGCATGGAGGATCCGTCCGGGCGCATGACTCAGGAAGACTTGTTCGCCGGATTTCCGGCCGCAGCGGGTTTTCGAGCCTTCACCAAACACGGCAGCATCAGCGCGGAAACCGCGAGCATCGCCGTGATCAAAACCGCCGCGACCAATTTCTCTGAATTGCCATCCATCACCGCCAGCCAGCCAACCGTGGCCCGCCACGCGAAGACCAGCGCCAGGAAGCCTGTGGTCACGATGGCCGCCCACAAACTCCACCGGACGCCGCGCGCGCCGAGCACGCCCCACAAAATCGAAAGCGTGCCGAAGGTGCCGCCGGACATCAGCGCCGTCTTCGCTCTTTCCGGGTTCGACAAGTAGCCGGCCAGGCCGATGAGGATGAGGAACGCCCCGTAGAAGATCAGGTAGCCTGCGGTCTTGGTGTTCATGGCGCGCTTGATC
>JANNEF010000236.1:0-3706 GCA_031378375.1 Verrucomicrobiota bacterium | reverse complement strand
ATCGGCCGTCAGCCAGTCGTTTTCCTCCGCGCCGACGACAAGGCAGCCCTCGACGCGTCCATCCGCCAGCCATTCCGCCGCGAGCGCCACGCCTTGCAGGAACGCACTGGGATCGCCGACGAGGGTGTAATTGATCGCCGTGGTGCCCAGCACCGCCGCAAGGTGGCTGGCGGGCGCATTGAAAACCGTCTCCGGGAAAATGAGCGGACTGGCAGTGGCTGGGTCGCGCAACACTTCGTCGTAGAAACGCCGCGAGTAATTCTCGCAGCCCGTCATCACGCATACCACGATGCCGAGCCGCAGCGCGCCGGTGCGGATTACCTCGGTGTCCTTGCCCAGCGCTTCGAGCGCCGCGGCGACAGTGAATTGTGTGATCGGACTGGTCCGCCGCAGGCGCGGATGTGCGAGGAACGCCGGACGCGCCGCCGGTGTCGGCACGGAGCGGATGCGCAAGGGCTGGCTCCAGCCGGGGCGGGCGAGTTCCTTGATCGGCAGTGGTTGAGTTTTCGCCAGCGCCTCGCGGAGCGGAGGAACGCCCCAACCGGCGGGGGAGACTGCGCCGAGTCCGTGAATGAAAATTCCGCTCACGACCACCTCCGCAAGATCAATGACGCGTTTGCGCCGCCGAAGCCGAACGAATTGGTGAGTGCGTAATCAAACCGGGCGTCGGTCGGTTCGTGGACGACCGGGAAAGCGCACGCCGGGTCGCGCGTTTGCAGCGTCGTCGTGGGTGGCAGCCATTGTTCGCGCAGTGCCATCAGGCAGATCACGGTTTCCACGGCGCCCGCCGCGCCGAGGAGATGGCCGATGCTGGCTTTAGTGGAACTGATCGGCAAGGTGGCGGCCCGCGCGCCGGCCCAGCGGTTAATCGCGACCGCTTCAGCGCTGTCATTGAGCGGCGTGCCGGTGCCGTGCGCGTTGACGTAGCCGATTTGCTCCGTGCCCACCCGCGCGCTTTCGCAGGCGGCGCGCATGGAGGCGAGCGCGGCGTCGCCCTGCGGATGCGGTTGCGTGAGGTGATGCGCGTCCGTGGCCGCGCCGTAGCCGGCGATCTCGCCGAGAATTTCCGCGCCGCGCTCACGCGCGTGGTCGAGTGTTTCCAAGGCGAGCACCGCCGCGCCTTCACCGAGGGCCAGTCCGTCGCGGTGCGCGTCGAAGGGGCGGCAGTGCGTCGGCGATAGCGCCTGGAGCGAATCAAAACCGGCGAACACCAACTGGCTCAAGGCGTCGTAGCCGCCCGTGAGCACGCGCTCCGCGTGGCCGCGTCGCAGAAGTTCCCAGGCATGACCGATGGCGTTCGCGCCGGACGCGCAGGCGTTGGCGATGATCGTGAGCGGGCCGCGAAAGCCGAAGGCTTCCGCCAGGTTCAGCGCCTGATGGTGCGGTTGGTATTGCATCACGCGCACGGCCTGGTGGCGGTGGCGTTGCGGTTCGCGCGTGGCTTGTTGGTAATAGGCTTCACCCGCGCCCATCCCGCCGCTGGTGGTCCCGAGCACCACGGGCAGATTCTCCGATGCGTCCCAGCCTGCCTGTTGCCACGCCTGGTGCGCGGCGAGCAGAAGCAATTTCGCCGCGCGGTCGAGGCGCAGCGTTTCGCGGGCGCTCAAGCGTGTCCGAGGAAGCCCGGCGGGCAGGTCCACTTCTGCTGCCGTTTTCACTCGTTGCCGGGACACGTCGAAGAGCGTCACCGGGCGAAACGCGGTTCGCCCCGAGCGAAATCCGGCGGCGTTGCTCCGCCAGTCCAGCCCCAGCGCCGTCACGATGCCCGCGCCGGTGATGACGATGCGAGGCGGAGCAGGGCGGGGTAGTGAGGGCGGAAATAGCACGGTCGTGAATGATGTTTCGACGGCAACCTTAGTGAACGGGCGAGCGGGAAGTCAAACCGGGAGGCAAGGCGGGGTGCCTCGCCGATCATTTGCCGATGCAGAACTGGCTGAAGATTTCGTCGAGCAAATCTTCCGTCGTGGTCTTGCCAACGATCTCACCCACGGCATTCACAGCGATGCGCAGATCCAGCGCGGCGAGTTCGAGCGTCTGTCCGGCGCGCAACGCGACGAGGGTATGATCGGTGGCGGCGCGCGCGCGTTGGAGCGCGTCTTGATGCCGGGAGTTGATCATCACCTGGAGCATCTCGGTTTTGATCTCGCCTGACCACGCGAGTTCCTTGAGGGCATCCTTCAATGCTTCGAGTCCGTGGCCGGTGAGGCAACTGACGTGGACGAGCGGCGATGGGCAGTTGTCGGGCGGTTGCAGTCGGGGTGGCAGATCGGACTTGTTGAGAACGAGGATGCGCCGCTTGCCGGAGAACTCCGCCAGATACTGCTCGTCGGCCGGTGTCAGGGGTGCGGAACCATCGAGCACGTGCAATATCAGTTCGGCCCGCGTGAGGCTTGCCCGGCTGCGGCGGATGCCTTCGCGTTCCAGTTCGTCGCCCGCGTCGCGCAGGCCCGCAGTGTCCACGAAGACCACCGGCAGGCCGCGAATGTCCGCTGTTTCCTCGATGGTGTCCCGCGTGGTGCCGGGGATGGCCGAGACGATGGCGCGGTCGTGGCCGAGCAGCAGGTTGAGCAAACTGGACTTGCCCGCATTGGGCCGGCCGATGATGGCCACGCGGATGCCGCGCCGGAGAATCTGTCCCTCGTTTGCGGTGCGAAGCAATTCGTCCATGAACGTCAGGCCCTGTTCCAATCGCTCCAGCAACTTTTCCTTTGTTGCGGGCGCGATGTCTTCATCCGGGAAATCAATATGCGCCTCGACGTGCGCGAGCGTGAGCAGCAGGTCGTCGCGCAGTTGGTTGATGCGCTGGGAAAGTTTGCCCGCGAGCTGTTCGTTGGCGGCGGCGAGCGCCAGTTCGGTGCGGGAATGAATCAGGTCGGCCACGGCCTCGGCCTGCGTCAGATCAATGCGGCCGTTGAGGAAGGCGCGTTTGGTGAACTCGCCCGGTTCGGCGGGGCGTGCGCCGTTGGCGAGCACGGTGTCCAGCACGAGTTTGGCTGGCAGCAATCCGCCATGACACGTGATCTCCACCATGTCCTCCCGAGTGAACGTGCGCGGCGCGCGCATGATGGCGACGAGCACTTCGTCCACGACCCGGCCGGCGCGCACGATGTGGCCGTAGTGAATGGTGTGCGTCGGCGCCTCCGTGGGTTTGTGCGATGACTTGCCTGCGGGCGCGAAACTTCGCTCCGCGATGGCAAGCGCCTGCGGCCCGGAAAGGCGGATGACCGCCAGGCCGCCTTCGCCGAGTGGCGTGGCGATGCCGGCGATGGTGTCTGGCAGCATGAAGAGAGTGATGGGTGGTGCGTGGTGCGAGCAGTGACGGAACCGTCGCCATCGCGCACGCTTGCTAGACGTGCCGGCAGTTGCCGCGCTGGTTCTCAGCTTCGCGGCCCTGGAGAAACAGCCGCGCTTTCTCGTAACTTTTCTTTTGCAAATAATGCCTGAGCGTCGGGTCGGTCGCGGGCGGCAATTGCCCGGCCAGTTCGTCAATGCGGGCGAAGATCGGCAGCAGATTCGGTTTGGGCTTGGCCGTGGGCATCGCGGCCACGGCGCGCTCCAGGTCCAGCAGCGATTGCAACAGGTGCTTCTCGGTTTCGATCATGGCCTACCGATAGCGCAACGGCGGGGGCGAACCAAACAGATTCTCAGTCAACGATGAGATCCTCCCGGCGTTACCTCCGGCGCGCGGCCTTCCAGGCCGCTTACG
>JANNEF010000110.1:0-10812 GCA_031378375.1 Verrucomicrobiota bacterium | reverse complement strand
CCATTGGAAGGTGAGGGGCGCGTCGCCGGTGGCGGCGACGGTGAACGTGGCGGTTCAGCCCGCGGTGACGGACTTGCGCAGCGGCTGACCAGTGATGGTCCGCGGCACGGCCACGGGGTGGGAGACGGGGGCGCTGGTTATCGCGCCGGCGAGGTTGGTGAGGACGACGCGGTAGTTGCCGGCGCGGGCGGGTTGGGCGTTGTTGATCGTCAGTGGGGAGGCGTTTTCGTCGGTCAACGGCGCGTCGTTGAAGAGCCATTGAAGGTGCAGCGGCAAAGTGCCGGTGGCGGTGACGGTGAACGCCGCGCTGCCGCCCGCGAGCACGGTCTGGCTGGCGGGCAAGACGGAAACAATCATCGGCGGCACGAGCACGGTGAGGGTCGCGGGCTGGCTGAGGATGGCGCCGGCGGCGTTGCTCACGCGCACGCGATAGGCGCCGGCTTCGTTGGGACCGGCCGCGGGCCGGAAGAGTGTGTCGTTGGTGCCCGTGGGAATGTCGCCACCGTTGTGTTGCCACTGGTAGGCGAGCGGCGCGGTGCCCTCGGCGATGACGGTGAACGTGACGGCGTCGCCCAGGATGACGGTCTGGTCCTGCGGCGGCGTCACGATGGTGGGCGGCACGGTGCCGGTGGCCACATTCGCGCGGCCCGCCGTGGGGGCTTCGCCTTTCCAGTTCACCGGGTCGTTGCCGTAGTTGCTGGCGGCGATGCGCTGGAGGGACGCGCCGCCGCCGTCCACGCCGTTGGTCGCCCAGGGCGCGGTGTCGTCGTAATTCACGCGGTCCACGAGCACGTAGGGAACGAAGCCTTCGTCGGGGTGGCCGGGGCCTTGCGGGGTGTCGGGCTGGTAGAGTTCCACGCTTTCGCCGCCGTTGTCGAGGCGCCCGGACCACGGGCCGAGCACGGGGACGTTTTCGGCCACGCCGTATTTCGCGCGGAACGCGGACAGCTTGGCGGGTTCGGCGGCGGGATCAAAATTCACCACGAGCAGGAATGCGCCGGCGTCGAGGCTCGTGCCCGGCGGGAAAATGAAACTCACCGCGCCGCGCAACCGCCAGCGGTTGGTCGCGTGCGCCGCATCGAACAGGTTCGTCGCGGTAGCGCCGACGTTGTGCAGTTCGATGTATTCGTCGTCCGCGTTTTCCGTCCCGTTGCTACCGCTGGGGTGATACATGATTTCATTGACGACGATGGGGCCGACGCGCGGGTAGGCGTTGCTGGCGCCGATGCCGGAGCGGAAGCCGGCGAGCGTCGGCTCGCCGTCCGCGCCGAACGTCGTCGCGCTCAGCGCCGTGAAGTCCACGCCGACGCTGGTGCGGTGGCGGCCGAAGGACACGCCGTTGAGCGACGGGCCGAAGGTGGCGGAGGCGCGCAAGCCGGTGAGGTTACCGCCGGCGTCGGCCTGGGAGAGATAGACTTGATCGCCGTGCGCGGAGTTGAGGGTGAAGCCGGGCAGGGGACCGTTGGTCACGCCGAACTGGTTTTGATAGAACACGCGGAACAGGCCGGCGCTGATGAAGGTGCCGTCGGGGATGCGGTAACGTTTCGGGTCGCTCTGCGAGTTGCTCAGATACCAGCCGGAGATGTTTGCGAGGGTCGCGCCTTCGTTCTGCAATTCGATGGCGTCCTCGCGCGGGTCGTCGGTGTGGGCGAGGGCTTCGTTGATGACCACGTCGGCGAGCGGCAGGTAGTTGGCCGCGTCGGGCGAGGCGGTCGTCGGAAAATTCACGACGTTGGTCGCGCCATCCGGCAGGCGGCCTTGCGCGACGCCCGTCGTCTGGATTCCGAAGTCCACGGCGTCAATCAACGTCGTGGGCGACGAGTAAATGCGGATCGTCTCGCCCAGCGCATCGAGGGAGAAGTTGACGTGATGCCGGCCCTGGCTTGGGTCGCTGTCCGCTTCCCAGAGCACCCATTGTCGGGCGCCGATGAAGGTCAGCGGCGCGACTTGATAATTGGTGATGCCCGCCGTGGACGGCGTGTCGGTGAGATAGAGGCCGCTCATCGCGACGGGCAGCGGGTCGAGATTGTAAATTTCAAACCAGTCGCCGCCGCTGGCCGGGTCGGCCATGTATTCGTTGACGCGCAAGTTCGCCGTCGAACCGAGCGCCGCCGCCGCCGCATTGGTCGCGCCGGGGGTGGGAGCGGCCAGCAGGTTCCACGCGCCGCCGCTGCGGCCGATGGACTGGTCTTCGATCTGGAAGCCGTATTCCACCGAGTCCACGCGCTGGCCGATGCCGTTGAAAAGATAAACGCCGCCGGATTTTTCATCGAGCGCGAAGCCGGTGTTCAAGCCCGTGGCGACGTTCGTGGAAGCGGCGCGCGAATCGTCGCACCACACCAGCAGGAAGTCGAAGGCGGGGATGCTGGTGCCCGGTGCGAAGGTGAATTCGCCCGCGTCGGCGGGGTTGTCGCTGAGGCTCATGCCCGACACGTCGAAGGGCGCGGCGTTCGAGTTGTGGAGTTCCACCCAGTCGGGCGTGTTGCCCCACGGCGAAACGACGGTGTCGTTGTGCGTGACAATTTCGTTCAAGACCGGGCCGGTCCACGTCAGCAAATAGTTGCTGGCTTCGGGGCTGCCGCCGGACGCGAAACTCGTGATGCTGGTGTTGCCATCAGGCAGGCGGCCTTGCGGGACGTTTTGCAGTTGTTGCGCGTAAGTGACGCGGTTCACCTGCAGGCCCGTCGGATCGTAGAGGGTGATCGCGCCGCCGCCCGCGGGCAGTTTGAAATCGAGCGAGTCGGCGGCGGCCAGTTCGTCGGCGAACAACTGCGCGTAGCCGAGCGGGGCGATGAAGGAGAGGGATTCGATTTTGAAGAGCGCGTTGCTCGTCGCCAGCCAGCAGCCTGGCAGCGCCACGGCGTTGGTGGCGCGGTTGTGAAGTTCAATCCAGTCGCGTCCGCCGGGCGGGGCGTTGGCGAGCCACTCGTTGATCACGAGATTGGTCGCCGAAGCCAGTGAGGCCGCTGTGTTCGCCGCGCCGGGCGTGGGGAGCGCCAGCCGCCAGTCCTCGCCGAAGCGGCCCACGGTGAAGTCGGCCACTTGCAGGCCGAAGCTCAGGCCGTCCACGCGCCCGCCGGCCGCGTCGGTGAGCAGCACGGTGTCGCCCTTGCGCCCAAGCTGAAAACCAGAGTGCAGGCCGGGGGCGTTGGTGTCCGTGTCGAACCAGATGACGAGATAATCGCCGTTGGTAAGCGTGGTGCCGGGGGGCAGCGCGAACGCGTGGCTTTCGTCGGCCAAAGTCCAGCCGCTCAAATCGGCCGGGCTGCCGCCGCGATTGCGCAGTTCGACCCAGTCAGGAAACGCGCCACCATTGGAAACCGAGCCGCCGTTCTCGGCCATGATTTCGTTGAGCACCACCGATGGCGGGGGCAGCGGTATCGCGGTCAGGCCGGGGGTGCCGTTGACCGTCGGGCTGGCCCGCCAGTTGGCGGGGGCGTTGGGGTCGCCGTCGGCGTCAACGATTTCGAGCGAGCGGCCGAGCGTCGCGGCTTCGACGGGCCAGCCGTTGTTATTGTCCCAGGTGACGGAAGTCACGACTCGAAGACTGGGGTCGAGCAGCGCCAGTCGTTCGCCGCCGTTGTTGAGGGATGAGCCGTAGAAATAGCCGGCGACTGAGAGGGTGGGATAGCGCAGGCGGAAGGCGTTGGTGTCCGCACCGGAGCCGATTACCAGAATGCCGCCGGGAGTCAGCAACGTGCCGGGTGGAAAGATGAAGCTCACGCCATCGAAGCTGTAGCCGCCCAGGTCCAGCGTGAGCGGGCCGCGGTTTTGCAGTTCGATATACTCGAAGGCGCTGCCGCCTTGCGGCGCGTACATGATTTCCGTGATGCGGATGGGCACGGCCAGTTCATTGACGGTGAAGGTGGCTTCGTTGAGCGCGCTCCAGTTGGTGCCGCCGGTCACCGTGCGCGATTTGACCGTCATCGTGGCGCCAATGATTACCGGCTGGTTGGTGTAGAGGCGCGCGGCGGCGTTGGTGCCGCCGGTGCCATACGCGCGCGGGTCCACGCCGTTGGTGGTGAAATAGACGGTGTTGGCGGCGGTCATCGTTAGCGCAAAACCGGCCGGCACGCGACCGCCGTGCTGGTTGAAGACCGGCGCAACGGTGGCCGGGTAAAGGCCGGCGTTGCGCAGTTGCGTGAGCACGTTGGCAGTGCGCACGGGGAAGTAACTGGTGAGGAGACGGTTTTGCTCCACCAGCCAATGAGTGTTCTTGGTGTGGAACTCGAAAGGCGCGTCCTGATAGATGTGCGTGTCGCGCCGGTAGTCGCCCCAGCGGGCGCTCTCGGCGATGATCGCCAGTTCCACTTCGGAGGCGCGCTTCTTCCAGCGGTTCGTCACCGCCTCCGGCATGAGCGCGCCGCCATTGAAGAAATGTTTGTGAACGCGGTCGGCGAAGTCGCTTCGATACTGCGTGCTCGCCAGCAGTTTCGCGGCGGTGTGCAGGCCCGTCGGCACGTCTGTGCGGGTCACGTCGTTGCGATTGGCATCGGTGCCCAGGATGTTCTCGCCGTCCCAGGGAATGTATTTGAAGCCGCCGAGCGAACCGTCGCGCTTGCGCAGCGTGTACCAGTTCTTGTTCAGTCCCCAGTCCTCGTGGCCCGCGTAAAAGTGCAGCAGCATGTAGTCAATGAACGTCGTCATCTCCAGATACTGCTTCATCAGGTTGTACTGGTTGATGTCGTTGAGCGAATTGATGCTGTTCATCATGAAATTGTAGGCGGTCATGTTGCCGTCCACCGCCGCGCCTTCGTTCACCACGTCGTAATCCTCCTTCGCGCCGCCGAGGTAGGTCGCGCCGAAGGTGCCATCGGGCCGTTCCGTCGGATCGTAGATGCCCCAGAAAAGTCCGTTGATGTAAAGCAGCGTGTAACGGTTGTGCGCGGACAGTCCGCCCATGTCGCGCATCGAGTCCTTCATCCACGCATCGCGCGTGCGCTGGCCCCGCGCCCGCTGCGCGCCGCTCCAGTGCATCCAGGAGAAGTTGAAGTCCGACCGCAGGATGAGCGTGTCGAACTCCGCCACCGGCGAGTCGGGGAACACCTGCGCCTTCAATTTCGCCGGACCGTAATCGCCCTTGAAGGTGACACGCATCGGGTGTTTGGCCTGCTTCTGTGGCTCGCGCGCGGCGTTGCCCTGGATTTGCACACCCGCGTCCGATTGAAACCCCTGCGTGCCGTCCGGGAAAAACATCTCGATGGAGCAGGGCCGCTCCCACTGCGGCCCGCGCGTCAGCGGGTGCGTGTAAAGGCCGATCGTGGCGTCGAACATTTCCTCCGTCTTGAGCACGATCGAAATGATCGGCAGCGACCGCAGCGCGTTGGTGATGTCCGCGCGATAGAGCGCGTTGGTAACAATCTCAGGGTCCATCTCGTAATCCGCCGGCACGACAGTGGCAGGCAGGCCGGTGTTAGCCGTGGTGAAGCCGGCGGTATGCGTGCCCCAGGTGGACGGGAAGCCGGGCGGGTTGGTGGGCTGGCGGGTGACCTGTTCGGGGAAAATGTAAGTGTGCGTGCGCGTGATGGACGGCAGCAGGTTCGTCTTGAACGCCGCCGCGCGCACCGGCGTCGAGTTGCTGATCCCCACGCCGCCGGCATAGACAGCCCCGTTGGTGGCGCTTGGCTCGCTGCCGTTGACGGTGTAGCGGACGGTCGCGCCCGGCTCCGTGCAAGTGAGCAACAGCGTGAACGGCGCGTGGAACAGCCCGCGCTCGACGCTGAAATGCACCGGCGGCAACACGCCGGAAATGGCGCTGACACCGTTGGCCGATCCGGGCGTGGGCGTGGCGAAGTAACGGAGCGCGTTCGTGCTGTCCAGGCCGTAGGAGTGATTGTTCCGCTGCTCCGGATATTCCGGCGCGAACACGCTCATCGCCACGCGCGGGGAGGCGGAGTTGAAGAGCGCCAGATATTCGCCGTTGGGATTGAGTTTGAAGTTGGTGTGGAGGCGGTTGGTGCCACCGATGATCTTGCGGTTCAACTCCGACGCGAAGACCACCAGGCGCTGGCCCACCGCCAGGTTGGTCGCCGGGAAGGTCCACTTGCCGGAATCGCTTTCGTCATCCGTCAAGGCCCAGCCGAGCAGGTTCACGACGTTGGTGCCGCGATTGTGAACTTCGATCCAGTCTTCCGGGTTGCCGAATTCATCCGTCAGGCCGCTGATGTTCGCCGCGAGAAATTCGCTGATGATCACGTCCGCAACCACGTTGGACGCCGCAAGCGTGTTCGTCCAACTGCCGCCCGCGAAGGCGTTCGGGCTGGGGGCCACGTCCGTGATGCCGTGGCCGGCGGCCCACGCGAAGAGCACCGGGCCGGCGGGCGGCTGCGAAAATTGAAACTGGTATGGCCCGAACTCCGAGCCAATCGCGCTCACCGCCGGCACGCCATTGACGAGCAAGTCCCCCGCGTCCACGCCACTGACGCGCTCGCTGAAGAGGACTTCGACTTGGGTGAGGCCGCTGACGGTTCCGCCGGCGGCGGGCGTTTGCGCGACGACGGTGGGTGCCAGCGTGTCCACGAGGGTGTAGGACCACGAGGCGGAGGGCGCGTTGTGATCGAAGAGGTTTCCAAAGCTGTCGCTGATGGCGCTGTCAGCATCCCAGGTGATGAACACCACGCCGGGATTGGGCTGGGTGAAGGTGAACGTGGCGTGGTTGTTCGTCGCGCCCGGCCCGTTGCTGATGCTGACGCTGTTTGCCGGCTGGCCGTTGATGAACAAATCGAAGGCGTCCACGCTGGCGACGGTTTCGTCGAAGGTGACGGTGAGTTGCCCAAGGGTGTTCACGGTGGCCCCGGCGGCGGGTGAGCGATTGGTGACGACCGGACCCGTGGCGTCGCGGAACGTGGCGGTCAGTTCGGCGTCCACGCGGAAGTCGTCGTTGGTCATGTGGAAGTTGAACGCCTGGATGGCGAGAACGTTCGTGCCGTTTTGCAGCGCGTAGATGAAGCTGTTGAGGTTGACGCTGCGTTTGACGCCTTCCTGCTGCGTCCGGGCGACGTTCGTGTGGCTCAATTCGCCGCTGAGGAGGGCGTTCTGCCGCGGCATCTCCACCCCGTTGATCCACACGACCAGTCCGTCATCCATGTAGGTGCCCAGGGTGAGCGTCAGAATCGCATTGGTATTCTCCACCATGAACGGCTGCCGGATGAAGATGCAGGTGTAGTTACTGCGCATGTCGCTGAGAATCGTCCCGCCGATGGCGCAGTTGGTGACGCCAGTCGTCACGGTCTCGTCGGCTGGGGCGCACGTCGCGCCGGAGCCGTAATGAAATGGCGCGACACCTGTCAGCCACGCCGAGTCGTCGAAAGCCAGTTGCCGCCAGGCGTTCGTGGGTATGGACGCTTCATTGGTGCCCTTGGCGTAGCGCCAGATCGTATTGGTGGAAAGCAGCACCTGGGCACGGGTGGTTTGCACGCCGGCCATCAGAGCCAGTGCGAACAGGAGTGACAATCGTTTCGCCATCATAATTCTCCGAACTGTAAATAAAGCCCGTGCGGCGGGCGTAGTCATCAGTGAGTCAGCGGTCGGCTGATTTGTTGCCACGGTGCCAGTGGCCAGCTGACTACTGATTCATTAGTGCGCAGCTTGCCTCCGATGCCGGATGCTTGGTCCAGTCGCGCGTAGCGGACAACTGCATGCGTTGGAGCGTTCGCGCCACGTAAATCGAGCCTGCTGTTCAATGTGTGAATGGATTTAGACATACACGATCCCGTCGGATTTGAAAAGCGATTTACCCAACTAATTTTGCACCGGGTGAATTCTTGATGAAGTTCGGGAAACGAAAGGGTTACGACCATTCCAAAGGAATCCCCGGTTGGCTCAATCATGCAGACCGAACGCCGGACGCCGGGTGGATGGAGTGGTAATAGGTGATCGGCGTCGTGAGCGGCGCGGGCGGTAATCGAACAGAATTGGATGACGTTTGCCAGGGAAGCCAATGACAGGAACCTGTGGATGTGAACACGCGGTTTCGCATCGGTGCCGATTCAAGACACATGCGCTGTTTACCTGCCAGCGTCACTGATGAGGACAAGCTTCTCGTCGAGCCGCTTGGCGGAGACTGGCTGGGCCGTTCCGAGTTCCTGGGCGAAGAGCGAAACCTTGAACTCCTCGATCATCCAGCGAAATTCTTCCATTGCCTGACGCGCCGCGGCGGAACGAGGCGGTGCGGCTTGAAGTTGTTTCCACGCATTTTGATACGGCGCGATCTGGCGGGCGCGCTCCTGATCCTTGAGGGGATTCTGCGCGGCGCGCTCGATGCGCGTGAGCAGTGCCTTGAGGTAACGGCCGAGGTGCGTGAGGCGGTCGAACGGCACCTGTTCGAGAAAGCGCGGCGGCAACAGGGCGGCCAGTTCGGCGGCCAGCGGATTTCCGCTGGGCGCGGCGGGAGGCGCTCCGAGTTGACTTAATTGATTCAGCGTCTTGGGACGCGGAGCTGCGGGCGAAGTGGCCGGACCGAGGCGTTGCTGCACTTGCTGGCGCAACTGGAGGACGAAGCCAACGCGCTCGATAAACGGCGGGACAAGTCCGGGCAGTCGGCTGCGAGCAGTTTCCACGGCGGCGTTGAAGCTGGCTTCGCTCAATGCGGGCAGTGGTTCGGCGGGAAGCAGATGGCGCTTGAGGTGTTCGAGGGCGCTCTCACGGAGGGCGTCGCCGTCGCCCAGCGGAGCGTAGAGAGCATCGAAGCGGCTCAAGGCGCGGAGGTCCTTCTCGATCCAGGCGAGGTCTTTCTCGATCTCGATTTCCACGAGCCGTTGCACGCCGTGGATGCTTGCTGCGCGCGCGGCGTCCTGGCTGCGGAAGAGGCGCGCGTTCACATGGCCATCTTCGAGATGCAGGCCGGGCCAGCCGTAAAGCGGCAGCCCAGGGCCTTCGCTCACGGTGACGCGCTCGGGCAGATCGCCGCAGGTCCACGCGCGGAGGTTGAAGCGTTCCCACTGTTGCGCGACGCGCTGCCAGGCGGCGGGTTCCTTTGCCGGCTCCGCTTTCACTTGCGCCAGACCGCGGCGGAGCTGGTCTAGATCCCGACCGGTGCCGAGCGTCTTGTGGTCGTTACTGAAAATCTCGATGCGCGGGCGCAGATGAGCGGGGATGGCGTCAGCGGGCCACGCGGACGCGGGCACCTCGACGCCGTAACGCTCGTGGAGAAAGCGTCCGAGATCCGCGAGGAACGAAGCGCCGGCGGGCTTAAAGTCGCGCACGATCTCCACCACCTTGGGCGGAAAGGGCATGAGGTCGCGGCGAATGGCCTTGGGCAGCGCGCGCAGCAGTGTGCTGATTTTCTCGTCGCGCAAACCGGGCACGGCCCATTCGAGCAGCGAGGCGGAAGCGGAGTGCGCCAGACTGAAGGGCAGGCGAATGGTGACGCCATCGTGGTCCTCGCCGGGCGCGTAGGCGTAGGCCAGAGCGACGGGTTGTCCGCCCACCGGCAGCGCGTCGGGGAACGCCTCGGTGTCGTAGCTAGAGAGCGGGCCACCGGCGAGATCCGCCTCGTGGATGCAGAGGAAATTGGGATCGGTCTGCTCGCGGAGCACGCGGTTCAAGTCGTGCGTGCCGGAAACATTCTCCAGATGCTTCGCGTAGAAATCGAACAATGCCTGATCCAGATCAGCGAAATCGTAGCGGCGGACGCGCGTCTGCCAGTTCTCGATCTTTTGGCGCACGGCGCGGTTGTGGGCGAGGAAGCGATAGGCTGAATTCGCACCGCGAGAAGATGGCGGAAGCTCCTCGGCATCGTCGGCTGCCTCCGCTTCCAGCGCGGAGGTCGCGCGCGTTCCACGCGGCACGTTCTTCGGCTCCAGATTGTCCTCCACCAACGCCGAGCGGATAAAGATCTCCGTGGCGTCCCTGGGGTTGATGTTCCCGTAGGCAACCTTGCGGCGCTGCACTTCCATCCCGTGCAGGATAATGACCTCCTCGACGAGCACTCGTCCGCCGCTGGCGCTCCAGTGCGGAGTCTGGTGCGTCAGCTTGCAGCAGTGCGGGGCGAGTTGGAAAATCCACTGCGGATCAATGCCGGCGAGAGTGCGCGCGAAGATCTGCGACGTCTCCACGATCTCGCCGGCGACGATCCATTGCGGCTGGCTGGAGCGCGGCTTGGGCGCGGACGGGTCAGGCTTGGGCCCATGCTTCCTGGTCGGCTCACCGCGCTCGAAGAGTGCCGATCCGGGGAAGACATTCAGCAAACGATTCCCTGCGGCCTTGTAGCTGTTGCGTTCCTCGCGCCGGGCGACGTGGCCGGTCAAGCCGGCCAGGATCGATCGGTGAATGGCGTCATAGGCGGCGTTGCTCTCGTTGAGCTTCAACGTGCCGAGGTTTTCCAGCGCGTCGTGCAGTTGCGTGTAAAGATCCTGCCACTCGCGCATCCGCAGGTAGGAGAGGAAATGCTGCCGGCAGAACTTCCGGCGCGCGTTCTGGGTGCGGAGCTTGTCCCACTGGTCGTGGACGGCGTTCCAGATGTTGAGCAGCGCGAGGAAGTCGGACTTCGGGTCGTTAAATCTTTTGTGCGCGGCGGCGGCGGCGTCTTTTTGATCCAGCGGGCGATCCCGCGGATCTTGAATGCTCAGGCCGGCGGCGATGATGAGCAGTTCCCGCGTGGCGTGCTCGTGCTGCGATTGGAGGAGCATCCGGCCAATCGTCGGGTCGATGGGCAGTCGCGCCATATCGCGGCCGAGCGGAGTGAGTTCGCGCTGTTCATCGAGAGCGCCCAATTCCTGGAGCAGCGCGAAGCCGTGGGCGATGGAGGCCGGCGTGGGCGGCTGGAGGAACGGAAAGGTCTCGATGTCGCCAAGGCCAAACGCCTTCATCCGC
>JANNEF010000102.1:0-4890 GCA_031378375.1 Verrucomicrobiota bacterium | reverse complement strand
GGTGAGTGGGCCGACGAGGACCGTGTGCAGCCGACCATTCATCACATCCGGGGAGAGAATGACCACCGGCCGGGTTTTCTGCATTTCCGAGCCTTCGGCGGGATCCAGCCGGGCCAGCCAGACCTCAAACCTTTTCATCGTTCCCGGATGCCGGCCAGTTCCATTCCTGATTGTCCCATGCGTGCGGCGTCTCGCGCAACGCCGTCAACTCCGCGAAATCCCGGTCCAGATCGCGCTGGGGGATGCCGCTCAAGGCTTCCTCCCAGCCCTCGCGGGGTTGCCGCACGCCGGGCGCGACGATCAGCATTCCGCCTTTCACCGTGATGCTGGCTTCCTGACCAAAGCCACAGGCGTCCAGAATCTCCTTGGGGACAATCAAACCGAACTGATTGCCCACCTTCATGATTTTCGCTTGCACGATACCATGCTACGCGCGGTTGTTGCGCAAGGCAACCTTCTCCCGCGCCATGTATCCCGAGGCGGCGGCACAGCCTATCGCTTGACCGCCGGCGTCGGCTTTTCGAGGCGGTGAAGAGCGGAGGTGGTCGCGATGTCCACCAGCAGCTTTTGGATGTTGAAACCCGACGCGACGAAGGACTGGCGCAACCGGCTTTGAACGTCCGCACCGTAGGCGCGCATCGGTTGCTTCACCACCTGATGAAAGAGTTGCTCGATGAAACCATTTTGCGCGTGCTCGCTGGCCGCCGCGAATTGCGCCACGTCGCGCGCGCCCGTGAGCCGCACCTTCTCGCCATCATCGGTGACGTATTCGCTCACCGCGTTGACGGGGCGGCTGCCGTCTTGGGTGCGAAAGCGCCCCACCGCGTCGTAATGTTCGAGGCTGAAGCCCAGCGGATTGATGACGGAGTGGCAGCCCTGGCAGGCCTGCGGGCGCGTGAGTTCGGCGATCTTTTCGCGCATCGTGAGGTTCGGCGCAAAGTCGGCGTCCTTGAACGCGACGGCCATCGGCGGCGACTTGAGCGCGCGGCCCACGATGTTGCGCGTGAGGAACACCCCGCGATGAATCGGCGAGGTGGTCTTCTCATAGGAAAACGCGGCGAGCAAATAGGGATGTGTCACCACGCCGGAGCGCTGCTTCGGGTCGAGCGAGACCTTCACGAAGTCGTCCGTCGCGTTGGTGTTGACGCCGTAGAATGTCGCGAGCCGGTTGTTCACGAACAGATCGTCTTCCAGCAACAGCCGCCGGTAGTCGGAGGACGCGCTCCACACCACGTCGTCAAGGAACAGGTTCAGCGAGGTGCGCAGGTCCGCGACGATGTCCGGGGTGAAGCCGGGAAAAAGCTTGTCGTCCTTCGAGAGGTTCTCGACGTGGTCCATCTGGAGCCAGTGATGGAGGAAATATTGCACCTTCGCCCGCGCCCGCGCGTCGGCCAACATGCGCCGCGCCCGGTCGCTCACCTGCTCGCGCGTGCGCAGCCCCCCCTGCCCCGCCGCCTTTATCAACTCGCGGTCGGGCAGCGAATCCCACAGGCCGAACGAGAGCCGCGCCGCCACGTCGAAGTCGTCGGGCTTCGCGTCATCGAGGCCGAGATAGAGGAAGCGCGGCGATTTCAGCGCGAGCAGGACCGCGCGTTTCACCGCGTCCTCGGTCTTCGGCACCGCCTTGAACTGACGGGCCACGAGCAACTGCTTCTGCTCCGCCGTGAGCGGACGACGAAACGCCGCCGCCACGAAGTCCTCGCAAAATGATTGCGCCTTCGCCACTCGATTGGTGGCCCCGACCTTCGCGCCCGCGAACCGGTCCAGATGTTTTACGACGTAGTTGGCCACTTCGATGGCCGCCTGGGTCGCGGCTTCGTCCCACTCTTTGGAGACGGCCACGCCGCGCTCGTAGCCCACGCTGCTGTCGTCCGGCGGAAACGGCGTGGTGAGGACGAAGGTCGGCGGCGTGCGCGCGGGCGACAGATTGCGCGCGGGGATCATTTCCCGAGCGCCGTGCGGCCGAGTCCATTCCAGCGCGATGGAGGCGGCCTTGTCCTTCGGCGCTTTGAACCACTCCAGCCGCAGCGGATAAACGCGCCCGCCGAGCAGGCGCAGGGTGGCCTTGTGTTCATCCAGTTTGCCGGACGAGACGCCGGCATCAATGAGCGGCTCCTCCTCGTCGTTTACCCAGAGGCGCGCGCCGTTGGGCGTCTTGAGGATGAACTCGTAGTTGCCCGTCTCCTCCGCGATGATGGAGCCGCGCCAGTTGGCGGAGAAGTCGTTGGTGAGACCGGCGGCAGGATCGGCCCCTTCGCGCAAGAAGTCGAAATCCACCTCGCGGTCCACGCGCTCAAGATTTTTCTGGTCACCGCCGTTACCGCGGCCCCGCCGACCATTGCGATAGTTGCCGCGCAATCCGCGCTCGGTGCCGATGGCCGCGTCGGCCTCCGCGAAGGATTTCAACAAGTCCGCGACGGTGTTGACGTATTGACGGTTGGTCAGGCGGACCAGTTCGACGCGCGGGGGCTTGTTCCGCGCGCGGGCTTCGCGCGAGTAGAAGGCGTCGTTGATGTAAACCGCCACCGCCTCCGCGTCCGGCCCGACACACGTCCCCGGCTTGTCCTCCGGCATGTTCTTGGCGATATAGCGCGTGAGCTTCTCGAGGGACCAGTCGCCGTGGAGCGCGTCGTCGTATTTGCCTTTCACGCCCTCACCGTTGCGGCCGTGACATTTGACGCATTGCTGCCGGTAGAGGTCGCGTCCCGGTGAGCGGCGCTCCGCGCCCTCCAGCGCAGTCCGGCCCGGCCCGAAACACGCGAAGAGAAGAAACAAGCCAACGTATTGAATCGTGCGAACAAGCATCATGGTGACAAGCGCATCTCAGCGGGAAGCTCCCGAATCGCCACGCGCTTTGACACGAGTCGTTGACGCGAAGGCTTCGCGGCATATTCGACGCTTCTCCATCCGGGACCGTGCGGAGCCGCGCGCACTGAGGTGGGCGTTCACGCTGGCCGCGCGGAAATCTCCAGCATCCGCTCAATGGGCAGGCGGGCGCGCTTGAGGATGTCGTCCGGCAGTTCGATCTGCGGTGCGAGAGCAGCCATGCAGTCGTGAACTTTTTCGAGCGTATTCATCTTCATGAATTTGCACTCGTTGCACCGGCAGTTGTCCGTCGGCGCGGGGATGAAGGTCTTGTCCGGGCATTCCCGCCGCAAGCGGTGCAGCATCCCGGCCTCCGTGGCGATGATGAGATGGCGCGCTGTGCTTTGCTTGCAGAAGCCCACCATTTTCTCCGTCGAACAAACCTCGTCGGCGAGCATCCGCACGGCCTTGGTGCATTCGGGATGCGCGACGAGCGGCGCGTCGGGAAACTCGCGGCGGATGCGCGTGATGCTCGCGTGGGTGAACTCGACGTGCGCGTAACAGTTGCCGCGCCACAGCATCATCGGCCGGCCCGTCTGTTCCATTACCCACGCGCCGAGATTTTCGTCCGGCACGAACAGGAGGTCGCGGTCCTTGGGCGCGGCATTGACGATCTTCACCGCGTTGCCGCTGGTGCAAATCACGTCGCTCAACGCCTTCACCGCCGCGCTGCAATTGATGTAGGTGACGGTGTAAAACTTCGGGTTGGTCGCCTGCAACGCCGCCAGCTTGGGCGCCGGACAGCTTTCCTCGAGCGAACAGCCTGCGTCCGCGTCCGGCAACACGACGACCTTGCGAGGGTTCAAAATCTTCGCCGTCTCCGCCATGAAATGCACGCCGCAGAACACGATGACGTCCGCGCTGGTCTTCGCCGCCTGCTGTGAAAGACCGAGCGAATCGCCGACGTAATCCGCCACGTCCTGGATCTCGGCTACCTGGTAATTGTGCGCGAGGATGACGGCGTTAAGCTTCGTCTTGAGCGCGAGGATGTCGCGGGAGAGCGCGTCGAAGCGGGCCGGCGGCATGGGCCGGCGCACGGCGAAGTCCGGCGCGGTGTCGCGGCGCGGTTGAACGTCAGTCGGACCAAACATGGAAAAACGTTATCGCCGGGGAAACGGGGAGTCAATGAGGTGGAGCCGACTCGAATTACCGGCATCCTCAGCCTGGCGATAGGCCGCCGTCACGCCCGCTACAAACAAATCGGGGCGGCCTTCATCGCGAAGACCGCCCCGTTGTTCCGCCTGCTCAACTCTCGACTGGCGACTATCAACCCCTTCTCACGCCGCCGCCGCCAGCGCCGGCACCGTGGCCGACAACTCGTCGCTCGGCACCGCCGGGCCGGAGGCGTTGCGCGCAATGACGCGCAACTTCACCTGCGCCCCCGGCGTCAGACTCACGTCCGCCGTCGTGTCCCGCACCGTGGCCACGTTGCGGAAAGTCTCATCCGGGCCGGCAACCTGCGCCTGCACCACATAAGATTCCGCCCGCGCCGCCGCCGTCCAGCGCACCGTGAGGTGGCCGGGCAAGCCCGCCTGACACTGCACGCCTTCCACGCCTTCGGGTCGGCTCAAGTCGCCCGGCACACCCGCGCGGAAATCCAGCCAGCGCGCGTCATTCTCCGGCAACACCGCCGCCAGCACCTTGCGCGCGGTCGCCAGCTTCTCCGCCAGCGCCGTGTCCGCTTCCTCGCGCCCATCGCGGTTTGCGCGCTGCTCGCGCTTGCACCGTGTTACCGTCGCAACCGCCAGTTCCAGATTCTCCCGGTGCTGCTTGGCGAACGCCCCCGTCAGAAACAAATCCGCCTTCTGGTGCGTCGGGTTGGCCGGAAAATACCGTTCCAACGAATCCAAGGCCCCCACGATGCGCGGCACCGACTTCGGCACCGCCAGGCTGTGGTTGATGAACCCTGCCTGCGCCCACGACTCCGACCAGTCCGAGCCGAGATACGGCACGAGCACGTCGCGCGACTGGGTGACGAAGGCCCGGTCCTTCTCGCTGGACTCGCGTTGCGCGATGAAACCATCG
>JANNEF010000068.1:0-6835 GCA_031378375.1 Verrucomicrobiota bacterium | reverse complement strand
TCAACAACCGGTTCCGAAAGACACTTTAGAGACACTACACTAGCAACGAGAGCTATGCTGTTGCCTGGGTGGGGCACCTCCGGGATTGGCTGACGAGTTGCCCGGCGCCGACGACCGAGCAAAACGTCGCCCCCTCGGCCTGGCGCACCATCGAGAGCGGGATTCGCATGGGCGGCAACTGGCACAATGCCTACCACCGCTTCCTCCACTCGCCATCGTTCACGGACCAGGATGTCTGCGACTACCTCAAGTCCTGCATCGAGCACGCCCGCTACCTGCTGGCATACCCCAGCTCAGGCAACTGGCTCATGATTGAAATGTCCGGCCTCTACACGGTGGGAGCACTGTTTCCCGAGGTGAACGAGGCCGGCAACTGGCGCACGACTGCCGCGAACACTCTCGCCGCCGAGCAGGTGAGCCAGTTTTATCCCGATGGCCCGCAGAAGGAGCTGTCGCCCGTTTACCACAGCGTGTCACTGGGCAGCATTCTCGGCATTTACAATATGGCCCAGCTCCAGGGGCGTCTCGGCGAACTGCCCGCAAACTTTGTGTCCGGCCTCGAGAAAGCCTACGAGCACTACCTGCGACTCATGGCTCCCGACCGCAAGTTGCCGCAGTTCAACGACTGCAACGGGGAGATCGACGGCAAGTCCGGGCTTGCCGCTGGCTTCAGCATTTTTCCCCACCGCACCGACTTCCAGTGGGTCGCCAGCGATGGTGCATCCGGCACGCCGCCCAGCTTTACCTCCGCCACGTATCCCTGGGCTGGCTACAACGTGATGCGCTCCGGCTGGGCCAGGACGGACAACTATCTCTGCTTCGATACCGGCCCTCTCGGATCGGGCCACTACCATCAGGACAAGCTGAACGTCGTGCTGTCGGCTTATGGGAAAAGGATACTTTTCGATTCCGGCGGTGGCGAATACGAGCCGAGCATCTGGCGCACTTACGGCACCGCGACGTGGTCGCACAACACCGTCATCGTGGACGGCAATAATCAAGTCGGCGGCGACGGCGTGGATACCAGCACCGACCCGGATCACGTCACGCAGACGCCGCAGACCTGGCGTTGGGAAAGTGATGTGGCCCACGACTTCGCCGCCGGGATCTACAACCGCGGCTACGGCGAATCCTTCTTGTTTCCTGCCACACACACACGCCGCGTGCTGTTTGTGAAGCCGGACCTTTACCTCGTCGCCGACACGCTGGTGCCGAACATTTTCAGCCACACCTACCAGGCGCGCTGGCATCTGCTGCCTACCACCTCCGTGACGCATCCCACCACCAAAGTGATCACCACCACAGAGGCGGGCCAGCCGAACCTCGCCATCGTCCCGTGCCTGCTCTCGGGCCTCACCGTGAGTTCCGCAGTGGGGCAGTCCAGCGGGAGCGCCTCCGGTCTGCGCGGCTGGAACATCGTCGCTGACGCGACGGGCCACTACCCCGCCACGACCGTCACGCACCAGCTATCCGGCACGGGGACGAAGCATTTCCTCACGCTGCTGATGCCGCTGCGCCCCGGTGAAGGCAATCCCGTCTCGGCGGTGGTGAATCTCAGTGCGACCTCGGCCCGCGTGGAACTCGCCGATGGACGCAAGCTCATCGTCTCCGCCGATGCGAATTCCGCACGCGGCCTGAAGCTCACCGAACTTCTCGCGGACAACTCGACAAACCGGGTCGTCGGCGGTGGCTTCACGCCGCCGACTATCTCCGCCATCGCGGACCAAGTCACGGCGGTGAGCACGCCGGTCGGCCCTGTGGCCTTCACCGTCGGCAGCACGGCACATGCGGCGGCCAGCCTCGTCGTCAGCGCGCGTTCGCTCGATACGAGAAACGTGCAAAGCAGCGGCATCGCCCTCGGCGGCTCAGGCACTGCCCGCACCGTCACCATCACGCCCGTGCCGAACAGAAACGCCACGGCGACCATCATCGTCACGGTGATGGACCCAGACGGCGATACTACCGCGACGCAATTCACCGTGACCATCGGCACCGGGGCGCAGGCGGACGAAGATTTTTTCTGGGGCAACACCAGCGACTCCTCTCCGATGAGCACCGCCTTCAAGTGGGCGTGGGATAGCGAAGGCAGCGGTCTTTGGAACAATGGACCGGGCACCGGCGATGTGGCCCATTTTGGAAACTGGCACGGATTCCAGCCATCCGACGGCGGCCAAACCTACGCTTGGGGAGGAATCCGGTTCACCCGGCAGGACTGGTTCATGAACACCGCACCCGGCGGGCAGATTGCCCTCAAAGGCGTGGCGAACGATTGGATCATCAAAGCCGATTTCACCGGCGGCGGCACCAACGTGATACACAGCCCGCTCGCCCTAAACATGAACGACGGCTTCATCGACATGGTCGGCAGCGGCTCCACGCTGACGCTGAACGGCGTCATTCAAAACGGCACCGGCACGGGCCTCGGCATCCGGGGAACCGGCACGGTCGTCCTCGCTGCCGCGAACACTTACACCGGCGCGACCACCGTGAACGGCGGCACTTTGGAGATCGTCGGCAATCCCATCGCCCCGAGCAGCGGCGTGTTCATCAACAGCGGCACCGTGGTTTTGAAAGACTTCAATTCCCTCGGCATGTCGTTCTGGAAACCCGTGACCATCGCCAGCGGCGGGCGGATGACCATGAACGGGGACTACAGTGTGAACATCGGTCCCGTCACCCTGAACGGTGGCGACTTGAGCAGCGACGGTTTTTCCACCGTGACCTGGGGTAGCTACACTCTCCATGGCGATGTGACCGCCGGGGCGGGAACCTCCACCATCAGTGCCGTCAACGTGAACGGCTCCGGAACGCAGACGTTCACCGTGGCCAGCGGCGGCAACCTGAATGTCACCGGCACCTTTAGCTACATGACCGTGATCAAGGCTGGCGCTGGCACCATGACTTTCTCCGGCGCGAACACCTACACCGACCCAACCACCGTCAGCCAGGGCACGCTGGCTTTCGTCGGCGGCAGTCAACGGTCCCCGATCACCGTGAACGCCGGGGCTTCCCTCAGGTTCACCCTCGGTTCTCCGACCACTTCCACCAGGTCGTTTAACCTGTCGGCGGGCACGATCAAAATCACCGGCACGCCGACCTTGCCAAGCCACACATTGATCACCTCGTCCTCCGGCATCACCGGCACTCCGACTCTCGAAACCCCGATCCCCGGCTACGCCTTGATGGTCGAAGGGACCAGTCTCAAACTGGTGCAATCCGTTATTTCTGACACGCTGATCACCGCTGGCTCAACGTGGAAATATCTCGATACCGGCGCGACTCCCGGCGCGACTTGGATGCACAATAGTTTCTCCGACAGCGCATGGCCCAGCGGTCCCGCGATGCTCGGCTTTGGCGACTTGAATGGGCAGACTCCCACGACCTTCGTCAACAACACTGCCTCACGCATCACCACGTATTTTCGCCGCAGTTTCACCGTCGCCGACCCCCGGCAATACGGCGACCTCACGCTGCGGCTCATGCGCGATGATGGCGCGGTCGTTTGGCTGAACGGCGTGGAAGTCCACCGCAGCAACATGCCAGCAGCCCCGGCCGTCATCTCTGCAAGCACCCAAGCGCTGGGTGCCGTGCCTAGTGCGGACGAAAACACCTTTTTCACCTCCACACTCGACGCCCGCAAACTGCGCGCCGGCACCAACGTCATCGCAGTGGAGATCCACCAATTTGGCACCGCGAGCAGCGACCTCGGTTTCGATCTTTCGCTCACCGCAGCACTCGACATCCCCGTTCCACTCATCGCCGCCGGAGCCGCGTGGAAATACCGCGACACCGGAGTCGCCCCACCCGCAAACTGGACGAGCAATTCCTACGTGGACGCCGCATGGTCCAGCGGCCCCACCCGGCTTGGCTACGGCGACACACAGGCGACGACCGTCGGCTACGGTAGCAACGCGAACGTCAAATATCTCACGACCTGGTTTCGCCACACCTTCACCGTCGCGGATGCGGCGCTCTTTGACGCCCTCCGTCTCGAACTCCAGCGCGACGACGGCGCTGTGGTCTATGTGAACGGCGTGGAAATCGTTCGCGACAACCTCCGATCCAGCGCCGTCACCCCCACCACGCTCGCCACCACCAGCGTCGGCGGCACCGACGAAACCGTCTGGAACGTCTTCACCGCGCCCGCCACCGCGCTCGTCACCGGTACCAACACCGTGGCCATCGAACTCCATCAAGCTGCACCAGACAGCAGCGACCTTGGCCTCGACGTGCGCCTCTTCGGCCTGCGCCAGACCGCATCCACCTTCGCCGGCTGGCAAGCCGCGCAATTTGGCAGTGACAAGGCAAACGCGGCCCTCGCCGGCCCGCTCGCCGACCTCGACAATGACGGCATCGTTGCCCTTTTCGAATACGCCTTCGCCAGCGACCCGCGCACCGCAAACCAGGATGCCCGGCCCACCGTCGCCACCACCTCCGGCAGGCTCGCGCTCCGCTTCAAGCGAAACGCCGCTGCCACCGACATCACGCTCTCCGTCCAAGCCGCCGACACGGTGACCGGCCCATGGCTCGACCTCGCCAGCAGCATCGCCGGCAATCCATTCGTACCCATCACCGGCGGCACGACCATCCTCGAAACCACCACCGGCGCGCTCCGCAGCGTGGAAGTCCGCGACCTCCACCTGCTCACCGACCCCGCACATCCCCGGCGGTTCATGCGCTTGAAGCTGTCGAGCTTTTGAAATATCGCGTCGTGATCTCGCCCCTTGGCAACGGCACGCTCGGGCGGGCTTCGGCGCGAACGCCAATTCCTTCGGCCCCGAATTCGGCTTCGGCCAGGTCATGGGCTGGCATCACGAGGAGCCGGTGCTGCTCATCAAGACCTCCATCGGCAACCGCAGCATCCTCTGGGACATCCTCCCGCCTGGCGCCCCGCCACTTTCAATCGCACCCTCGGCAAACAGTCGGCGTGACGCGGCGCTTTCAATCCATCACCATCCACCCATGACCACGCGCAAAAATTTCCTACTCATCGCTGCCTTCGCCGTCGCCGTGTCGTTCGCGGAGGCGGCGGACGATTTGCCAGCCCTCACCGCCCGCGCCGAGGGCGGCGATGTCAAAGCCCAGTTGGATCTGGCCCAACGCTACCGCGACGGCAAGGGCGTCGCGAAAGATGAAGCTGCGGCCATGCAGTGGGCGCATCGCGCGGCGGACAAGGGCAACGCCGACGCGATGGATTTTGTCGGCCACGCCTATCTTCGCGGCAGCGCCATCAAGGGAAACCCGGCGATTGCCTTCGGCTATTTCAAAGCGGCGGCGGGGAAATCGGCGGCGGCGGCGTTCAATCTCGGCCAGTGCTACTTCGGCGCGCAAGGCACCGAGCAGGACATTCCCAAGGCGCTCGATTGGTGGAAGAAAGCGGCGGCGAGCGGCCACGGGCGCGCGGCCTCCACGGCGGCGATGGCGCTGCTTTCCGGCGAAGGCGTCGCGCCCGATGCCGCCGAGGCACGCCGCCTCGCCGAGCGCGCGGCGGAGTTGAACGACCCCTCGGGCTTCGTGGTGCTGGGTGAAATGCAGTTTCAAGCCGGTGAACTCGACGCCGCGAAAGCCAACTGGACCAAAGCCTCGAAACTCCAACCCACCGGTGCCACCGGGCATCCCGCGCAACCCTCCGGCAACGCCTCGGCCCAGCAGGGTGCCGACCTTTTGAAGCTCATCGAATACCGGCAGCGCAAAAGCGAGCCGGGGAAATTCGCCTTCGTGCAGATGCCGCACATCCATCAGGGCTACAACAACTGCGGCTCCACCGCCTGCGCCACCTTCGCCCGCTTTCAGGGCCACACGCTCGGCGGCTGGGATTTCAAAAAACTCTGCCCGTCGCCGCTCGGCACCGGCACCGACTGGGGCCACCTCCTTGAGGCCGCGAAAAAAATTGGCCAGCAGTGGAAGCTCATCACTTTCACGCCGGACGACGCGGGCTTCGACCAAGCCACCACCTTTCTAAAAAGCGAACTCGATGCCGGGCGGCCCGTCGTCGTGGATTTCAAATACATCGGCCCGCAATACCCCGGTGGTAATGCCGGCCACACGCTCAGCGTCTGTGGCTACCTCGCGGAGGAGAACCTCTACATCCTCTGCAACCCCGCCGTCGCCACCCCCGGCCTCCAGCTCATCACCGCCGCCGACCTTGCGGACTTCTGGCGCTCAGACCACTACGGCGCGCTCTCGAAGGGCGTGCTCTCGCGGCCGGCTTTTGTCATGCAGTTACCATGAGTCCGCTGGAGGTCCGTTGACTGCGCTGGTGACTGCGGACTCCTTGAAATATCCGCTGCCGAAGATTCTCAAAAATAGTCCGGCAAACGGCGGACTGACCGGCGACGACTAGGTTGTAAGCAATCCATGTCCCAGCCATCCGAACATGAACGTCACGCCGCATTTCTCCGCCACTACGCGGGGAGCGAGGTGGCGTTGCATTCGTTCGTGCGGTCGCTGGCCACGCTACCCAAGGCTGTCCGGCTTTTCGATACAGGCTCAGCGGCGAGCTTGCGCCGCAATATCTGCACGAGGAAGTTTCCGTCCCCGCAGGCCTGCTCCAGGAAGCGCGAGTCAATGCGCTCGGTCTCGCCCTTCACCAGGTCAAGCATGGCCTCAACCATCCACGCCGGGGTGAAGACCTCCCCGTGGTCGGCGACGCGTTGTTTAGATTTCACCAAGCTCATGGGCAAATGCAGGCGCATTCTAGTGTAGTGTCTCACAAAACACTTTACTAAGTGGACGAAGTTGTGCCAGGCTTTCGACATGGCTCGCCCCAAACTGCCACTGCACCTGTCCGCAGAGCAACGAACGGAACTTCAACGCTTGGCCCGAGCACCGGGCA
>JANNEF010000066.1:0-16483 GCA_031378375.1 Verrucomicrobiota bacterium | reverse complement strand
ACGCATCGTGGAGTGAGGTAAGCAACGCGCGGGTTTCCTGGTCGCGCTTTTGCCATTCGGACGAAGTTCCCGGTTCGCCTGACCGCATGAGTTGCTGGTATTCCTTCACCAGTTTCTCGATCACTTCAGCCGTAGGCAAAGGAATCCAGACGGGCCGCCGATCTTTGGCGATGACCACCGCCCCGTAGCGCGCTTCAATGGGCTGATACCCACCCGGGTCCCGGCCATATCGGAGGAACTCCACTAGCACGGACCCGGCAGGCAGATGATTTCCCACGGCTTCGGCGGTGGGGCAGGGAGGCCGTTCGTAACCGGGCCGGGCCGTGATCTCACGGCGCAACTCATTTTTCAATTTCCACCCTTGCGCGAAGGAGGCCGCCCACTGGGCGGTGCCGGGTTTCAGACTGTTTGCCTCGCTTTGTGCGGCGAGCAGTCTGGCACGCCATTCATTCAGCCACGGCTCCGTTGAGTTTCGCAGTGCCGCCTGCGTCCGCAGTTCCCGGTCCAGCAACAGCCCCTTCAGTCCCAGAGCCAGTTTCGCCATGACCAGTGGATCTTCCTCAGCCTCGGACGGAACGGCTTCAAAGGGCCCCGATGAACCCTTTTGCTGAAGCATGATTTCAAAAGGCATCCCCCGTTCAAAGATTTTGTTCCATATTTCCCACTCCCGATCAAACCAGCTTTGGGGATCCCGCCGAGTCGGGCTGGTCGCAGGGCCGGCACCACCCAGCAGTTTGAACGCTTCGGGGTCCTGCTTTTGGAACTCGGTGATTAGCTTGCGCACTTCGTTCTGAGTTTGCAAACCGCTTTCCGGGTTTTGGGTGAGCGCCAGTTGCGCGTCCAGATTGAACTCCATCGCCGCTTTCAGGGCCGGATTATTGATTATGTCGCCGCTCAGTTGTTGCCGGATCGCCGGGGGCAGTTCGGGCATGGCCGGACCAACCATTCTTGGCGAGCCGATCCGGTTCTTCGCCGTGTCCTGGCTAATTCCGGCGGCTTCGACTCGCTCATATTCTTTGAGCGCGGCATCCATCGCCGCCTCTGCTTCCGGCTTCCAGCCCAACTGGTCATAAGTTTTGGCGAGCATCCGGTGGAGAAGCACCTGTTCCGATCGCACTTCGCCTCGATAAAGTTTTGTGCTGGCGGTCCGGAGTTCGAGCAACCACTTCAACGTCTCCTGGGGATTTTTCTGCTCCCGAAAATGCGCCGTGGCCAAACCGCGCAAACTCGCCACGCTTTCGGAGTGCTCCGTTCCCAGCCGCGCGCGTCTTGCCTCGTAGGCGTCGGCAAAACGGCGCTGGGCTTCGGCGTAGGAAGACCTCTGGAGCAGTTCTTCGCCTTCCTGTTGCCAGGCCGTTGCTTGCCGCAGCGATTCGGCGGATGCCGGCGGCGGGACTTCCGCCGAGCGGGAACAACCCCAGCAAATGAGGACGGATGACAGACCAAGCAGCCAGAGAACTGCGCGAGTGGCGCTCATGAGATTTCGCGGTTCGTTGTTTTAACCTGTCACGGGCCGCTTGCGCGCGCGCTGGACTACGGCATGTAGGTTCGTTTTTCCGGATAGCTGCCGCCGCCCGTGATGCGCAGCGTGCCGATGACGGTGATTTCCTTCGCGTCGCGTAATCGCTTGAGCGGGTGGCCGGGAACCGCCCGCGTAAACGACGCTTCGCCGGCAAATGTTCCTTCCACGCCCTTCGTGTCTTTGCCGCTGACTACTACTTCAAAGACGACGGCTTCGGGGGAAGCGTTGGTTTCTTTCATCGTTCCGGCCATCTCGATGCCTTTGCCGACAAAGCGAATGGTTCCCTTCTCAAAATCCGCCCGCAATCGATCTGGCAACGAGGGTTTGCCACCGCGCTCGGCTCCACGAGCCGCCGTACGATCGCGAAATTCTGCCGGCACCCACACCGACCAGAGCACCAGTCCGATGACCAGCACGGCGGCCAGCGGCAGGACCGCCTGATAAAACAGACTGTGCCAATTTCGGGAGGAAGCCTCCGCTTCCTCCGATTCTTCCGGCAACTTCGGAGCCAACCGATCCTTCTTCAACGCCTCCCGAAATCGGGCGAGATCCGCTTCCGTGGTGGGGTAGAGCTGGTCTGCCTTTTGCGTTTGATCATCGAGATACGCCTTTACTGCGGCGTCGATGGGATCTTTATCGTGCGCTGCCATAACTTTACTCGTGCCCGGTATTGTCGGCTTGCTTCGCCCGCCGCACACGCCAGGCGGCGTGAACCCTTCTGGCCTTGTTGCGGCAGTAATAAACGCTCATCGAAACTCGCTTGGTGAGCTTCTCTTCGGAAACCCGCTCGTATTTCTGCCTCCGGTGCCGGCGGAGTCTCGGTCCAAGTTCAGCCGCAATTTCACGGTACGACAGTTCATCCTGCAATCGGAGCACCAGGAGGATTTTACAGTAGGTGCCCAGTGCCTGAAAAAGTTCTCCGCCCAGATCGATTTGCTCCGCCTTCGAGATTTCCGGCTGGTCGTCTTCGCTGCTCTCAACGGGTGCCTCCAGTTGCTCGACGTCATCGGCGCTCCCCCAGAGCGGATCCTTCTCTTTTTCTTTCCAGTCGTCGTATATGACCCAGGTAACGATCCGCCGCGCCCAGGTCAGGAAGGAGGACTTGAACTTAAAACGCGCCACGCTCTTGCAGATTTTAAGCATGGCTGCCATGAGTAAATCCTCATCCTGCCTGCCCGTAAGCTGGACAACTCGTTGCATGAGTTTGGATCTTATCTTGAGAAGAATCGGTTCGAAGTCTGCATCGTTTCCTGATTGCTGGTACGCCAATACCAGAGCAGCCAACTCGTCCTGAGACCCTGTTTCCATGTTCGCTAAAGTATTGCGTCTGTCGCTTGGCGGGCAGGGTAGCGGAGATTCCTCCCTTGGCAATGCCGATTGATCCGCCGGTGTCGGACCCTTGTCGTTCAGTGTTTGTTGCCGGACTTCTGCCGCCGGATCGCTTCGCGGAAGCGATGCAGATCCGCCTTCTTCGTCGGATACATCTGTTCGGCCTTATCCATTCGTTGGTCCAGATAGGCTTTGATTGCGGCCTCCTCCTGAGATAGCTGGACGGGCTGTTTAGTTTCTGGCGATCCGACTTCGGGTTTCGGCTTCGACTCCATCTGCTTCTTTTCCGTTTTCCTCTCCATCATCGTTTCTCTCCCTTGGGTTGTGTGGTAGCGCCCCAGCCCCTCTTCCGGTCTCGTTACGCTGCCTGATACTTCAAAACTGTTATGGCGAGTTCTCCGATTTTTGTGTCCTAACCTGCTTTGGATTAGGCACTGGCAGCTTTTTTCAGAGGAAATCGGACTAGTTAGGTAAGAACGAATGAATACTGTTGTCTCTACACTCCTCACGGTCAGAGCTTCTGGCCGGGCCGTTGTTGCGGTTGAGATTCCTCCTTCTTCCTGTCGCGGGCAAGCCCTATTTGCTGCCCTATTTGCTGCTGCGCGGGCCATTCGCAGTTTGCCCCTAATCGCAGCCGTCCCCCAATAAACACCATCGCCTTCTTTGTATGCACTCCACGAAACCACTCATTAGCCGTTACCTTGATCTGCTCCAGTTGCATGCCATCCTGACACTGGAATTGTCCGAGGCCAGCACTCGCCTGTCCGCCAAAATCGCTTCGCTCAAGCGCGCTGCCGGCCTCGCCACGGCACCGGCTGAAGTTCAAGCCTGGTGGACTTGCACCGAGGCCGCGTACTCGCGCGTTTGGATTGCGGCGGCTTTGGCCGGGCTGGTGGAGCGGCGCACGCCCGTCGTCGAGTTGATGCGGGCCATCGCCGCCTCTGGTTCCTTCGATCTTCCGACTCTTTTCGCCGCCATCGACCGCAGGCGCGAGCAGCGCACTGACGATCCCTCCCGCAACTGAATTTTTAACTTCTTCACATTTGCCATGCTCTCCATCTCGCTAATGAAAGGAACCGGCCAGGGGGACTATTACCTGGAGTTGGCGCGGGAGGATTATTATCTCGCCGGCGGCGAGCCGCGCGGTCTCTGGACCGGCCAGGCCGCGCAGGCGCTCGGCTTGAGCGGGTTTGTCGAGCGCGACGATCTGAAGAAGTTGCTGGGTGGATTTGCTCCGCGTAGCGGCGATCCCCTCGTGCAGAACGCGGGTGCGAAGGATCGCCAGTCCGGCTGGGATCTGTGTTTTAGCGCACCCAAGAGCGTGAGTTTTCTCTGGGCGATTTCACCGCCGGAAGTGCGCCTGCGGGTTCAGGCGATTCAACAACACGCGGTTGAAGCGGGCCTGGGTTACTTGCAGGACGCGGCGGCGGTGTGCCGGCGCGGCAAGGGAGGCGAGTCGCTGGAGTCTGGCCAGCTCGTCATCGCGACGTTCGAGCACGGCACCAGTCGCGCGCAAGACCCCCAACTGCACACGCATTGTCTGGTGATCAATGCCGCTCGGCGCGCGGACGGATCGTGGGGCGCGATTCGTTCGCGCGATTTGTTCCAGCATAAGATGGCGGCGGGGGCCATTTACCGGGCGGAACTGGCCGCCGGTTTGCAGCGCGAGATGGGCCTGGAGATTCAGCGCGACGGGTTTTCCTTCCGTGTCCAGGGCGTCAGCGAAGCGGTGTGCCGCAAGTTCTCCACGCGCCGCGCGCAGATCGAGAAGGCGCTGGCGGAACGCGGCCTGACCGGCGCTGTGGCGGCGAAAGTAGCCGCGCTCGACACCCGCCAGGTCAAGGCGCACACGGCGCGCAGCGTCCTCTTTGAGCGGTGGGAGCAGGCCGCCCGCGAAATGGGTTGGACCACCGAGCGGGCGGCTTCACTCCTCAATCGCCATCACCCCAAACCCAATCCCGACCAGATCCAGAAGACACTCGTGGCCCAGACCATCAAGGAATTGACGGACATGAACAGTTTCTTCGCCGAGCGCGAACTCGTCCGGGCTGCCGCAACGAACGCTCAAGGTCAAGGTCTCGATGCCGCCCAGGTTTTGGCGGGCGTGCGTGAAGCGCTTCGCTCGCCGCATGTTCAGGATCTCGGCTGCTGGCGCGGTGAACGCCGCTTCACTTCCCAGGAGATTTTGGATCAGGAAAGATCGCTTCTGGACCAGGTCGCGGCCAGTCGCCACCAGTCCGCGCATGCCGTGGCACCCGCCGCTGTCGAGCGAATCATCGCGGATACCTTGAAGGACAACCCGCGCTTTTCCACCGAACAACGATCCGCCGTCGAGCAGGTGACCGCGAAGCCGGGCGGCATTCAGGTCATCGAGGGACTCGCCGGCACCGGCAAGAGCACGACGCTCAACGCAGCGCGTGAGGTCTGGGAGAAGAACGGCTTAACAGTGCTGGGCGCGGCCTTCGCTGGCAAGGCAGCCGCAGGTCTGGCGCAGAACGCCGGCATCACCAGTGTCACGCTCGCCAAACTGCTCCACGACGTTGAGCGTCCGCTCATCGGCCTGACGGTCCGCCAGAAGAAGCTGTTTCCCAAGGCTCCGAAGTGGAGTCCCGCCGCCAAGGCCACGGCTTCATACCTGGCCTTCGAGTCGAGGTTGCGGGTTCCCGTCCTCGAATTTCGCAAGGAGCAGATATTTCCGAACGCTTCGCGCTTCAATCCGCTGGCCTATCTCTACGTGCCCAAGCTGGGTCTTCGCGAGCAGCACGCGCCGGTCAAGCTCACCGCAAAAACCATTCTCGTCGTGGACGAGGCGGGCATGGTGGACACCCGCACGATGCAGGCGGTCGTGGCCGCCGTCACCCGCGCCAAAGCCAAGCTGGTGCTCGTCGGCGACTCGCGCCAGCTCCAGCCGATTCAGGCCGGAGCGCCCTTCAAGGCCATCGCGGAAAAGTTGGGCGGTGCCCAACTCAATGAGATCCGCCGTCAGACCGAGCCGTGGGCGCGCGAGATGGTAAAACTCTTTTCGGAAGGCAAAGCCGGGGAGGCCCTGAAACTCGCCGACGCTCGCGGGTTGGTTCAGCAAGCGCCCACGATGGAGCAGCTCCGGGGCAAGCTCATCGGCGACTGGAAGGGGGATGGGCTTACCAAGCCCCAGGAAAATCTCATCCTCGCCGCGAACAACGCGGACGCCTCGGCTCTCAATCGCCAGGCACAGCAGGCCCGCCAGGCCGCCGGCAAACTGGGCCGGTCGGGCGTCAAGATCAATGGCCAGAAAATCCACCAGGGCGACCGCGTTTTGTTTGGGAAAAATGCGCGCACGCTCGGTATTCAGAATGGCTCGCTCGCGACCGTCGCGAAGATCGATCGCCGGGTGCTCCAAGTGCGGCTCGACAACGGCCAGCGCGTCAATGTTTCGCTCCGTCACTATCCCCAGGAAAAGATTTCACTCGGCTACGCTGTCACCACTCACAAGGCGCAGGGGATGACTGTGAAGAACGCCTTCGTCCTGGTGGATCCCATCCAGCAGGGCCGTGAACTGACTTACGTGCAGGCTTCCCGTGCTTCCGCCACGACCCGTTTCTACGTCGATGAAGCGACCGCTGGCCGGCAACTCCGCGAGATCGCGGAGAAGATGGGCCGCAGCCGGAGCAAGGAACTGGCTTCCGCCTTGCGCCAGGAGCGCGCCAAGGACGAAAGGCGTCAACGCCAGGGAGAACTCGAACGCTTGCGGCGCGAAGAAGAGCAGCGCCGTCAGCAGCAGCAACAACAACGCTCTCAAACTTATTCCCGTTAAAACCTATGCATCTCCTCCTTCGCCTCCTCGCTCCCAAAACCCGCCTGGGCTGGCTTCTGTTCTGGGTGTTCGTCTTCCTGTTCAGCGTCGCCATCGGCCCGCAACTGCTCCGGCCCAAGGGCCTTCTGCTGCTCGCCGCCGTGGCCGTGCCGCTGGTTGGCGCCGTCAGGCTGATCTCTCCCCGGTGGCTGTTCCGCTGGGAACGGCTGCACTACCGGCTGCGCGGCACGCTGGTCGCCTCGTTTGCCTACGTGCTCGTCGTGTCCCTCGGACACTTTTCAGAATTGTATAACTTTCGCCTCTGGCTGGAGTTCCTGTTGCCGCTGCGCGCTTGCCCGTGGACTTCCATCCACACGGTCGGCGCGGTCGCCTTCGGCTGTTTTTACAGTTCCCAGTATTACTTCCTCAACGTCAACCCGCCGGCGGACCAGGAACAGGTTCGCTCCGGCCAACCCCTCATCTCGCATGCCGACGCGCAACGACGCTCCGATGAACTCTTTCGCCGCTAATCGCCTGTTCTGGGGCGGTCTCCATCTTCCGCTCACCTGCGGCTCGCAGCATTTCTGCCTCATCGGCGGACCGGGCGCGGGCAAGACCACCTTGATGCACGCAATGATGCGCAGTGTGCTGCCGGGCCTGCGCCCCGGCACCAACCGGCGCGCGGTCGTCTATGACGCCAAGCGCGACAATTTCGCGGCCTTGCTCGGCATGGGGATCCCGGAGGACCGCATTCTCATCGCCAATCCGTTCGACCGGCGTTGCGCCGCCTGGAACATGGCCCGGGACATCACTGATCCGGCACAGGCGATGGAGATTGCCACGATCTTCGTGCCGCAGCGTTCGCACGAAACCCAACCCTTTTTCCCCGAAGCCGCCCGCAGTCTTCTGGGCGGGGTCATGGAGGCGTTCATCCACTTCGCCCCCGCCGCGCAGTGGACGTTCCGCGACGTTGTCCTCACCTTGCGTTCTGAATCACGCATGAAGCGCGTCCTGACCCAGGGCCGCCACACGGAGCATCTGATCGAGCTCTATCTCTCCGGCACCGACACGCACCGGGACATCAGCGCGACCATCGAAAACACCATGCGCCGGCTGGCGTTCATCGCCGCCGCGTGGGACCACGCCACGGTCTCGTTCAGTCTGGAGCAGTGGATTCATTCGGAATCCATTCTGCTGTTGGGCAGCAATCCTTCGCTCGAAAGCACCGTTCAACAGCTCAACAACGCGCTGCTCCACCGCATTTTTCAACTGGTGCTGGACGGACCGGAGGCCTGTTTCCAGGACCCGCCGCCGCAGACCTGGATTCTGATCGATGAACTGCGCCGCGCCGGGCGCATCGCGTTCCTGCCGGAGTTCGCCGTCGAATGCCGTTCCAAGGGCGGCTGCCTGGTCGCCGCATTTCAGGATTTGCCGGGCATGTATGAAGTTTATGGCGAAAATCTCGCCAAGGAAATCCTCGCCGCCGCCCGCAACAAAGCGTTCCTCAAACTCACCGATCCCGACACCGCCGCCTACGCGTCGAAACATTTCGGCCAGCTCGAACTCGACATCGAGCGGGTGAGCCGCAACCAGGGCAACAGCGTCACGGAGGGTGACAAGAGTTCTTCCGCTTCCTGGCAGTCGGGCTTGAGCCAGCAGACCGTCAACCACGCCCGGTCCGTCGTCGCCGCCCGCGAGTTCATGAGGCTGCCCGATGCCGGACCCGAAAACGGGATCAGCGGTTTCTTCGACACCGCCGTCATCGGCGATCCGTATTTCGCCAATTTACGCTGGGCCAGCCTGGAGGATCATCTCGTGCGCCCGCATCCCTCCGCGCCCAACGTCGAGCCGCGTCCCCGCGAACACCAAATCCTGCGCGAGTGGGACGAGGCGGATCTCGCCCGGCTCGGCCTCGAACAATTTCCGGAACTGTTGCCGCGACCCAGGTCGGGCCTGAAAGGCGGAAAGTCCCGGATTCAACCAAAACCCGGCAGGGCAGTCGCCGACGAAAGCGGTGGTCTGCTCGCCCTCTTACCGACACGTCTATGAAAACATCCCACATCATCAAAACAACCATCATCAAACTCATCACCCAAACCTTGACCGCGGCTGCCGTCGCACTGTTGCTGACTGGCTGTCACCCACAACGCGCCGAGTCGCCGGCGGTCGCCAAAGCCGACTCGCCGCCCGCCGCGCCCTCCCGGAACACGTTTTATCTGACGTGCGCCGAGACTGATTGCGACACTTCCGTTGTGTTTCAGGAGGCCACGTTGCTTTCGCCGCACCGGGCGAAGTTGGACCTCGTCGGCCTGGCTCTCGGCAAAGCTTACGAGGCCCGGTGGCGTTTGCAGGACGGGGACGGGAAGGTGATTGTCACGGATAAGTTCCCGTTCACTCCCACCACAAGCGGGTGGAGTGTGTGGTTCAACTTCCAGCCCGACTACAAAACGCAGAAGGCCGGCAAGTGGCGCTGGACGGTCGAGATCCCCGGCGTCGGCCGCCACGCGCTGGAGTTCACGATGCTCCCGCCCACGCCGTCGCAGTTGCGCGATCTGGCGCTGCATGAGCAGGCCCGCGAGGAAGTCTTCCGCGCCTTCGCCCAATACTGGCTAAATTACAGCGGACACTATTTCACGACGGTGGTTGCTCATTCCGGAGCGGTGCCGCGCCATTGGAACCAATTCAGTTCCGAGCCGCCGGCGGTCACGGAGGCGGTAAGCCTGCTTCAAGTGAGCGGCCTCGACTACCGTTTCGATCGCGGGTTCGTCTCGGACGCGGATCGGCTCAACGGCATCTCCTATCGCGGCTCCGCCGCTTTCGGCTTCAACGTCTATCGGTTCTTTACGTCCGACGGCGGCTGGTCCGATTGGAAGGATGCCCAGTCTTACGGCGGCCCGTTCGCCCAGGCGCTGGCCCAGATGTTCGGCGGCCTGGGCGTCCGTATGCCGTCGAATTTCAGGGGCGACTTCAATCTATCCTTCACCATCGAGCAGAAGGATGGCCATTGGCGCATCCTGGCCGACGGCGGCGACTTGTTCGTCAACGGCAAGCGCATTGAGTCCGCCACCGCATCTCCGAAAAAAACCGAAGTCATCCAGCCCCGGCTGGACTTCGTGCAGCAACTCGCGGGCGGCCTGGGCACCCAGCGCAACCGGGACCGCCTCTCCGGCGACTCGGTCAAGGCGTCCCCCGAGGAAATCGGCCGCAACACCATCACCACCATGACCGCGCTGCGCGGACGCTCGTTGTGAGTGAAGCGCACTGACCAGGCTGGCGGCCGCAAGGCCGCCAGCCTTTTACCCAACCGGCGAACGACCCAACTCCCGCTCTAGTTTATGGCTCCTGAACAGAAAGAACTGCTGAACCTGCGTGTGCTCCCGGCCCGGCTGAACACCGAGCAGGCCGCTCATTTGCTCGGCTTTCAACCGCACGACCTGCCCATCCTCTGCGTCCGTGGCCTGTTAAAACCCCTCGGCACTCCGCCGCCCAGCGCCGTAAAATACTACGCCACCTCCGACCTGGAGGAATTGCGCGCGGATCGCAAGTGGCTGGCCCGCGCCACCGACGCGCTCCATCGGTATTGGCGAAACAAAAATCAACGCCGCGAAACGCCAGCTCGTTGTTCCAAGGAATACACGATGCGGGCAGGGGAGGCGACATGAGGGATTACCGGCCAAACCACATCTCTTCCCAACCCCCCGGTCGAGGATTACCCCGTCCACACACCCGCCTGATCGCGGGCATTCCCATCAGACCCGAAGCGGCGCAACCGCCTCACCAAACAACCTGCTGACAGCCGCGCCGAAAATCAGCACCCGTGACAACACCTGGCACCATCGCACAACCTGAACGCACCGACGAAGCCGCGGAGCAGGCGGCTGTCCGGGTTCAGCGTTTTGCCGGGCGTCATTGTCACGCGACGCTCTACCTCGGCGACTCTCGTGAAATCGTGCCGCATCTGCGCAAGATGGACGCCGTGATCACGGACCCGCCCTACAAGCGGGACCACCTCCCGCTCTACCAGCCAATCTTCGCCGCCTGTGACACGGCGATGTCTCATGAAGCCATCTGCATCGCCATGGTCGGGCAGATGTTCCTGCCCACCGTCCTGCAAGCCTTTCCCACATCCTGGGAATACCTCTGGACCGCCGCCTATCTGGTGCGGGGCGCGCGCGTGCCCATCTGGCCGCGGGGAATCTCAGCCGGATGGAAACCCCTGCTCATCTACGGCAAGAATCGAAAGGGATTCAAGCCGTGGAAAATGGACGTCTTCGAACCGACGGGTGGATGGAAGGAGGCGCGCTCGCATCACGAATGGGGACAGGATGCGGGCGGCTTCGTGAAGATTCTGGACCGGCTGGAAATCACCGGGACGGTCCTGGATCCATTCATGGGCGGCGGCACGACGGGCGTGGCCTGCGCGCGCATGAGCCGGAACTTCGTCGGGGTCGAGAAAGACGAGAAACACTTTGAAACCGCGTGCGAGCGAATCCGCACCGAACTGGACAGCGTGTTGCTGTGAGGCCCAACAGAACCGCACGATGGGCTGAACGAAGTTTCGCCTGACCTCAATACCACTCCCACCCGTAACCTTCGCGCAGCGCCTCGCCGTCGGAGTAGGCGACGGGCGTTTCCCTGGCGGTGTCGGCGGCGAGTTGGGCGGAAGCCTGGTTCTTCGTGAGGTCGCCACCGCCCTGGAAAAACATTGGCGCAACTGTCCGCCGCTGATACTACCACCACGTAGCGTTGACCAAGAATGCCCGGAGAGAATCAAAACATTGCTGCGATGGCCGAAAGAGTCTCGAGGGAGATTTTCGAGGTGGAGCAAACACCATGAGCACCGAAGCGATTTCCGAAGCAACCTTCATTCGCGAATACACACGAGAGCTGCATAACAAGAACGCGGCGGTGTTCGCCGGTGCCGGGCTGTCGATGGCGTCAGGCTACGTCGATTGGAAAGGGCTGCTCACAGAAATCATTCAGGATCTCGGCTTGGACCCTGACAAGGAGCACGATTTGGTTACGCTCGCGCAATATCACTGCAACCAGGCTGGCGGCAGCAAGACGAGCCTCACGCAAGCCATCTTCAATCACTTCGCGCCGACAAGGACGCCAACGCCGAATCATCGAATCCTGGCCCGTCTTCCCATCCACACCTACTGGACGACCAATTACGACAAACTAGTGGAGAAGGCACTTGAGGAAGCCAAGAAGGTTCCTGACGTGAAATATACGCTGAAGCAGCTCTCAGTGACACGGCCGGATCGTGACGTTGCCGTTTACAAGATGCATGGCGACGTTGATCACCCGGCGGATGCCGTGATTTGCAAGGACGACTATGAATCGTATCCGCTCAAAATGAGCGCGTTCGTGTCGGCACTTCGCGGCGACCTCGTAGAGAAAACGTTCCTTTTTCTGGGCTTCAGCTTCACCGATCCGAACATTGATTACATCCTTAGCCGCGTGCGCGTTCAGTATGAGCAACACCAGCGACACCACTACTGTCTTCAGAAGAAAACGTCGAAGAGCAGCGATGAATCAGATGACGAATTCAAATACCGGCAACTGAAGCAGGACTACTTCATCAGGGACTTGAAGCGGTTCAGCGTCTATACTGTTTTGGTTGACGAGTATTCACAGATCACCTCTCTGCTTGAAAAACTGGCTGCCAGTTACAAACGTTCCTCAATCTTCATATCTGGAGCCGCTGAAGAATATGGAGCTTGGGACCGGCTCGAAGCCGAGACCTTTCTCCACAAACTCAGCCGCCAAATCGCCTCAAAGAAGAACCGGATCATTACTGGATTTGGTGTCGGAGTGGGAGGAGCCGTCATCAACGGTGCGCTCGCGTATCTGAATGAGGCAGGAAAGACAATCTCCGACGAAGACATCGTGATGCGGCCATTCCCGCAGGTGGCGACTGGCGGCGCACGCCTCGCCGACCAATGGACGGAGTATCGGAAAGCGATGATAGACTATGCCGGGATTGCCCTCTTTGTCTTTGGCAATAAACGCGATCCCAAGGGAGGCTTGGTTTTGTCGAACGGCATGAGGCAGGAATTCGACCTTTGCATCCAAGCCGGAGTCCATCCGCTGCCAGTCGGTGCGACTGGATTCATGGCGGGTGAGCTTTGGAATGAAGTCCAGAAGGATTTCGCCAAGTTCTATCCAGACGCAAACAGCACTTTTCGCGAGAGATTTGGGCAACTTGGTGACGGGACGCAGACTCCCGAGGAAATTCTGTTCCTCATTCAAAAGCTGATTGACCAACTGCAAAAAGGTTGACTATGGCAAAGCGCGTTTATTTTGCTTTCCACTATCAAGACGTGATCGACTTCCGCGCAAACGTCGTGCGAAAGCACAACTTCACCGGTGGCGTTGAGGCCGCTGGTTACTACGACCATTCGATCTGGGAAGAGGCGAAGAATACTAATCCATTGGCACTGAAGCGTCTGATAAACGCGGAATTGGAAAACACCTCCGTCACTGCGGTTCTCATCGGGTCTGATACTTGCGCACGGCGATGGGTTCGGTATGAACTCATGAAAAGCGTTGAGCGGGGAAACCGGCTGCTTGGAATTCACATCAACAGCATCACAGGCAAAGACCAGAAGGCCAAATCGCTTGGGCCAGATCCACTCGACCACTTGGGACTCCAGGTAAGTGACGACGGAAGGAAGGGGAGGCCAACCGTATGGGACGGCCAGAAATGGATTTTCTACTCTGATCTGGATCCGTTTGACCTTAACGGGCAACCAGCCCAAATAAGAGGCAAGAACTGGCAGCTATCGCACTGGTTTCGCACCTACGACTGGGTCGCGGATGGGGGATACCACAACTTCGGTTCTTGGATTGCGTAATCGCTAATGCATGGCACGACGAGTATTCTTCAGTTTTCATCATCAGGACGATAGCTGGCGCGTGGCGCAGGTACGCAACAGTTGGCTATTGCGAAAGGGTCAAACGAATACGTTTCTCGATGCCGCAGCGTGGGAGTCTGTGCGGCGCAAGGGTGACGCAGCCGTCAAGAAGTGGATTGATCGCGAGATGAACGGAACTGGTGTGACTGTCGTGCTGATTGGGCGGAACACCGCTGAACGCCGTTACGTTCGGTACGAAATCGAACAAAGCTACGACCGGGGCAACGGCCTCGTCGGTGTTTATATCCATGGCGTCAAAGACAGGAGGGGCCGAACGTCGCGGCAAGGGAGAAACCCTTTGGACGATGTTCTCGTCACCGCAGACGACCCGTGGTTTGGATTTTTTGGCGTCAAGAGCAAGCAACCGCTCTCCGACATTTTCAAGACTTATTACTGGGCGGACGACAACGGACGCGAAAACATGTCCGCCTGGATAGAGGAAGCCGCGCGCATCGCTGGTCGATAGCACTTATGTCCTTCGTCACCAGAGCACAGTTGAGCGGATATCAGCGCGGCTTCAGCGTCGCGAATGAGCACATCGGGCCGCTGCAAGCGAAGGCCAGTGCAAAGTATTCGTGGGAATCAGAAGCAACCGTTTTCCTGAGCCACAGCCACAAAGATCGTGAACTGATTGAGCCAACGATTGCGTTTCTGCGAAGCCACGGCGTGAAAGTTTACGTTGATTGGCTCGACGAAGGTATGCCGGACGTTGTTTCTGGCGAGACGGCGAAAAAGATCAAGGAGAAGATCCAGCAGCAAAAAAAGTTTCTTGTGCTCGTCACTGAGAGTTCCAAGGACTCACGCTGGGTCCCTTGGGAACTTGGTTACGCAGACTCCAAGAAGGGAATGGAACACATCGCAGCATTTCCCGTGGCGGAATCGACCGGAAACTTCCAGCACAACGAGTATCTGGAGATTTACCCGCGAGTTGAGCTTTTCAACGATAAATGGATTGTCTGGACTGCGGACCCCGCGAAATTCGTTTATTTGGAAGCTTGGCTCCGTCAGTGATGAAAAAGGACGTTTCAGGTAATGCGGACGTTCAACCAGCGGTACTGAAGCCGTATGCGTTCTTGAGTTCGTTCACGCGCGAATTTGGAGGCTGGCTGCAGACGAAAGCCTCGACAAATCCTCTCTTCGGTACGAGGCACTCAAGGATCTGTAATCAATCGACCGGAGCCCCAGCTTGCGCGCGGCCAGCATCGAGGCGATGGCGTTGTTCACGCCGAGGAACTGGTGATTCTGCCCCATGATTTTTACCAGCCCGGCCTTGTGCTCCGAGAACAGCGTGAAATTCTCCACCAAGTCGAGCAGGCGCGAGCGATGGCACGTCCCCCGCAGCATCACTTCCAGCGACACCCGGCGCGGCTCGTCCGCGCTCGATGCGTTTCCACTCGAAGAACCGCTCCCAATCCGCGGCTGTCCGTGCCGTTCGAGGCAATGAGCAGCGCGTTGAACCAAAAGAGCTGCGGAATTTCCGCCTTGTAGTGCGGCAGGTTCTCGTCGAAAGCCGCGCGCGCGGGCACGCCGGGCTTCTTCAACTCGATGACCACCAGCGGCAGGCCGTTGACGAAGCCGACCAAATCCGGCCGGCAGGTGTAGAGCGCGCCGGTGACGCTGAACTGGCTGACCAGCAGGAAATCATTGTTCGCCGGATGCTCCCAATCAATCACCTGCACCCGGACAGTGGTCTGTCCTCCCCTTGGTAGGGCGTGCTGTCCCCAGCGCGTCGCCACCCTCTCCGCCTCGACCGGGGAGAGGGCCGGGGTGAGGTGTCGATTCCGCATCCATTACAGAAACGGGAATCCCTTCCTTCAACAACCGATACACCTCGCGGTTCGCCGCCTCCAGGCTCATGGCCGAACGGTCGCGGGTCAATTCATCCACGGCGGCGGTGATGGCCTCGGGCGGCAGCGCGGGATTGAGTCGCTCCAACGCCGCGCGCAACCGGGACACCAGCACCACCTCGCCCTTCGTCTCGCGCAGTAACGTGCCGGTCGCGCAGAAGGTTTCTTTCTGATGTGAGCTTTGTTCTCGCTGCCAGTTCAACCGGATGTTAATCTAGCGCCAGTTAACTGATGCACTTTATGCCAATCACGCGCGAAAAACTCATCCAAGAATTTGAACTTTTCACAACCGGCAATCCCGGAATCGAAAGCCTCGTTTCGCCGAGCAGTGATCCGGTGTTGCTAGATCGGCTTTGCAAACTCTCAGATGAACCAATTCCAAAAGTTCAATTTAACCAACTCCTGCTGCTCGCTTTTGAGGCGGGCTTGTCCGATGGGTTTTTTCAATATTACTGGCTAGAATCGCCGAAGCAGCATCCCTACAAAGTGGAAGCAATTCCTGGATTTGATGAATCTTTTCGTTCCGCCACGAAAATCGAAACCTTCAGCCAACTAAAATGGGGACTGTATCGAGTGTATTTGGATGGCCTTCTGTTTCGCGGCGGGGTTCGCCGTTTCTTTCGAGAATTTTGCAACAAGACACATGAAGAGCTTGCGGATTTCTTTGCGAAACAGCGCACCGATACTGCGGCAGTAAAAAAGCGTGGCCCGACAATGCCTTTTGCAACGATCTCGAAAGACAACCGCTACCTCATTTCAGAGATGGCGTGCAAATCCTACGGGAGCTTGCCGGAAACAGAGAGCGAGTTGAAGAAAGCTCTTTTGGATGCGTTGCGCGAACATTTGAGCCGAGGCGGCGGAATTGTAAAAATCCGTGATTTGCTGGACGGCACATACGTAAAGAAAAAATATCCGCAAACTAAAGACATGTGGCTTTTTTCCGCTGACGATATGCTAGTGTAGTGTCTCACAAAACACTTTACTAAGTGGACGAAGTTGTGCCAGGCTTTCGACATGGCTCGCCCCAAACTGCCACTGCACCTGTCCGCAGAGCAACGAACGGAACTTCAACGCTTGGCCCGAGCACCGGGCA
>JANNEF010000063.1:0-9315 GCA_031378375.1 Verrucomicrobiota bacterium | reverse complement strand
TGCCCGGTGCTCGGGCCAAGCGTTGAAGTTCCGTTCGTTGCTCTGCGGACAGGTGCAGTGGCAGTTTGGGGCGAGCCATGTCGAAAGCCTGGCACAACTTCGTCCACTTAGTAAAGTGTTTTGTGAGACACTACACTAGTGCCCCAGTAGGTAGCACCCAGATTGCCCCATTCCCCAAAGCGATTGAGCTGCCACTGCCACTCGTTGTTATCGGGGTAGCTGTTGCCCGGGTCTTTCGTGACGTTGTAAAACCAGTCAATGTTGCCACCGGGGAAGGTGTGGCCGACGCCGGAATAAAAGACGTAGCCGCTGACCCACTGATCCGCGCTGGTCTGGTTGTAGCCGACACTGGTCGTGACGGCGTGCGGGTTCCACCACCACGTCACATTCGTGCGCTGCCGTAAATAGGCGGCGAGACTGACTTTGGCGGCGGGTAAATTGCCAGCGTTCACATTGGCTTTCACCGCAGCCAAGCCCGGGTAGTCGAGGTTCAGCGCAGCGAAGAGATTGGCATCGCTCAGCACCGGCCCCACCGCCCGCGCCGGACCGGCGGTGAAGAAGAGAACCGCCGCCGCGAGCCACGCCGAAGCCAAGGCATGGGCGGCGAACAAGTTTAATGAATGCATATTTCTCATCCCGGTGTACCACAGAACGTCCGGAATCCAAAGCAGGGAAATTGGCTCCCGACTGACCCCTTTCCCCTACTGCAGGCGTTGCGGCATCGGAGACGAGTGGTCACTCAGGGTTGCGTCAGTTGCAGCCGCATGAAACGGCGGGGATGGGCTGGATCCGTGAGGAGGTAAACGTCGCGGACTTCCACGCTGCGGAGGTTTGCGGTGGGCAGGTCGCTGGCGAAGGCGTATTCGAAAAGGGCACCGATGCCGTCATTGTCGAGGTCAGCGAGCGGGCCGGCGAAATCCATCGCATCGGCGTGGCCCTTGTCCGCCGCCTCCGCGAACGACACGGCGAAGGCGAAGGCAGCGACGAACAGGAAAGTTTTGCGCGTAGTCATGGGTGGATGGTGACGGATTGAAAGCGCCGCGTCACGCCGACTGTTTGCCGACCTTCAACAACTCGGTTCGCTGCGGCCGCGGCTCTCGGGGCTTTGAATTCCATCTCGTCCTCCTGACGGGCTTGGACTGTCCACCGTGTTACGGCGACTTGATGCGGTAGAAGTGTTGCGCGCCCGTCGCGTTCGTGTCGGTGAAAGCCGCGGGGGCGGGGCCGAAGACGCCGCTCGCCAGCACGGTCCAACTCGCCTGCGGCAGCGACACGTTGGGGCTTCGCAACACCTGGTAGCCCTGGCCGTTGGGACCGCTGAAGGTCAGCGGGAATGTCGCGCCGTTCAACGGGCCGAAACTGGCGACCGTCACCGGTGCGACGGCGAGCATCTCGACCATGCCGCGACCGAGGGCGTCGCCGAGGAGCATGTAGGTCTCCGCGTTGTGATTGTAGTGATGGCCCTGGCTCGTGTCGGGGCCGGTGTCCCGCCAGTAGCCGCGCGCCTCCATCGTCTTCACGTTGCCGGCGAATTCCGGATGCAGCGCGGGATTGCCGACGGCGAGTTGCGCGTTGGCGACGGTGAGACCCGCGCCGGAAAGGCTCCAGCCGCCGAAGGCAATCGTGCCGAGCACGAAGGGCGCGTTGGTCTTCATCTTGCCCGGATAGCGCGCGCCGTAGTAGCCCCGCAGATTATGGATCAAGTTGGTCAGGTTGTTCTCGTAGCGGCTGGCGGCGGGTTCCGACTGGTCGTTGAAACCCTGCCACCACGCGAAGCCGGCGATTTCAAAACCCTGCGCGGCCCACTGCGGATATTGCGTGGCCCAGTTGTCGAGAATGTCCGTGACGTTGAAGACGGAATAGACGCTCCAGTAGGTTGACCAAGTGGCGCCCACGCCCGGCTCCGAGGTCGCGGCGGAGGTGTGCGCCGACTTGCTGACGTAGTTCACGCCGTTGCGCCGCAACTGGCAGCCATTCGGGTAGGCCGTGCCGCTCGTCCACGCCAGCGCGGGCCGCATGTCGGACTCGGCGAGGAAGAAGTCGTCGTATTGTTTCCCGGCATACCACACGAACGGAGACGGGCTGCCGCCAATAGGCCAGGTGTTCGGCGAGTCACCGTAGCCGGCGTAAGTGTTGCCGCCGTAGTTGAAGCGCGGGCCGCCCGGCGGGAGGATGTCCCAGAGGATGCTGCGGTTGCCGATGGAGGTCTTGATGAGCAGCACAGGCTCATCGTGATGCCAGCCCATGACCTGGCCGAAGCCGAGTTCGGGGCCGAAGGAATTCGCGTTCGCGCCGAAGCCCGGTCCAAGCGTGCCGTTGCCAAGGGCCGAGATCACGCCGCGATATTTCACGTCGTTGCGGTTCGTCCACGCGCCCGTGCCGGTGATCAGGTTGGGAAATTTATTCTGCCGCACCGTCAAGGTTTCGAGCGTGCCCGTCTCGTTACCGTCCTTGCGGCCAAAGCCGACCATGTTCGACTGGCCGGAGAGGATGTACACCTTGACCCGCTTGTTGGTCGCGCCGGTGGAGGAGTCCGGATCGGGCAGCGGATAGGAAACATTCGGCTTGTTGGTGGCGATGGTCGGATTAGTGAAAGTGGCGGTGACTTCATACCAGTCGCCCGCGCCGTCGCCGTCGCTGTCGCGGTTCAGCGGACTGGTGCCGGTGTTGGTGTCGTTGACGAAGACGCCGGTGTTGCGTTCCACGCCGTCGCTCAAACCGTCGGTGTCGGTGTCGGTCTTGGTGGGATTGGTGCCGGTGTTGGTGCTGCTGCTCCATACGCCGGTGTTCGATTCGGCTCCGTCGCTGAGGCCGTCGCCGTCGGTGTCGGCGAGCAAAGGATTGGTCGGCGGACGGCTGCCCACGCCCGTCAATTCGGGGCCGTCGTTGAGCGTGTCATTGTCCGTGTCGGCGTCGCGCGGCAACGTCCCGCGCTGATATTCCTGCATGTTCGTCAGGCCGTCGCTGTCGAGATCGTCGCCCGGATTCAAAGCAGTGGCCGAGGGCGGAGTCGTGTGCGCCAGCTCGAAGGAGTCCGGCAGGCCGTCGCCGTCGCTGTCGCTGACCACAAAGGAGAACCGCGTGCCGGCGACCGGCGTTCCCGTGGGCACGCCATTGAGATACGAATCCACCCGCCAATAATAAGTGCCGCCGCCAGGGGCGTTGACCGTGTGGTTCGTCGTGTTCAGCGCGGCGCTGACGACCTTGACCAGCGCGGCGGCATTCGTGCCAAACCAGACATCCACCCACACATTGGTCCCGGTGTTGGGAGGAAAGTTCCGCCAAATCAGCGCCACGTTGCCGGCCAGGACCGTCGCCCCGTCCAGCGGCGATGGGCGCATCGGATCCTCCAAGTCCACATGGAACACCCGGTCCCGGCCCGAGGTGATGATGATGCTGGCACCGCCCACACCCGCGTCACCGGAATCGTAGTAAACGCCGACGCGGCTGTTGTTCGTATTGGCGGAGTAGGACAGATAGGGAATGCCCGTCTGCCAGGTCGTGCCGGATTTCATGGCCACATCCACACCGTAGGTCGTGTTCGCCGCCAACAGAATCGGCGAGGCCAGCGTCCAGGTGATGTAAGCACCCGCGGCGGTGCTCACCGTCTGCGTGCTGGTCTCACTGTGCAGCAGGGTGAAGGTCGTGCCCGACACCGTGCCCAGGCGAATGGTGTAGGTCGTCGGCGCCGCCTTCATGTTGCCCGAACTGATCTTGTAGGTGATCGCCTTGAACAGGATCGCCGAAGGCCCGGTGGTGAAAGTCTGGCCCTTCGCCGCATCCGACGGGTTGGCCTCATCCGCCGTCTGGAAGAACCATTTGTCCGTGCCCGTCTGCGCGCCGAAGTTCGCGATGTCCGTCAACTGAACCGACGGCGCGCTGCCGCTGCTGGAGAAGATCGCCGCGTGAAGCGGCGCGACGACGAGAAGCGCCAGCGCAGCGGCGAGGGAACGGAGAGACTTGGTCAGTTTCGTTGTCTTCATGGTCTGGAGCGGGAGCGGTGGCGAAGCGGATTTTTTATGGCGCGGCCTGCATGCGGACTAAGAGTTTCGGCTGGTTGAGCAGCGCGCTGCTCAACCTGACGGTCACCGTCTGGACGTTCGCCACGGTCGAGTTGATCGTTTGAGTCGCGCCGGTGTCCCGCGTCCAGGCGGTGAGGTTGGTCGAGGTCCACACGGTGAAGTTCAGGCCGGTGAGCGTCGTGGTGCGCCGGGTGTAGATGAAGGTGCCGGTGGACTTGAGCGCGGCAATGGAGGTGAAGGGCGTGGAGGAAGCAGCGTTGGTGGGATTGAGACCCCAGATGCGTTCCTGATCATTGCTCACGCCGTCGCCGTCCAGGTCGGCGGCGGGGTTGCTCAAATTGAAGCCGGGAAAGTTGGTGTCCCAGGCGGCGTAGTCCGTGGGGCGTCCGGCCGGGTAGTAGAGATTGAGAATTTCCTGCACGCGCGCCTTGACCTGCATGGAGGCGGTGGCATCAAAAATTTCCGTCGGGAACCGCGTTTGAGTGTCCGTGCCGTTCAGCAGATTGGTGCTCCATTGCCGCGCGTGCTCCCGCTCGACCCCGTAACCGCTCATGGTGGGCGCGCGGCCCCACCAGTTGCTGCACCAGCTCTGGTAGGTGGCGTTGTTCGTCGGCACGAGAGCCTGGTACTGGACGATGCGATCATAGACTTCCACCGTGACTTTGAGGCGCGCGGCGGAGATGGAGTTGCTCAGAGAAGCCGCGTTGACCGGATGAATGCCCCAGAAGTGGAGCATCGGGCGGACATCGCGGCCCACGGATTTGCAGAGCTGAAGGATGAGGGTGTCGGTGCTCGTGGAGTAGGACTGCCCCTTGTCGTCCTTGTCGTTGTGGTAAAACCAAAAGTTGCTCAGCCCGCTCCAGCCGAAGAGACGCGCAATGTCCGCAAACTTGGCGTGGCCCTGCGGCTGGTAGGCTTTTTCCCAGTCGTCCATCGGCACTTCCCGGGGCGAGAAGTTGAAGCTCGTCATCCACAGCACAGCCGCGTTCGGGAGCGTGCAGAACGTACCGTAGCCGTTGGACTCGCGCAGCGCCTGGTCAAAGGTCTTGCCGAACTTCTGCGTCATCACGGCGACATGCAGCAGGTTGACCGTGGATTCCTGCTCGCCATCAAACTTCGGGAAGAAGTAACCGTGCCCGTGTTCGTGGAACTGGTAGTCCGGCGCGTTCTGCGGGCCGCGCACCAGATAGCTGCTCCCGTAACCGCCGTAGCTGGTGTCGGGATTGTAGCTCTGATTGACCGCCGGATAACCCGGCGCATAGACGGAGGAGCGGAGCAGCACGTCCACTTGATCATACATGGCTTCCTTCCCCCGGAGGCGCGGGAAGCCCATCAGATCATTGCAGGCGTCCACGGCGGCGTCCCAGTTGGTCATCAGCGTGAGCGGATCGGCGAGGGCGTAAATCCAACTGCGCGGCACCTGCATCATGTATTTGTCGCTCTGAAAATCCGCCCACGGCCCCGGCTGCGTGCGCTCGGTGTTGACCCATTCCGCCAGCGTGGTCTGGTGAAAACTCTTCGCGGAAAAATACGGCGAACGCGCCGCGCCGGTGATGGTGACGTTCACGACCCTGGCGTTCTTTCCCTTCGGCACCTCGATGTAAATGCCGCCGCCCAGCGGACTGGCGACCTTGGTGTTGGTGGAATTGATGTCGTAAAGCAGCGTGCAACGATCCAGCCGCCGCACGGTGGGCCGGCCCGACATATCCCACGACTGCGCGCCCACGCGGATGCGGTAGCCCTGGCCGACAAGTGACGGCGGCACGGTCACGGTCGCGACGGTGCCGGGCGCGAGATAAGTGCCCGTGGGTTTGCGGGCCGGCTCACTCCAGCCCTGCGTGGTGCGGCCGAAGGAGTCGGGAAAGCTGCCGTTGATGGCGACGGTGCGGGTTTGATTCGTGGGCGGGGCCACGCAGGTGCCGGGGAAATTCGACGAGCTGCCGAACTTGAATCCCCGGAGCAGCGCCTCGTGCTGAACGAGCGTCGGCGCGTTGTAAATGAAATCCATGATCGCCTGCATGGTGCGATAGATCGTCCACGTCACGTCATCGGCCTCGTTGGCGCGGGTCAGGTCGCCGGTCGCCACCCAGAGCGCGCCGATTCGAGTGTCATAAGTCGTGATCAGGCTGAACAGCGCAGCGATGTTGGTGGCGCTGTCGCCGTAGCGCGGCGATTCGGTGGCGATGGTCCGACTGTGGCCGGCGATCTGATTGCTGGTCAGGGGCGCGGCGCCGGTGATGTGGCTCTTCAGCGCGGCGATGGCGGCGAGCAACGGGTCGGCGGCGGCAGCGGTGAAATTCCAGTTCGTGTTGTTGGTGAGTCCGGCGAAAGCCGAGCCGCCATTGCCCAGGAGCGCGCCCGGAGCGATGCGCACCGCGTAGCTCCCGCCCCAATCAATCAAGCCCGGCGTGGCAATCTTCAGCAGATTCTCGGAGAGAGAAATCCGGGGATCGTTCACCGCGAGATTGGTTTCCGTGGCGGCGGTCACGTTGCGGATGATGATGTCGCCCGCGCCCAGGCTGAGGTTCTGATTGAACGTGCCCACCAGTTCCGCCCGGACCAGCGCGTTCGTGGAATTGTCCGCCGGATTGCCCGCGACGAAAGCCAGCGTCGGCCCCGTGGGCGCGGCCAGGTCCAGATGGAAATGCCGGTCCGTGTTCACGCTCAAAGCCACGGTGTTGTTGCCCACTCCCGGTGACGCCCCTCCCGAGGTGTAGAACTGGCCGCCGAGATATTCGTTCGCCGTCACCACCATGTAGGGGATGCCCGTCTGCCACGTCGAGGTGCTGCTGGTCATGCCGATGTCCACGCCGTAGGTCGTGTCGCCGTCGAGCACCAGCGGCGTCGTGAAGGTCCACGTCATGTAGCGACTGGTGCCCCAGGTGTTCGTCTGCGTGAACGTCTGGGTGTAAACCGGCGTGAAGGTGGTGCCCGAAACTTTGCCGATGCGCACCACATAGGTCTTCGTGGGCGTGGCGCTGGCTGAACTGATGGTTTTGTAAGTGACGGAGCGAAGCCAGACGGCGGCGCTCCCGGTGCGAAAGGTCTGCCCATGCGCAGTGCCGGCGGCGGTGCCGCTCTCCGCCCAGAATTTGTCACTGCCGGTCTGTTCCCCCAGATTCGCGATGTCGAACCCATCCACGACGGGCGCGCTCGCGCTGGTGGTCATCGTGCCCGCCGACGCCGGACCGAGAGCGGCGCTGAGGAAACCGCACACGGCCAGCGCGAGGCGAAGTCCAGTCCATCCGAAGGTTCTTCTGATTGAGGTGCTCATGGATTCGGTCAAAATGATCACCCTCATGATGGCTCGTCCCCAACCCGCGCGCAAGAACTTGCGGCATTGCCACCTGGCCGGGATTGGGCCAGCTTTCGCCCGGGACGCTGGCGGTGCCCAGGATCGCAGCCGCCAGCGCGTCGTTCCGGCGACGCGCTGGCGGACTGGTTACTTCCCGCCTGCGCTACGCCGCCAGGGGCACACTCGCCGGGCGCTGCACCAGCAGCACCGCGCTGCCGGCCTCGTTGCCCGTGGTGAGGATCACGAACACCTTGAGCGCCACCCCGGCACCCGGCTGCGTCAGCCCGAAGGTCGTCACAAACTCGCGCGCTTCGCCCGGTCCGCGCGTGGCGACCACCACCGCGTCCTCCTCGCTATACTCCTCGCCCGCGTTGCCGCGCAACTGATAGCTGTCCAACATCGCATCATCAGACGCCTCATAAACCACCTTCGATAAATTCGGCGCTTCAAAGATTGCGCTCGCATTCACCTGTTGCGGCGTATGACCCGGCAACGGCGACAACCGCGGCATCGTTTCCACCAGCGCGGGGAACTCGATCAGCTTGCCCGGCACCGCGTCTCTATACGTCTTCATCAACTCATAAGCCCGATCCTGAATCAAATTCCGATCACTGCGGGCCAGCAACACATATTGCGCCTTGCGCCGCTCGGTGGCATAGGCGAATTGCAGCGCCGCCACCATGCTGGCAAAGGCGCCGTCCGTGACATTATCCTCCAGGATGATCGGCAGGGTGACGCCGGCGGGCGCGATGCCCGCGTTCATTTCCTCCCACAACGTCATCATATCCACCATCGGATGGGTGAAGACCTCCTGGCCGTCACCCAGGCTGGGCGCATAGGGCCGGGCGATGTAATAGCGCGTGTTGCGGTAATAGCCGTCGAGCAGACTGGTGAACTCGCTGAACTTTGCGAGCAACGCCGCCTTTTGCAGATTGATGTCGCCGCGCGCGAGTTGCTGGCTGATGCGACAACCCTGCACGACATTCTGTTGCGACTGGAGCGTATCGCGCAAGGACACGAACTGCGTGTAATTGAGCGTGGTGTTCGAGTCCGGCAGGCGCACGAGGAGGGACTGGGGCGCGAGCGCCAGGTTGCACTGTTCCCAATGCGCGATGAACTCGTTGATGGTGGAGATGTAGGAGGCATTTCCGGTGATGGCCATATATTTGATTTTGTTAAATGTGATTCCGCTATATTTTCTGTTTTGTTTTTGCAGACTGATGACGCACCAGTCATCTGATGCGTAGCAGAAGCGATGCCGGAATGGGAGGCAGTCTCTCCGCCCGGAGTTGAAGCTGATGATTACGACCGCCCCCCCCCTGCCCTACGGATGAATTTCCCGCAGATTCAGGGCACCGCAGATGAAATTCCCCATCTGTGGTCGCCCTGAGTTGGAGGCCGGCGGCATCGCCGGGCTTGTGCGTTCCGCCCGCTGGACGCGGGCGGGGACATCGCGGCGCGATGTCCCTACCGGGACTGCGGCAAAAAGTTCCACGAGCGCGCCCAAACCGGCAGGAAATGCCACGAACGGTCGATCTAATGGCGCAAACAGGGAAGATTATGCCGCTGACAGCGCCGCGAACGGCATCAACAGGGAAGATTATGCCGCCGCCAGTTGGACGAACGACGCCGCCACCCGCGCGAATGTTCCCGCCAGTCCGTCGAACGCCACGGCCAGCAACCGTCCACGCCGAAAGATCGCCCCGGCGCGGCGCTGGCGCATGGGCGGGAGCCGGTTCCACGCGCCGCCACCCCCGCACCACAAAAGCGGAGACAAGTCTCCGCACTCCAAACGCTCCGCGCGATCTCACGCGCCCGCCCCGCGCGCAGCGTCCTGGAGTGCGGTAGTCCTCTACCGCTTTTGGAATCGCCAACGGGTTGCCGCCCGGAACCAGCTCGGCCCCCGTGGTGCGGCCCGCGCCGGTGGCCAACGCGCCTGTGGGCTGGGGCAGTCCAGGACGCTGGCGCGCGCGCTGCGGCGCCTGAATCGTTACCGAC
>JANNEF010000061.1:0-3821 GCA_031378375.1 Verrucomicrobiota bacterium | reverse complement strand
TGCCCGGTGCTCGGGCCAAGCGTTGAAGTTCCGTTCGTTGCTCTGCGGACAGGTGCAGTGGCAGTTTGGGGCGAGCCATGTCGAAAGCCTGGCACAACTTCGTCCACTTAGTAAAGTGTTTTGTGAGACACTACACTAGTGGAAGAAATCGCGCGCGGCGGCATGGGGGTGGTTTACAAGGCGTGCCAGGTGAGCCTCAACCGTATCGTCGCGTTGAAGATGATTCTCGCGGGCGACTTCTCTTCGCCCGCCATGGTCCAGCGTTTCCAGACCGAGGCTGAGGCGGCGGCGCGGCTGGAGCATCCGAACATCGTCCCTATTTATGAAATCGGGATGCACGAAGGCCAGCATTACTTCAGCATGCGTTTCGTGGAAGGCGGCACGCTGAGGCAATCGCTGGCCCGGGAGAAGTTCAGTCCACGTCGAGCGGCGGAGTTGATGGCCAAGGTGGCGCGGGCGGTACATCACGCGCATCAGCGCGGGATTCTTCACCGGGATTTGAAGCCGGGAAATATTCTCCTCGATGCAGCGGGCGAGCCGCACGTCGCTGATTTCGGGCTGGCAAAACTTCTCGAACGCGACAGCGCCTTGACCCAAAGCGCCACGGTTCTGGGCACGCCCAGCTACATGGCCCCCGAACAGGCGGCCGGCCAAACCAAACAATTGTCCACCGCAGCGGATGTGCACAGCTTGGGCGCGGTCTTGTACGAACTCTTGACCGGACGCGCGCCCTTTCGCGGCCCGACTCCGGCCGAAACGATGCGGCAGGTAATGGAGGTTGATCCCGAGCGCCCGCGTCACTTGAACTCAGCGGTGGATCGGGATTTGGAAACCATTTGCCTGAAGTGCCTTGAAAAGGATCCGCAGCGCCGCTACGGCTCCGCGGAGAGATTGGCAGAGGATTTGGGGCGATGGTTGCGCGGCGAACCAGTATTGGCGCGGCCGTCCAGTCGGTGGGAAGTGGCACGGAAATGGGCACGCCGCAAACCGGCGATTGCCGCGTTGGCCGCCGGCGTGGTGCTCATCACCGCGGCTGGATTGGCGGGCGTGGTCTGGCAATGGCAGGAGGCGGAGGCGGCCCGCAGGATGGCCGAAGCCAAGGCGCGGGCGGAGACCGTTGCGAAAGCCAGTGTGGAGCGGGAGCGTGAGAATGCGCAGCGCGCCTTTGCTCAAGCCGCGACCGCGTTGGAGAATCTGGAACTCCAAAAGGCCGAGGAGCTGCTGCGCGAGGACAAAGCCGCCACTGCCCTGGCTTATTTTGCGCGCATGGTGCGAGACAATCCCAGCAACCAGGTGGCGGCCGGGCGGATTATGGCCACGCTGGCGGAGCGGAGTTTTGTTTTCCCGGTGGCAGCACCACCGCTCACCAGGAGCAATCAAAACGATCGGTCTTCGTTCAGTCCGGATGGCCGATGGATGGTGAACATTGCTTCTAACACCGTGCAAGTTTTTGAGGCGCGAAACAACCAGCCAGCGCTTCGGGAACTGAAACATAAGGCCGCCACGCGCATTGATTCGGTTAATTTCAGCCCGGATAGTCGCCGCGTAATTACGGTGCTTATGGAATCCCAGGTCGCCACCGTTCAGCTTTGGGATTTGCTCACAGGTGAGAGAATTGGCATCCCGCTCGTGACACGCGGTAATATCCATTTCCGTGAGTTTAGTCCCGATAGCCGATGGGTTATGATCTCATCAGCCGGGACTGAGAACCTGGAGATTCAACTCTGGGATACGCAGAACAGCGAGCCTCCTCTCCACAAAGAATTCCCACGCATACATGAAGCATCTCCGCGCTTCAGCTTGGACGGTCGGAGGGTTTTCGTGAGGTATCTGGACGGCGTTCACGTGTGGGATTATCGCACCGACCAAGTGACCATTCAGCGAATTGACACACAGGGTGTTTCAGGCGTCCGCTGGTCGGCTTTGAGCTTGGACGGTGAGCGATTGCTTACGACTTCCTGGGTTGCCGCGCAGATCTGGCAGCTTTCCAACGGCCGGCTGTTGGCGGAAGTCCCGCTGGGTCGAAGTCCAACCCATTTTCCAAGTGCGTTCAGTCCCGACGGTCAGCGGATACTCGTGGTAGCCGATGGGGCTGCTCGGATCTGGGATGCGGCCAACGGCCAGCCCTTGGGAGAGACTATGAAGGACGCGGCGGGAATCCGTTCCGCCCAGTTCGCTGCAAACGGGCAGTGGGTAGTCACGATCGGTGGCGAAGTGCGGGTTTGGGATGGTTACACCGGTTTGCCGGTCACCGAGCCATTCGCACCCGCGGATGTCACGGGGAACCGTCTCTGGGTCTCGACCGCCACGCTAAACCCGGACGGTCGCAGAATCACCACCGTTGTCATGGCGGAGGATGGCCAAAACCGAGGAAAGGTCAGCCATTGGGAGATACGCCTCGGTTATGGCGGATTGGGGTTGCTCGCCCCTGCTGCAACACCTGCCGGCTCGTCTCGCACAAACGCTTCATTGAACGTTGCGTCCAATTCCCCGTCTGCTCCGAACCGGGCTCCCGGCTGGCTGCCGGAGTTGGCCGAGGCGGTGGCGAGCCAACGACTCAATGATGAGCGGGTCGTCCAGCTCGTTCCCATGGCGACACGCTTGGAGGTCGGGCAGCGTTTGTCAGAAATTGCGGGTGAGGACTTGTACACCCGCTGGGCGCAGTGGTATTTCGCCGACCTCGATTCCCGTCCGCTGACGCCGTTTACCACAACCACCGTTCCGGAATACGTCCAGCAACGGTTACAGGAAAATCGCCTGGCCGGACTTTATGAAGCTCTGCGGTTGGAGCCGACGAATGGCTTGGTCATGGCCCGACTCGCCGGTCATCTTTTGGAGCAAGACCCGAGGGACAATCCGCGGCAGGCGGGTGAGGCAGATTATTTCAGCCGGCGGGCTTTGACCCTTGCGCCAGACGAACCGGAAGTGTTTTGCGTGCGCGCCGCAGTCCTGGCTTCACGCGATCAACTCGCGGGTGCCTTGGAACTCCTGGAGATGGCCGTTGCGCGATGGCCGCTCCACGCAGATCTCTGGAATGACCAAGGAGCGTTCCTGGAGAGAACCAATCGCTTCGACGACGCGCTCGAGGCCTATTCTCGGGCCATTGAAGTGGCGCACGCCGCCGATCACTGGCCGGAGAAAAGCCAAGCCACCTATCTGCTAAACCGATCCAGCCTGTTACGTCAGCAAAAGCGAATCGAGGAGGCAACTGTGGATCATCGCTCGGCCATGGCCTTACTTGCTGCTGTTCGCGCCCACGATTGGCCGATGTGGGGTGGGATCGACCCCGGACGAAACATGTATTCGCCTGCTACCGGATTGCCGGCCACCTTCCGTCCTGGCAGATTTTTTCCGGGCCGCGAAACCTTCGATCCAGCCACCAGCGAAAACATCAAATGGGTCGCCAAACTGGGTTCCCTGGGTTTCGGCAGTCCCATGGTTGCCGGGGGAAAAGTTTTCATCGGCACGAACAATGACAGTCCGAAAGATCCTCGCCACCAGGGCGACCGTAGCGTGCTGCTATGCCTGGACGAAGAGCATGGCGGGCTGCTCTGGCAATTGCTCATCCCTAAATTGAAGTCGGGGAAGGTGAACGACTGGGAAAATCTCGGCTTGCTGTCTTCCCCAGCGATCGAGGGGAACCGAGTCTATCTGGCGAGTTCTCGTTGTGAGGTTCTCTGTCTTATTCTAGTTCGCGTTCAAGGTGAGACTAACTATCCAGGGCCAGGCGCAGATGCTCCGGACGCGATCTCGATCCGAAGCCAGCCGTGGCAGGCCAGCCTCCAAAGTGCGCACCACTCCGGCCATGTCTGAAAACACCC
>JANNEF010000033.1:0-1699 GCA_031378375.1 Verrucomicrobiota bacterium | reverse complement strand
CGCGCCCCTTGATGCCGGTACGGGGCTAAAAGTACAAGTTACAATCGTGTGACAACACCAGCGCCCCGCTGCCAGACCGCACGCACGCCTTCGCTGAACGCGGCCACACCCAGCCCCATTCTGCATAGTGAGAATTGCTGGTACCACTACCTCATAGTTGACTCCAACCGGTGTTTCGGTAGCTTCCTCGCGCACAACAGATTCGTTCTCCATGAAACGGCAACGCAGTAACGGCCCGTTTGTCTTCCCTCGGCCTGGGGTTGTCCGGCGCTCGCTTCCGAACCCCGCTGCCAAGCGGGTCCGTCCGCGCTCCGGATCGGAGCGGCTTCGCCGGGGACGTGTGTCATTGATTTGAAGATTTCCAAAACCGTTTCCGTAACCCGACCAAAGCTATTCGCACGAAGACTGAAATTACGCTCACGTTTTTCTTGCTGCTCGCCCTGAACGCCGGGCTTTGTCCGGCCGCCCCGCCGGGCAAACCCCGCCTGTTGACTTCGCCCGACCAGGTGCCCGACGGCCTCGCCCGGGCCGACTGGCAGAGCATCCGCGCGGCGTATGAGGCGGGGCGCCATGCTTTCCAGCGTGCTGCGACCCAGGACGGGGTGTGGCAGGCGCGCAATCCCGGCCAGCAATGGCTCACCACTTTCGACCAGCGTGGCTTCGTCGCCCGGCCACGCGAGGGCGGGTGGACGTGGGGTCTGGAACTGCGGAGCTATGGCTTGGGCGACCGGCAGAGGGCCATCACCGGCACCCTGGCGGTGCAGGCCGATGGCCACCGGTTGACTTACGCGCGAGATGCCGCCGTGGAGGAATGGTTCGTGAATGACTCGCGCGGTCTCGAACACGGTTTCACCGTGACGCAACGGCTGCCTCGTTGCGACGACTTCGCCCGGGCCGAGCCCCCGCTCACCTTTACCCTCGCCGTCCGCGGCACCCTGCGCCCGGTGGTCGAACCGGACGGACGCGGAGTGCGTTTCGTGGACGCCCAGGGCGCGGCGGTTGTCAACTACACCGGGCTGAAAGTCTGGGATGCCGATGGCCGGGTGCTTCCCGCCTGCTTCGAGATCGGAGCAGAGTCAGCGCATCCAACCACCAACCGCCAAGGCCCAACTTCCGATGAATCATCCGCCGTCACTTCAACTTTGACGGTTGGATTTTCCCCGTCCAACTCCACCGCGCCGGACTCCGTCCCCATCGCCAATCGCAAATCCGAAATCATAAAGCTCCTCGTGGACGACCGCGGAGCGCGCTACCCGCTCACCATTGACCCCATCGCCCAACAGGCCTATCTCAAAGCCAGCAACACCGGGGAGGGTGATCAATTCGGCGTCGCGGTGGCGATCGCGGGCGACACGGTGGTGGTTGGGGCATCAGGGGAGGACAGCAACGCGACCGGAGTGGATGCGGCCGTCACTGGCGGCTCCGGAACCCAGGCGGACAACAGCGCCGACAACTCCGGCGCGGCCTACGTCTTCACGCGCAGCGGCGGTGTGTGGACCCAACAGGCTTATCTCAAAGCCAGCAACACCGGTGACTTTGACTCCTTCGGCAACTCGGTGGCGATCGCGGGTGACACGTTGGTGGTCGGGGCCTTGGGGGAGGACAGCAACGCGACCGGGGTGAATGGGGCCCTCACCGGCGGCTCCGGAACTCAGGGGGACAACAGCGCCGTCAATTCCGGCGCGGCCTACGTCTTCAC